>JAICLJ010000293.1 GCA_025927575.1 Bryobacteraceae bacterium | reverse complement strand
TCGCACATACGAACGTGGTCTTCTGCTGCTGATTCCAACAGGACGCCGCTCTCGCGCGGAAGAAGTGCTTAAAGAGGTCATTCATACACTGCGGTGGTGGGTGCTCGGCCAACTGGTTCCGATGTCGGTGCTGGGAGTCGCGACCATGATCTCGCTTTGGCTCCTGGGAGTGCCGCTAGCGTTTACTCTTGGCCTGTTGACCGGTGTCATGATTTTTGTTCCTTATATCGGGGCGCTTTTGTCTGAAATTCCCGCTATTTTGATTGCGCTGCGCCAAAGTCCGACAACGATGATTTATGTCATCGTTCTCTATCTGGTGATACACGGCTTGGAAGGCTACATACTTACCCCTCTGGTGCAACGGCGAGCCGTGCGCCTTCCTCCAGTGCTCACGGTGTTAGCTCAACTCTTCATGTGGATCATCACGGGTTTTCTTGGCGTCGCTCTTGCTACTCCGCTGGCGGCAGCCGGATTGGTGCTAGTCAAAATGCTTTATCTGAACGAGCGCATTGAGCACTAATTCGACCACCTAGCGGCAAAGTGCTCTGTACTTCCTCAGCAACTCGTACATAACCACCGCGCCGGCGCTTGCGACGTTCAACGAATGTTTCATTCCCAGCATCGGAATACGAACGTGCGTGTCGGCGAGATCGAGTAGCGGACGGGAAAGTCCGTCCACCTCATGACCGAATAGTACGCAAATCGGAAATTCCGGGCGCCAGTCGAAGATATCGACGGCAGGGACGCTGGTCTCGATAGCAGCGATTTCGTGGCCGGCTTGGCGCAAGCGCGCGACAGTCCCGGCCGGATCGTCGAGGGCGCTCCAGCAGACTCGTTCCTCTGAGCCTAGCGCCGTCTTTTTTATGCCTTTATGCGGGGGACGCGCCGTAATCCCGCTCAAGTACAGACGCTCAATGCCAACTCCGTCGGCAGTACGAAAGAATGCACCGACGTTATACATGCTGCGTACATTATCAAGGAGGATGCTGACCGGCAATCGCAAACCGTCATAGGCCGCGGCCCCGGTTGTGGCCATATAGGGGACTCGCTCCATTACGAACGGCGATGAAGACCCGCGCGTTTCCAAAGATCGTCCACGCGCTGCTTCACATCAGCCGACATTTCAATGACCGCTGGCCAGCGCCGCGTGAAGCCCTCGGATTGCCATTTCGCCGTGGCGTCGATCCCCATCTTAGAACCATAATTCGGCAGCCGGCTTGAATGGTCGAGTGAATCGATCGGTCCCATGGAGAACTCGATATCCCGCTGTGGATCGATATTGTTCAGTGCCTTCCAAGCCGTTTCGGAGACGTTCTGCACGTCAACATCTTCGTCGACAACGACGATCACTTTGCTGAACATAGCCTGCCCCAGGCCCCAAATGGCGTGCATCACTTTGCGTGCATGGCCCGGATATGACTTGCGCATCGAGACCAGGATCAGATTGTGGAACACGCCTTCGGCCGGCATGCAAATATCCCGGACTTCGGGAAGCTGCATTCGCATGAGCGGGAGGAAAATTCGCTCTATCGCCTTACCCATGTAGAAATCTTCCATCGGGGGCGGCCCTACGATGGTCGTTGCGTAAATCGGTTTCTTCCGATGCGTGATGCACTCGATGTGAAAGACGGGATAGTCGTCGTCCAGCGAATAAAATCCCGTATGATCGCCGAAGGGCCCCTCGCGGCGCATCTCGTCGATTTCCACGTAACCTTCGAGAACGATTTCGGAGTTCGCCGGCACTTCAAGCTCGGAGGTCTCGCACTTCACCATCTCCACCGCTTTCCCGCGCAGGAAGCCAGCGAATACCATCTCATCGATTTCCGGCGGCAGGGGGAGAATCGCCGAATACATGGTCGCCGGGTCGGAGCCAATTGCAACCGCCACTGGCATTCGCGTTTCTTTCCCAGCCGCTGCAAGCCGCCGGAAGTGCTCGGCGCCTTGCTTATGTTTCTGCCAGTGCATGCCGGTCGTCTGGCCGTCGTAGACCTGCAAGCGGTACATGCCGCAGTTGCGCTTGCCGGTTTCCGGATTGCGTGAGAACACCATCGGCAGAGTAATGAAGCGTCCGCCGTCGGCCGGCCAACAGTGGAGGATTGGGAAATAGTCGAGTGAAAAGTCAGAACGGCGAATCACCTCTTTACAGGGCCCGTTCGAAACGATTTTCGGGAATGCCGAGCTGATTTCTGCCAATTTCGGCAGCATCTTCAGCTTGTCTATAAATCCTTCAGGCTTTTGCATCTGAAGGAAACCCGAGATGCGTGTCGCAATCTCTTCGATACTTTTGACGCCCAGCGCCAGTTCCATGCGGCGCATACTGGCGAACAGGTTGATCGCTGCCGGCACCGTTGACCCTTTGGGAGATTCGAAGAGCAAGGCAGGGGCGCCGGATTTTACGCCGCGATCGGCAAACTCTGTAATTTCCAAATGAGGATCGACCTCGAATGGAACGCGGACCAGTTCATTCTTCTTTTCGAGCGCACGGAGGAAACTACGCAGATCGTCGAATGGCATTGTGATTCGCTACACCCATTATCATGAGTATGATTTATGAAAACTGCTCTGGTGACTGGCGCGAGCCGGGGGATCGGCCGCGCATGCGCGAAATTGCTCGCTAGTTCCGGATATCGCGTTGTCCTCGCTTCTCGAAACTTGGAGAAGCTTCAGGAATTTGCCCGGGAAATAGTCGACGCCGGAGGCCAGGCGGATGCGATAGCGATCGACATGGCGTTCCAGGAGTCGGTTGCGAATGCGATGACAGCCGCCGCGAAAGACTTCGGCCGCATCGACATTCTGATTAACAACGCCGGCATCACGAAAGACGGCCTGGCGGTCCGCATGAAACCCGCCGATTGGGAGCGAGTGCTGGCGACAAATCTCAGCGGAGCCTTTTATGCGATCCAGCAAGTGCTTCCCGCCATGATGCGCGAACGGTGGGGCAGAATTGTGAACATCTCGTCGGTTGTGGGCGAAATGGGCAATGCCGGCCAGGCTAATTATGTGGCATCGAAGGCCGGGCTCATCGGGCTCACGAAGTCTCTGGCGCACGAGGTGGGCAGCCGCAACATTACGGTGAATGCGATCGCTCCGGGGTTCATTGAAAGCGAGATGACACAGGTTTTGTCGCAGGAACTTCGCGACAAGATGGTGGCAAACACGCCGCTCCGGCGAATCGGAACGCCTGACGACGTCGCGCACGCCGTGAAGTTTCTTGTGAGCGAAGAAGCCGGCTTCATCACCGGGCACGTGCTCGACGTAAACGGCGGCATTTACATGTAGCGCGAAAGATCAGTGGTTCAGGATCGACATGTCGCCGTTGTTGTTCGTCAGGCGCAGTTCGCATTGCCCGTGGCCAATGGTTCCGGAAATGGAATCCGACGAAAGACTTCCTGACGTGCTGATCGGCAATGCGGACGAAATTTTACCAAAGGATGTTTTGGCGGACAAGCGATAGCTGGCGTCGCCGGGCAAATGCAACCGAATCGCTGAAAACGAAGTATGAATTTCGATTGGCCGGCAGGCGCCTTTTGCCGTCGAAGTCACTTCGACGGCGCCGTTCTGGTTGCCAACCGTAATCGCTCCGGTGACGCCGTCCAGCAGCACCGCGCCAAAACTCGTATCAACAATTGCGTCGCCGCGAACATCCGACGCTTTCACGCCGGCGTTGGAATTGTGCACCGTTAGCGGGCCGGTGCTTTCAGCTCGAACCAAGCCGAAGCTGTTGCGGATATTTGTCTGGCCGCTGATATTGGCTACCGTGACGGCTCCGTTGCTGCCTTTAATTTCGGCGGTTCCGCGGATCTCGCCCACGTTGACAGCGCCGAACGAGGTGTCCAGATTCAATGGTCCAGCGTTATGTCCTTCCACGGAGGAGTTCGTTGCCGTTACCCTCACGGCGCCTCCTACGTTCGAAAAATGTACGCTGCTGAAGCTCGTGTTCAGCGTTGCCGCGCCCTTTATGTTGTTGGCATCCACTTTTCCGTTCGAGTTATTCACAGACATATTTCCTTGCAGCCCAGCAACAGTCACTTCGCCAAACGAATTGTTCACCAACGAGTCGCCGCTCACATCCGTCAGGTGCACCGCGCCGTTGCTGTTCGTCACGGTCGCACCGCG
>JAICLJ010000087.1 GCA_025927575.1 Bryobacteraceae bacterium | reverse complement strand
TTGCTCGACGCTAGCGGCGATCCGAATCGCCTCTCGGACGGTTATTCCCGGCGCACTGACGATATTTGTCAGCGCTGGTTTGCCATAGGTGAGTGTGCCCGTTTTGTCGAAGATCATCGTCTGGCATTGCGAAATACGTTCAAGCATCGCTGGGTCCTTGATGATAATTCCACGAGCAGCCGCGATCGAGATGGCGCCGATAATCGTGACGGGGATGGCCAACAACAACGGACAAGGCGTTGCAATGACCAGGACCGAAAGGAAGCGCGTCACGTCCCGGCCCACAATCCAACCGGCGACAGCCACAACGATCGCCAGCAGCGTATACCAGGCGCCGAGCCGGTCGGCAATCCTGCGGAAGCGAGGTCGGTTTGTCTCTGCTTCGCGCATCACCTGGACAATTCGCGTGTATCGCGAATCCTTCGGTAACTTAGTTGCCCTAATACTTAGAGCCGTATCGCCGTTTACAGCGCCAGACAAGACTTCTGCGCCAACGGCCTTTGAGATAGAGTAGGGCTCGCCGGTCAGGTAGGACTCATCCATGCTTCCACCACCCTCAATGACCACTCCATCGACGGGGCAGATCTCGTGGGGAAACAACACGAGTATGTCGCCCACCTGCACTTCTGCGAGACTGACATCAGTGATTTGTGAGCCGGTGCGGCGGTGGGCGATGCTAGGCAGGCGTTTGGCAAGCGCGCCTAATACGCTCGATGCTCGACGGCTCACGTACTGCTCCAGTGCATTCCCGCCAGAAAGCATCAGCACAACGATAGAGCCGGCGAGATATTCGCCTATGACGGCGGATGTGATAATCGACAGGCCCGCGAGGAAATCTGATCCGAACTCACCTCCAAACGCGTTCTTCGTTAAATCGATAAGAAGCGGGACGCCGCCGGAAATGAGAACAGCAATTAGAATCCAATGAGAGTAGATGGCGTAAGAAAAAACATATCTGCAGACGAGATAGGAGCCGATGCCGAGGATGGCAGCGACCGCGATCCAAGTCTCTTTCGGATAGGACCAGCCGCGCGCGAGCAAGAGACGGCTTCGTCGCCGCACGCCATTTTTGTTGGCGGCCCTGGCCTGTGCTGAATCAGGCCTTTGTGCAGTCGAAGGCATGATATCCCTTTACTGGCGCTGCTCCCGAACTGTTTGACTTCCATCGAACTTCCGCTCTGGCGTATTACATGCCATCGTATCCGCTTTTGAGGATCAGCTGAATCTTGCCGTCATCGATACCAAAGAATCTGCGCCGATTCCAGGGGGATGAAGGCGTCTGGGTGACAGGGAATGATTCTTGGCGTAAAGTCGCCGGACGGGCGGCTCGCGGGAACTGACGCTGAGTAGTGATAGGCGTTTCCCGCGGCGATGAGCGATTCTCCACGCATCATCTCCTGCCGGATCGGTTCGCCTCCCTCAACCGCATCCGCGTACAACTCGACGCGGATTGCATCACGATCTAACTCGTCAAGATACACCTGAACATCAAAAAGGGTCCGATCTCCTTCGACTTCAATCCGCAAAGGGCCGAAGCGCAGTTTAGGCCAAAGCACACGAAGTCCCTGGGCCCACTTCAGTAGGTCGATTGCGGCCTTATTTCCATCAGAACTCCGCTGGCGATAAGCAGTTGCGAGCGGGATGTAATGCTTCTCCGTGTATTCGCGGACCGCTCGATTGGCAGAGAACGCCGGGGTCAGGCAGCCCATGCTCTCCCTCATTCGATGGATCCAGCGAGCCGGAATGCCGGATTCGTCGCGATCATAGAACTCCGGAATCACTTCGTGCTCCAGTAATGTGTATAGCCGATCGGCTTCGGCCGCGTCCCCGGCGGGATCGTCGCCATGTTCCTGCCCGTCGCCGAGAGCCCAACCCACCCCGGGCGAGTACGCCTCAGCCCACCAGCCGTCGAGCACGGAAAGATTCAAACCCCCATTCACCAGCACCTTCATCCCGCTCGTGCCGCATGCCTCCCAGGGGCGGCGCGGCGTATTCAGCCATAAGTCGACTCCTTGAATCAGATGCTCCGTAACGCCCATGTCATAGTCGCTCAGAAAAACGGCTTGTGATCGGGCCGGCGTGTGGCGGATGAATTCGATCCACTGCCGGATCATCTCCTGGCCAAGCGCATCTTGTGGATGCGCCTTCCCGGCGAGGATGAGCTGAACGGGCCGCTTTTTATTGGCGAGGATCGCCCGGAGCCGATCGGGATCGTGCAACAGCAAATTCGGGCGCTTGTAAGTTGCGAACCGGCGTGCGAATCCGAGCGTGAGCGTATTCGGATCAAAGGTCTGTCCGATTTTGCCGATCTCTTCCGCAGATGCGCCGATCCTCGCCATTTGCCGGGACAGCCGCTTTCTAACGTATTCGACCAGAGATTTCCGTGCGCTCGTACGCATCGCCCAAAGCTGTGCGGCTGTTGGTTGCGCTAGATTGTCTTCGATCCGCGCGAGATCTCCGATCCAACGATCCTTTCCGCACGCGGCTGTCCACAACTCGTCGGCCTCGACCGAATCCCAGATAGGAGCGTGAACACCGTTCGTGACATGGCCGACCGGCACTTCCGCTTGCGGCCAGCGGGGAAAGAGAATTTGGAAAATGCGGCGGCTCACTTCACCGTGCAGGCGGCTAACTCCATTGATAGCCCCACTGCCGCGCATGGCGAGATAAGCCATGCTGAACGGCTCAGATGCGTCGTCCGGATTCTGACGGCCTAAGGCTAGTAACTCTCGCATCGATACACCCAATGTCTCTTGCGCGTAGCCCCGGAAGTATTGGTCGACCAGTTCCGGGGCAAAGCGGTCGAATCCTGCTGCTACCGGCGTGTGTGTCGTGAAGAGATTGCCGGCGCGGGTAACCTTGAGAGCGAGATCGAAAGGCTGTTGTGTCTCAGCCATGTAGCTGCGCGCTCGCTCCAGAACCACAAATGCCGCGTGGCCCTCATTGAGGTGACAGACTTCCGCGTTAATCCCAAGGGCACGGAGCAGCCGCCATCCACCAATTCCCAACACCCGCTCCTGACTGATTCGTAATTCCGGTCCGCCTCCGTACAACTCGCTTGTGATGCCGCGGTATTCCGGTAAGTTAGCCGGGTCGTTCGTATCCAGAAGGTAAAGTTTCGTCCGGCCAACCTCAACCTCCCACGTGCGAGGCCATAACTTTGGACCCGGCATTTCGACTGCGATACGCAACCACTCGCCATTCGTTTGCCGTACGGGCCGGATGGGTAGCTGTCCAGGATCATTGAAGGGATAAATCGCTTGCTGCCTGCCTTCTGCATCGATATGCTGGCGAAAATAGCCCACTTGGTAAAGCAGGCTCACGCCGATTACCGGAACGCCGAGATCGCTCGCAGCCTTTAGTTGGTCTCCTGCAACGTTACCGAGGCCGCCCGAATAGATTGGGAGCGCATCGCTCAGCATGAATTCCAGACTGAAGTACGCGACGGCCGTGAGCGGTGGCTTGGCATACTCCTTCTGAAACCAGCCAGGAGTCCGTTCGTGCTGTCTTTTTGCTTGAAGGAGGCGGCCAAGCTTTTCCTGAAACCGCGCATCCGATGTTACTGTCCGTAACTTCTCCCGCGATACGGTTTGGAGCATTACCCAGGGGTTCCCAGTCAACTCCCAAAGCCCAGCGTCCAACTCGTTCCATAGTTCGTCCGCGGAATGGTTCCAAGACCATCGCATGTTTAGCGCAAGCTCAGTCAGCGCGTTGGCGCACGGGTTATCCGGAAAAAGATTTGTCTCAGTCGCTGTATGCATTCTGTCCTCGACGCTCACCTCTCTCCCAAAAATTGGAATGTATCCACACCTTTATCCGAATCTGCCGGGTCGATCCCGCTCCACATGAATCCAAGCTGAGCAATCTCACCCAGGCGGTCCTCCCGGCTTACAGCCGCAATTCGGCCTGTCGAACTTCGGGGTCACTTCCGTCGCTGATAGCAAAGCCTTGGCTTTTGAAAAGCCGCGCGATCGGCTCGTTTTCCGCCAGAAAGGACGCTGTTAACAACCCCAGCTTTTCATCTCTCGCGAACTCGATTAGGCGCTGGACCAACAAGCTTCCGATACCGCGATTCTGGAAGGCATCGCTCACCAGCACGGCTACCTCGGCCTGATCGCCTCCAGAGTCCTTGATTAGCCTGCCCACACCGATGATTTCGCCGGGGTGACCAGGTTCGCCAGGGCGTTCTGCGACTAAGGCCATTTGCCGGTCGTAATCAATGAAGCACATTTGGGTAAGCCGTTCGTGCCGGATACGGCTTTCCAAATTCATGAAGAAAAAGTATCGATGGTAGACACTCTCATCCGATAAGGTCGTATGAAACCGGACAAATTCCGGCTCGTCATCGGGACGAATGGGGCGGATCTGAAGTAGTTCGCCATTCTGCAAGGTGAGCTGTTCGACATACTTTGATGGATAGGGGCGAATCGCCGGCTTTGGAATCTCCGACGGATTTGCTTCTTGGTCATAGACAACGACGCGCGCATCCAGCGCCAGCAATGCTTCTGGAGAGGCCAAAAGAGGGTTGATGTCAATCTCACGAATCCACTTCTGCTCCAGGACAAGCTCGCTGAACCGGACAAGAAGATGTTCCAACGCCGGAACATCCACCGGGTCGCGGCCCCGGACACCCTTTAGCGCTCTGAAAATTCGAGTCTGCTCGATCAATCGCCGCGCGAGCGTCGTGTTTAGCGGGGGCAAAGCGAGAGCCCGGTCCTGGAAAACTTCCACAAGCTGTCCTCCCGCGCCAAACAAAAGCACGGGCCCGAATTGTGGATCGATTGTGGAACCAAGGATCAGTTCATACCCTTCGGCGGAAGCCATGGGTTGGATTGTCACGCCGTTGAAGTGTTCCGCGCCCAACTTTGCGGCAACCGCGCTCTCGATTTCGCGATAAGCGGTGCGAACGGACGATGCATCATAAAGCGAGAGCTTCACGCCACCTACGTCGGTTTTATGAGTGACGGTAAACGAATTGAGCTTGACCGCGACCGGATAACCCAAAGAATTCGAGATTTGGGTTGCTTCGTCTTCCGTTGCGGCCAGGCGTGTTTCAACCGTCGGAATTCCGTAGTACGCTAGCAGTCGTTTCGATTCAAATTCGGTCAGGAGTGTGCGGCCGCTTCGGCGGACGCTCTCAATCAGATGTGTTGCCGAGTCCCTCGCCTGCGAATCGCCGTTTGTGACTGCCGGCGTTTCGTAAAGCGCTCGCAGGTTATCGCTATAGCGCCACATATAGTGGAACGCCCGAACGGCCGCATCGGGGAACAGAAAGGTCGGAATTCCCTCGCGATTCAGAACAACTTCTCCTTCGCTCGCCTTCTCGCCCCCCATCCAGCTAGCCAGAATCGGCTTGCCCTTTCGCGATGCAAATGGAGCCAGCTTCTTCGCGATTTCAACGGGGTCGCTCATCGATTGCGGCGTCATGATGACCAGCACGCCGTCCGTATTGGGATCGTCAGCGGCGATTCGGACAGCCTGCTCGTAGCGCTCCGGACCGGCATCGCCGATGATGTCGATTGGATTTCCATGACTCCAATGCGGTGGCAATACTTTGTTCAATGCTTGAACCGTTTCGGCGGCCAGACTCGAAGGTTCCGCGCCAAGGCTGATAAGAGCATCCGTCGCTAAAACGCCGGGACCGCCGGCATTCGTGACGATTGTGAGGTGCGGACCGGATGGGTTTCGCTGGCGGGCAAGAACCTCCGTCATGTTGAAAACGTCACTTAGTTCGTTGATGCGGAGGACTCCGACACGGCGAAACGCGGCATCCAGCACGGAATCGCTACCCACGAGTGAGCCCGTGTGAGAAGCTGCGGCTTTCGCCGCCAATTCCGTTCTACCGGCTTTGATAACCAGGATCGGCTTGCTCAATGCAACTTCACGCGCTGCCGAAAGGAATGAACGGGCATCTCCGATCGATTCCATATAGATCACAATGCTGCGGGTATGAGGATCGCTCCCCAGATAGTCGATTAAGGCGCCCCAGCCGACGTCGAGCATCGATCCCACGGAAACAACTGCACTGAAACCTACTTGTTCTCGCAGACTCCAATCGAGCAAAGCCGTGCAGATTGCCCCGCTCTGACTGATAAGTGCTACCGTCCCGGGCTGCGCAATGTTCGAAGCAAAAGTCGCATTCAACCCGCTGACCGGGCACATCACGCCGAGGCAGTTCGGGCCGATCACCCGGATGCCGGCTTCTCGCGCAATTGCCAGTGTGTCTCGCTCCAACTCCAAGCCGCGAGGGCCAGTCTCGCGAAAACCGGCGGAGATGATCACGGCTCCTATAACACCGGCAGCGGCGCATTCGCGCATCACCTGCGGCACGGATTCGGCGGGTGTCACCAGGATGGCCAGATCGACAAGCTCCGGAACGGCGGCAATGGACGAGTAAGCCCTGATTCCGAGCACCGCGGCTCGCTTGGGATTCACGGGATACACTGTTCCGCCAAACGGGCTGCTAATGAGGTTCCAAAGAATCGCCCTTCCCACGTGCCCGGCTTTCTCCGTGGCGCCGATCACGGCTACCGATTTCGGGGAAAAAAAGACGCTTAGGCCACGTTTAGCGTGGCCCGTTCGGTCTGATTCGAATTCGGACAAGGCTTCCATTTGTGAGCGGAACTACCGCTTTACCTCCAATAGGTGAGAGTGGCACCGCCGCTGGCGAGTTTCCGGGCAAAGTCTAATTCCGTACTGCAGCCATAACAACGCGGTGCTTGCAAAGCTACTCTCGACGGCCCAGCAGTGTTCGCTCGACATGCGGCATCCGTACTGCCAAACAACCGCGAACCGGGTTCTTACCTAAGGAATGTGCCGGGTTCACTCTCAAATACCGCAATCGCCAAAACTTTTCGGTGTGCTTCAACCATCGAGATTGCGTTGAATAACCCACGGCAGCGCCATAGTACGCACGATCCGCCTGTTCCTATTGCCCAAAAAGGTCTAAACTTTCCGCATCGCCTCAAAGATAAGCAACGGTCTCACGAATGCAGACGTTCTGTTTTACAGAAAGGACACAGAGAGAATGCCAATTCTAGAATCGGAAAAAAGCACTGCGGAGCATTTGGCTCGCGGCATGATGAAAGCTGTCGTGTTTCGTGGCCCAAAGCAGTTCCAACTGGAGGAGAAGCCGATTCCAAAAGCTGGCCCGGGCGACGCTATCGTCAAGGTACGCCTGACCACAATTTGCGGAACGGACATTCACATTATCCGGGGTGAATATCCGGTGAAATCCGGCCTCACGATTGGTCACGAGGCTGTCGGCACAATTCACGAACTTGGCGCGGGCGTTACCGGATACCAAGTTGGACAGCGAGTGCTGGTCGGGGCCATTACCCCTTGTGGCCAGTGTGAGCCGTGCCTAAGGGGCCATACCTCGCAGTGTGGCGGTCCGCTTGGCGGTTGGCGACTGGGAAACACAATCGACGGCGTGCAAGCCGAATATTTCCGTGTGCCGTTCGCACAGGCAAATCTAGCTGCGATTCCCGATAGTCTTGCTGACGAAGATGTCATTCTGCTCGCCGATATCGCCTCGACTGGCTTTAGCGCCGCCGAAAGCGGAAGGATTCGGTTAGGGGACACCGTTGCGGTTTTTGCGCAGGGCCCGATAGGATTATGTGCGACGCTGGGGGCTCGCTTGATGGGCGCCTCAGAGATTTTTGCGATCGATACAGATCCGGGCCGCCTGAAAATGTCAGTCCAGTTTGGCGCCACGGTGACATTGAGCGCCGATCCCGATCCAGTGAAAGAGATTATGGATAAGACGAACGGCAGAGGTGTCGATGTCGCCATTGAAGCGCTCGGGGTACAGACGACATTTGAAAATGCTTTAAGAGTTCTGGCGCCCGGCGGGATTCTGTCGAGCGTGGGTGTCTATTCGGGGCACTTGTCCATTCCGCTGGAAGGCTTTCACGCCGGTTTGGCGGATCAAACAATTGTCACGACACTTTGTCCGGGAGGGAAAGAGCGCATGCACCGCCTTATGCGTCTTGTCGAGACAAAGCGAATCAACCTGCGCCCATTACTAACTCATACTTTCGATCTTGAAAACATTTTGAAGGCCTATAAGCTTTTTGAATCGCGCGAACATGGTGTTTTGAAGATCGGGATTCGCGTCAAGTAACAGCAATGTTGTCTTGAAGAAGGAGGTGCCGCGCACGCCAAGCGGACCCTCCTGCATACTAGCCAGGCGAGCACCGCTGGTCGCGGACAAATCAGAATTCGAGCCGCGCCTGGAACGCAATCATTCGCGGAGAGCTATCGCCATCTAATCCAACTCCCAGCAGGCTTATCGGGTCCGACGTTGTATAACTAAGCGCTCCCAAAACCTGTTTGGGTCCTAGCGTGCCCTGGGACATCGGCATACCCGAGCCCAGGCAGGCAGAGTTTGGATCTCTGACAGTACGACTGCCCGCCCGCAAAGATCCCATTCGCATGAGCAACGATTTAGCTCTTTACATTCGTGTCGCAGCAGATCCCGCGACTTAGAACTTGCTGAGCCATGTGTCCGGTACACATCTGCCCGGGCGCTTAGCGTCTGGCGCGACAGGGCGAACTGGATCAGGCGGGCGCCCCAAAGCTACCTGGGCTACTCGCTGTAGCGCGCCATTCTGGAGAGCGTTCTTGTTTCGCTTCGGACAAGGCGCGTTTTACGCCTTCAGCATCCAAGTTCGCCGCGTAGACCGGAGTGCCGGGCTGCTGGCGCCAGGATTCATCCAGCCCGCCGGCATCCACTCCATCGAAGCCGAGTTCGTCAACCAGCCGCAGCACAATCGCTTTGGCGGCTTTATCATCGCCTGCAACCGGTAGCGCGATGCGCCCGGCTGCGCCTCGGGGCAGGCCGCGCTCCATTAGATCTTTCGCGTAGATGTTATTGAACGCTTTAATCACAGGTCGGCCAAGCTGCCGCTCAACCCAACGGCTCTCTGTCAAGCCCTTTTCAATTCCGTCAATTCGACCGTCGCGCTGCCGCGGGTAGTAGTTGCCTGTGTCCACGACAATCACACGTTCAGGCGCTGCTGCAAACAAACCCGCTGGCAAGTCCGAGATGTGCTTCTCGGGAATAGTCACGACAACCAGATCCCGATCCTTAACGGCATCAGGGACCGAGACTGCAGTAGCGCCCGTTTCAGCGGCCAAGCCGGCCAGCGTCCCGGGTCCTCGAGAGTTGGCTACTGAAACTTCATGGCCGAGCGCGGTAAGGCGCCGCGTGAGCGTGCTGCCGATGTTGCCGGCGCCTATAATGCCGATCTTCATGTTGGCTCCTTTAGGGGGCGGTCAATGCCAGGTCGCTGTGCGGCCATGCGAGCAGCCCACCCTCGTTTCTTACCAATACGATTCTTTTCTGTATTGAGTGTTTCAAAAGTGTTTGGCCTATTTGCTCGAGGCTGGAATCATGCTTTTGGCCGCCTCTTATTCGCCTTCGAGCAGAAAAGCATTGAGCAGAAAACCATCGAGCATAAGTTGACTTGGATGCACCGCCTGATCAAGACGCCGCGGCGCTGTTCTGCCGCCGTGACCGAGATTATTGAACTGCTGATCATTGCCAGTTTTTTGGATATTTCACCTTCATGCTTTGCTGTCCGCGTGATTTCCGGTAGCATTAGCTGAATTCGGCAAGCTGAAGAAATAGATTGACGGAGCATATCCGATTGATAAACAATCGACTACCGGCCTAAAGCGAGGAGAATTCTGTGGCAGATCATAACGATCCCAATGCGGTAAATACGATATTTTCCGATGTCGACGTGAGTGCAGCGGATCTCTACGATTTATTCGGGTTCCCTTCCGCCGATACTGCCGGCGGGGAAAAAACGGTTATTGCCTTGACCATGGCAGCCGTCCCCGAGACTGGAATTTTCGACAGCGACATGCTGTACCGCGTGCAGATGGTGGCCGCGCCTCGGGTCTCATGGACTGGCGTGGAAGAACAGACCCTCGATACGCTCCTCAAGTACTTCAGCTCCGTTAAAGACAAATACCTGAGCGCATACAAGGCGGCGGAGATCCGGGTAACCGTCGATGCCGATGGCCGGGCACAGTTAGCATTCCTGCGCTTCCCGGGCGGCGACTTCTCGAAAACCGTGGCAACGAACAAAGTGGAAACCATCACGACGCCCGGGGGTCATTCCATTAAGGTCTACATCGGCGGGCGGGAGGAAGCCTTCTTCAACGACCTGCCGGGCTTCTTCCGCTCCATCAACTATGCGCCGCAGTTCTATCACGTCCCCCAATCGATGACGGAAGCACGTGAACTTCCCATTCCGAAAACCCTCATTGAGCTCGAAGGCAACTACCTTTTCAATTTCGATCCCGCCACCCCGCAGTGGGGTAAGACGATGAAGAAAGATCTGCCCCCAGGGCCCTGGACCTGGACTGGCGACAAATTTAAGAAAGACGAAAACGGGAATTATCGTTTCGTTTACGACGGCGAAGATGCGCGCGCCGGCAAAAACTGCAACGCAATAATTTTTGAAATTCCGCTCGCATTTATCACCCAAGATACAGCGCGAAACAGGATTGTGAATAGCTGGGGCGAAAGCTGGGTGCTGAAGGCGGCGCACAAGGTCGAAACCATTCCCGACGAGCCTTTCTGGCATCAGCACCCCTGGGCGCTGCTCGATGGCTCTCACTCGGACGAGCAACTGAAGAGATACAAGCTCGTGGATACGGACGGACTGCCGTTCGCCGATGCCGCCCTGAGCGAGCGCGAAGACAACCGGCAGTTGGGCGCCAATAATTTCTGGCTTGCCCCGCACTTCATCACCCGGCTGGCTCATCTCGGGTGGGGCTTCGGTCCCTCGATTACGGCGCTCGGCCTGCAGACGTCGTTCGATCACGATAATTCGCCTGTTTCGGTTCACAAGACCTATTCGAATCCAATTGCTGCTTTTCCGAGGGTCCGTAAGACGCTGTTCCAGAAGCTGAATATGCCTGACGATTCGTGGAATCCCAAAGGAATGAAGATCCCGCTGCGCCGGGCGTTTGAGATCTTTGTGCCCAACGTGTGCGCAACCGACATGGACACCACCGGAAGTTGGCCTTTTGGACGCCGGCCCGAAGATCAGGTAGCGACCCGATTCCTTGCTCTCTTCCTTGATATGGAAGCAGAACTGAACGGCCGAAAATACCACGTCGAAACGCTGGGGGACCCGGCGCTTTGGAATAGCGCGCCGATCGTGCCGAAAACGCCGCCCAACCCGCTAAAGAACGACAAAGAATTTCTTGATCACTTTCCGTATCTCGCGGAACCTTGGTAGATGGCCAACTTGACCGATTATCAAAACGATCTGCGGAAGATCGAACGTAACATCGCCGAGATTGGCTCCCCATCCGATACCGACCGGGCCACACGGCGCGCCTACGGACTGTACCAGCACGCGGCTCTGACTGGAAGACTTGACGAATTCACAGCGGCTGAAGCAGCTATTGCGGAAGCTTTCGACCAGGTCGGCTCTTGGCCGGATCTTTGCCTTGTGAAAGCAAATCTGGATATGAAATTCCATCGTCTACAGGGCGCCAAGCGCGCTCTGGCGATGGCTCCCGGCCTCACCGAGAGTTTTGCTGGGCGCACTGTATGGGCCGACATCCATCTGCAGGAAGGTCGGTATCGGCAGGCGAAGCAGATGTGCGAAGCGCTGATTGCGGAAAATCGCACCTGGGACAATCTGGCGCGGCTCGCTTACTGGGAGTCGAAGTTCGGAAGAATCGAGGACGCCGAGGTCCTTTATACGGAAGCTGAAGAAGAGATCACCGCAAAGGAGATGCGGGGATATGCCTGGGTACAGTTGCAAAAGGGTTTACTTCATCTGAGGCGGGGCCGCTATGAACAAGCCGCTGTACATTACCGCCGCGCTGCTGATGCCTATTCTGGTTACTGGCTTGTCGAGGATCACCTTGCGGAATTATATGGCTCGCAAGGGAAGTACGACGAAGCTGTGGCGCTCTACGAACGAGTGCTGGCGGAGAATTCCCGGCCGGAACTACAGCAGGCTTTCGGCGAGCTTTACGCCGCGATGGGCGAAGAATGCGAGGCCGAAAAGTGGTTCGATAAGGCATTGGCCGGATTTCTCGAAGCGTCAGCGAACGGGGGCGTCCATTACTACCATCATTTGGTCGATTTCTTTTCGGATGTCCGGGAGGACGCGAGCGCGGCGGTCGCGTGGGGGCGCAAAGATTTCGAACTGCGGCGGAACTTCGGGACCGAGGCCGCTTTGGCCTGGGCGCTTTACCGGAATGGCCAGATTGAGGAAGCCGATGAAATGATGGATTACGCGCTTGGTTCGGGTGTGCAGGATGGGCATCTGTTCGCGAAGGCGGCAACCATCAAGGCCGCCGCTGGACGTTCGCATGAGAGCGCACAGCTTTCGGGACGTGCGTTTGCATTAAACCCGCATCATCAAGGTTTCCACGTACATCGTTCCTAGAGATTTGAAATGAGATGCTGATGATGCTCCAGGAAAGTGAACTCCTATCGCATCATTCTCAACCTACGGATACGTGCGTAATTGGTAAAGCCGGGCGATTGTGAAGGCGAGTGTCGCCAGCGCGAACCACGCGAACCAGTCTCCCAATAATAGATAGAGTGTGGTTTCATGTACGACTGGCGCTTCCGCTACCAGCGTGGCGAACGCTGAGGAATCACTCCGAGCCTCCGCCAGGATACGGCCCCGATTGTCGCTCACCGTTAAATAGCCATCCTTGGCCGCATGTGCGATGCTGAAGCCGCTTTCGACGCCTCGCATTACCGCTATGTGACCGTGCCACCAACGGTCGATATTGAAATCCCAACCCGGCACAAGTAGCAGACCCACGCCGGCCCGGCCATACTGTCGGGAAAGCTGTGTAAAATCCATGTCCTTACAGATCTCGATGCCCCAGTTTTGGGAAGGCTTTGAGATGACCGTAAGCGTAGTCCCCGGCTTAAAGCTGGATTCAAAAGGCGGCAGCATATGATGCTTGTCATAGCTCAGCACCACCGCTCCCGGCGCATATGCCCGCGCCTGGTTATACTTCACAGCTCGGGATACGTGGATTAGCCCCACGACAATCGTGGCTTTGGTTTTGTTGGCCACGGCTTGAAAAATGGAATCGGCGCCGTTGGTATCGGGATCCACAATCACGCCAAGTTTTTCCGGCAGCACGATCACCTGCGCGCCACGACTCGCAAGCACTTCGGCTTCGCCGGCATATTCACGAAATAATCGTTCGGTCTCAGCGCCCTCATCCGCCACATTCACATTGGCAGGCTCGTCGGACGCGATGAGCCCGACTTCAACGTGGGCGTCCTGCGTCGGTATTACAAGGCGCAGCGCGCCAAAAATTAGCACCAAAGCAATAATGCCCAATCCGGCTCCGACGATACGAAACGGTTGCTTCGGCTCGTTGTGGCGCAAATGCAGCCCAATGGCGAGCGCGGCAGGAAAAAGCAGCAGCAGGAAACTCATGCCCCACGGGCCGGTGATGGAAGCAAGTTGCAAAAAAGGCAGGAAATTCAACTGCGAATAGGAAAGACTGCCGGCCGTACCATGAGGCCAAGTGAGGTTTCGCAGGTATTCGCCGGAAACCCATGTCGACGGTAAAGCCAACAACGCGCTCCAGGGAGCCCCTCGTTGTAGCAGCGCGCGGAAAAGCAGCACCGCTGCCGCGAACACGAGTGCTGCGAGAGAGTAAGTCGTCACCCACGCTAACGCCGGCGCATGTAATACCGCGTGAAAGTAATGCCACATGTTGAGGCTGCCGCCTAATAAGGCGAGGGCCGCTACGAGAGCGGCGCGCCACCAGGAACTGCGCAAGGCAAAAAGCAGCACCGGCAGCGGTGCGAACCAGACCAGGGGCCACCACGGATTGAGGCCGTTACCGAACCAGGACAAGGCTCCTGTCGAGACAATGGCAAGCAGCGCCGCGACGCCGCGGGAGTAGTTAATTGCGAATGCCATGGAGGTACCTCCGAAAGGATCTGTGGCAGAAAGCGCGGAAACGGGCGGGCGATACAGCCATCCGTCCGCCCAAATAGAGCATGACGAGGCCTTGCAATAGGGCGCCCATCTCAAAGATGATTTCCCATGCGTCGTCTTTGCGAAAATATCCGGTCGCCATGCCTTCCCGAATCAGCTCCGCCATCGGATTTGCGGTGGGAGAACGGCCGGCCTTGAAGTCCTGCGGATAACGGCGAGCGCCTTCGCGCCGCGTCATAAACATGAGTTCGAAGAGCCGAGGATTCTGGAGGGCGTGCTCTAGATAGATATTCAATATATTGGTGAGGCGCTTTTCAAGATCACCGACAGAGCGCACCTCCGCCAGTCGCGCTGCCAGTTCATCGAAGCCCGCATCTGCCAGGGCGTTCAACAGACCTGCTCGGTTCGGATAGTGGCGATATACGGCCATGGGTGTGATCCCCACCGCACTAGCGACCCGGCGCATGGTCACGGCATCCGCCCCTTCTTTATCCAACAAACGCCGCGCGGCGGTGGCGATCCGTTGAACCGTAGGAGCGGTAGTCATGTATACAGTGTATACCACGAAATACAAACTCTTGTATCTTGACCAAACTTTGATACGATCGCTAAGCGTTAGGTGGGCTAATAATCTTTACTAGCCTGTTCACGGACGCCATCTGGCCGCTCGCCATGCTAAAAGCGAAGCAGAGTCTCACCAACTGGTCGGGCAATATCGTTTACGGGACCGGTCGTCTGCACGAGGCCGCGTCTGTCGAACAGATAAGGTCCATTCTCCGTTCCGGGAATGAACTGAAGGTGCTTGGCACGCGTCATTCCTTTAACTCCATTGCGGACAGCCATTACAATCTTCTGTCGCTGAAACCGATGCAGGCCATTGAGCTTGACCGGGGCGCGCGTTCGGTGACCGTCGAGGCCGGCGTGACATACGGGCAACTCGGCCCGTATCTCGACAAACAGGGATTCGCCCTGCACAACTTGGCTTCGCTTCCGCACATTTCGGTGGCCGGAGCTTGCAGCACGGCCACACACGGCTCCGGCGAGAAGAGCCGCAATCTTGCGTCCGCGGTCTCCGCCCTGGAAATGATCACACCCGCCGGCGAGGTGGTGAAACTTTCACGTAAGTTAGACGGGCAAGTTTTCGAGGCAGCCGTGGTCGGACTTGGCGCACTCGGAGTGGTCTTTCGGATCACGCTGGATATTCAGCCCGCCTATAAGGTGCGGCAGTACGTGTATGAGGATCTCCCGCTTGCCGAATTGAAAACTCATTTCGACGAAATTCAAGCGAGCGGCGATAGTGTTAGTTTGTTCACCGATTGGCAGAACCAGCGCATCAACCAGGTTTGGATCAAGAGTCGCATCGGAGGAGCCGGCGCTTTCGCAGCGCCCCCCGAATTCTTCTCGGCCAAGCTGGCAAGACGAAACCTGCATCCAATCGGCGCGCTTCCTGCCGAGAACTGCACACAGCAGATGGGCGTACCCGGACCATGGTACGACCGGCTGCCTCACTTCCGCATGGGCTTTACGCCCAGCGCAGGAACGGAACTTCAAACGGAATATCTTCTGCCGCGGCGACACGCCGTTGAAGCGATCCTTGCGGTGGAGCGGCTGCGCGATCAGGTGGGCCCACATCTGCTGATCTCCGAGATCCGTACCATCGATGGGGATGGCCTCTGGCTGAGCATGTGTTATCGTCAGCCCAGCGTGGCGATCCACTTTACCTGGAAACCGAACTGGCCCGCCGTGAGGAATCTTCTTCCGGCGATCGAAAGAGAACTGTCGCCGTTTCTACCGCGCCCGCATTGGGGCAAGTTATTTACGATGGCGCCGGCGGAACTGAGGCTGCGGTACGAAAAGCTGAATGACTTTTTGAGTTTGGCTGCCCATTATGATCCGAAAGGCTATTTTCGAAACGAATTTTTGAACACGAATCTCTTCATCTGAGGAGCGGGATTATAGATTGAGAGGTAGTGAGTCGTGTTGGCGCGAACGCCGGAAGCTACCTTGAGATCGCTGGTGCATTCTGGCGAAGAGAGGAGGACAACCAAATGACAATTCAAGGATTGGATCGACGAAGCGTCTTGGAAATGCTCGCTAAGGCCGCGTCGGCCAGCCAGTTTCCTGGGTTCAGCCGATGGGCGTACGGAGCCGAACATAAGCACGAGGAAAGCTCGCTTTCGGCATCGCGGCAGCCATACACGCCACTCTATTTCAGCCGGCATCAGTACAAGACCATTGAGATTCTGACGGACCTGATCATCCCCGCCGGCGAGACTCCGGGCGCGAAAGACGCCGGCGTCAGCGAGTTCATTGACTTCATGGCCGCGCATGGCGAAAACGAACTTCGACAGCCTATGCTCAAGGGTCTTGGGTGGCTGGACACAATATCGAAGAAGACTTACGGCTCTGTGTTCGCGCGCTTATCCGGGCAACAGCAGGCTGCTGTATTCAAAATCGTTGCATACAGCAACCAGGCGTTTTTTAAGCTCATCCGGCGATACACAACCATGGGCTATTACACGAGCGGCATTGGGCTCAAAGAGCTGAACTTTCCCGGTTTGCGGCTTTACACGCACACAAACGGCCCGAAACATCTTCAGCTGCATTCGGCAAGCATTTGAGGGTAAATCAAATCTGCGGCGTGATCGTTATTGCCACGAGCGCTATTGCGATTCACGAGCTCACGATTGTTAATGGCGTCGCCTGAAAACCGGGTATAATCGAACCCACTCTCGAGGAGGTTCGATGTCAACTTCTCTGTACGCGCCGGACTTTCTGACTATTTTCAACGGCTATCGGGACACCGGCGGCCCACTCCAAACCTTTAGCTCGCCCGCTGATTGGCGCGACCAGTGGATTTACTTCCTTATGGTCGATCGCTTCAACAACTCCCTCGCGCCTCCGCGCCATTTACCGTTTGACGACCCGAATTACTATGATTTCCAGGGCGGCAATCTATCTGGCATTCAGGATCAGCTTCCTTACATCAAACAGCTTGGCGCAGGCGCCATCTGGCTGAGTCCGGTTTTCAAGAACGTCCCCTTTCAGGGGGGCACGTATCACGGTTACGGCATTCACGATTTTCTGCACGTCGATCCCCGCTTCGCGGGCGATCCGAACAATCCCGATGATGAACTCCGCGCCCTCGTAGATGCCGCCCACAAGCTTGACCTATACGTCATTCTTGACATTGTGCTGAACCACACTGGCGATGTCTTCGGCTACGTCTGCGATGCCGGCGAAAGCGACTGCATCGACACGCAAGGTTCGACAGCCGATTTCCGAAATTCCGCTCGCGCGATTCAGTGGCGTGACTCACAGGGTAGCCCGCACGCCGACTGGCCAGACGTCGCGAACATCCCAAGCCCATCGCCCGATGCGCTTGTCTGGCCCGCCGAGTTGCAGAAAAACGATTGGTTTCGCCGACAGGGAATGCCGGGCTCCGCTGACGACACCATCGGCGACTTCGCCTCGCTTAAGCAATTCCGCACCGATTCGTCCGAACTCCAACAATTGCTGATTCGCGCTTACCAATATGCGATCGCGCGCTTCGATATCGACGGGTTTCGTATCGATACGCTTCGCTACCTCAAAGGCAACCTGCCACTGCTGTTCGGCAATTCGATGCGCGAATTTGCGCTCAGCGTCGGCAAAAAGAATTTCTTCACCTTCGGCGAAGTCTTTGTGGGCGATGCCGAACAAGAAATTGCCCGTTTCATCGGCCGCACCACCGCGGAGGAGACGGACATGGTCGGCGTCGATGCGGCGCTGGATTATCCGCTATATTTCAAGCTTAAGCCCGTCGTCAAAGGGTTCGCGGCTCCTTCGGAGCTCGTAGGCATGTACGTCTTTCGTAAGCAGGTGGAAGCCGGTGTGCTCAGCTCCCACGGCGACGCCACTCGGTATTTCGTCACGTTTCTCGACAATCACGACGTCAAGGAGCGCATTCGCTACGCCAATCCTGCGAATCCGGACCAATACGACGATCAGGTTACGCTCGGTGTCGCCTGTCTGTTTAGCTTGCCCGGCATTCCATGTCTCTACTACGGCACCGAGCAAGGGTTGCACGGCGCCGGTTCGGATCCCGCGGTTCGAGAAGCGCTGTGGGGCGGCCCCGGTTTTGCCCTGAACAGTGCGTTCTATCAGCAGATTTCACAAATTGCGGCGGTTCGCCGCGAAAATCCCGTTTTGCGCTACGGCCGCTTCTACTTCCGGCCTATCTCCGGCGATGGACAGCATTTTGGTGTTTCCACTTTTCTAAATGGCGTCCTCGCCTTCTCACGAATTCTGATGGACCGGGAAATTGTCGTCGTGGCCAATACCGATCCAGTGAATGCTTCGACTGTTTTCGTCATTGTGGACAACACACTCAATAATCAGGGCGATCGTCTCGACATTCTTTACAGCAATCAACGGCAGCCGCAAGCGCCCAGTGCCGTTACGCAGTTCGCAGCCGGCACCGTTGAGGTTCGGGAAGCGGACGGCGCCTCCGGCACGGGCCCGCTGAATTGCATTCAGGTCACGCTCGCTCCGCTGGAAGTGCAGATTCTCGGCCGCTGAGAACCGCTCACAACGCTTCTCACAATCCCATGAGGAATGGATTGCGTTCCTTCTCACGGCCGATTGTCGTAAGGGCGCCGTGTCCCGGTACAACCACGGTTTCGTCCGGCAACAGCAGAAGGCGCGTTTTAATGGAGGAGAGAATCCGCCGTGAATCGCCGCCTGGCAAGTCTGTCCTCCCGATAGAGTCCCTGAATAATGTGTCGCCGGCGACAAGCTTCCCCTCGGTGGGGATATAGAGGCTGATGCTCCCTGGCGTATGCCCGGGCGTCTCCATCACATGAAATTCAGCCTCGTTCAAACTAAGCGAGACGGAATCGCGGGCGTCCATATCTACCTCCACCTGCTCAGGCGGCGGCACTCCCAACCATCGCGCCTGCACGTCGAGCATCGATAGCAGTTCCTGGTCGCTGTGGTTCATGTAGACCGGAGCTCCGGTGTTCTGCTTCAGCAGTTTCGCGCCCGCAACGTGATCGATGTGCGCGTGCGTGATCACAATCGCTTTCACCCGAAGTCCGTGCCGATTGAGGATACTTTCGATTTCGCCGATGTTGTCGCCAGGGTCGACAACGATCGCTTCGCGGGTCTGTTCGTCGCCGAAAATAGAACAGTTGCATTGCAAGAGGCCGACGGGCAGAATTTCGTGGATCATGTAGCCCTAGTCTATCGGGGAAGCGCCTGCGCCGAAGACATGCAGGCATATCCTGGGCATATATGAACAACGTCGTTTTGGCGGTACTCATGAGGTTCCTGCATATCGGATCGGTAGTGGGTCTGATAGGAGCCGCCATCTACTCACGCTCAGTTCTGACGCCAGTGCTGAATCTGCTGCCGGAACCAGAGCGCGCGAGCGCCGCGGAAGGCGCGCAAAACAGATTCCGCACTCCGCTGTTCGTGCTGCTCGCGCTGGTTATTCTGTCGGGCATTTACAATTTCCTGGCAGGTCCTCACCATTCGACGCAGTGGCAGATCTGGTTCGGAATTAAGATGCTTCTGGTCCTGCACATCCTTGCCGCCTCTATCCTATGGGCGACATCCCCTTATGGTGATGTAGCGGTGGCAGGCAAGGGCAAGCGGCGACTGGCGAGCGTCTGCATTTCCGGACTGCTCGTCATTCTTATTGCCGCTTACCTTCATTACCTGACAGGACGGGGTTTATAACGGGATTACTTCCTGGGTTCTGGCGCATCAAAAGAATACGAGGACAGAAGAGTAATGACTGGATACGAAGAGTTGCGCGAAAGCGCGGCGCGGATCGATATGTCGCGTTACGGGAAAATCAGCGCGACCGGGGAGGATCGGGCGCGCTTAATGAACGCGATGGCGACGAATGACATCAAGAGCCTGGACCCGGGAGAAGGATGCTACACGTTCTTCCTGAACTCGCAAGGGCGGATTCTGGGAGACGCGGTGATCTTCAACCTGGGAGAATCCCTGCTCGTGCATACGGAGCCTGACACCCGGCTGAAGTTGCAGGAGCATCTTGACAAATACATCATCGCCGACGACGTGACTTTAGCGGACGAAACCGAACAGTGGGCCACCATCGGCGTGGAAGGGCCGCAAAGCGCGGCGAAAATCGAGGCGATCTCCGGCACTCTGCCAAGCCGGGATTTCGGAGTCGCTCTATGGGGCGGGGGCTTTGTTGCCAAGGTTTCGGCCACCGGCGCTCCGGGTTACCGCATCTTTTGTCCGGCTTCGCAGCATTCGCGCCTGATTGAGACGCTCCAAGCCGCGGGCGCGGAAGAGGCCGACAGCGAGGCGGTTCAAGTTGTGCGTCTCGAGCACGGCAAGCCCCGCTACGGCGAGGATATCACGGAGCGTTACCTGGCGCAGGAGACCAACCAGATGCATGCTGTCTCCTTCAGTAAAGGCTGCTATATCGGGCAAGAGATTGTCGAGCGCGTGCGATCCCGCGCTCAGATTCACAGGGTGCTAACGCCTGTGCGCATTAATTGCCGCTTGGCCCCCGCTCCGGGCGCCAAGCTGAAGGTAGACGGCAACAACGTTGCTGAGATCACGTCTGCCGCCTTCTCTCCCGCTCTGAACGAAGTTGTCGCTCTTGCCTATGTTCGCGTTGAGCAAGTTCAGGCTAAGAACGAGATGGTGCTTGACAATTCCACGCCCATGCGGACGGCCTATATCCCGTAGAGAAGAAGACAGAAGATAGAAGCGAGCGCGGCCCTTATTTTGCGGCCGCGCTTGCCGTTGCCACGCCGGGCATTGCAAAAGGCGGAGCAGCCAGAGGCTTCTCGGCGCCGCGATGGCAGGTAAAACACTGCACCTTCGGATGCCCCTTGAAATTGTGCTCGTCGATGTTAGCCACCATCTTCAGCATGTCGCGAGCGGTTTTCTTCTCTTTCTTGTCGTCCGAATCGAAATGCCCTTCGACGTGACATTTCTCGCACTTTACCCCCAGGGAAGCGGTGAAATAATGCATGGTGTCGATGAAGCGCGAGGCGGGAAGCGTTTTGAGAACTTGCACGTTCTTAAAATGCTCGCCCGCTGTCTGTTCGGGCTGGCGGAGGGGATCGCCGGCCTCGTTCGGTTGCCTCTCGAACACAACGGTTTCGGCCCGCTCCTTGCCATTCATATTGGCCGTGCTTTCGAGTTCCAGTGTCTTGCCGCCGGATGAAAGTGTGTACTTCTGGGTGATGGACGTGGGGCGCTCACCGGCAACCTGTGAATCGATAGATAGCGTGTCGCCATCGAGTCTCGCGCGGCTCTTCATCGGCAGGCCGTGATATTCGTTTTTGCTCTCAATTCCAGTGGTGTTGTAAGCGACAGACGACCGGTACTCGCCGTGATGGTCTGTGACGCCGCTGGTAATCTTCAACATTGCGCCTTTCTGGTCCATGATCATCAGCTCGCTGGAAGGAGCGGGACCGGCGAATTTGCTTTTTGCTACATCGGCTTTCCAAACTCCCGTAAAATCGGGTGTTTGGGCCGGCAGCAGAGAGGCAGCGAAAAGGAGGATACCGAGGCGAAGTCGCATAGAATAATGAGCGAAGTTTGACAGACGGAATACCTGGTTGTCAATTGACTTCCCCCGGAATGTACGTCGCTGGCGCGTCGATTCATTAGTGCTTCTGGCCGGACGTGTCGTCGCTTTTTCGCTTTTGTTCGAGGTCCTCCTCAACCGTCTCCAAATCACCCTCAGCCTGTGATGGGATCGGGCGCATATCAGCGGCCCGGTTCCTTTCTTGCAATTTCGTGTTCTGATCGTCTTTATCTGCCATAGTCCACTTCTTCTTTCTCGTGTAAAAAAGCCTTTACCCCAAGCTCCCGTCAGGGGTTAGAACCTCAAGGCCGCAGCGAGTCCTCCCAGCCGAGACGAAATCGAACAGTTCGCGCGTTTCCATTGCGCTTGGCTGGGTGGCTCGTATCAATACGATTTTGGGACACCTCCCGAGGTCCTTCAGTTACGGAATCTGTGGTCTTTGCTCGGCCGCCCACGCGTCGCATTTGGCCAACTTTCCCAGACCTTTTACGCGGTACGCTGCGATGCCTCGAAAGCGCTC
>JAICLJ010000214.1 GCA_025927575.1 Bryobacteraceae bacterium | reverse complement strand
CTCGACCCGAAACAGATCAACGAGACCCGCGAGCTGATCAAGAACCTTGCGGGCGAGCACACGATTATTCTCAGCACGCACATTCTTCCTGAAGTCGAAGCGATCTGCCAGAAGATTGTCATCATCAACAAAGGCCGCATCGTGGCCACTGACTCCGTGGAGAACCTGACGCACCGGATGCGCGGGTCCGACGCCATTTCTCTCGAGCTCGAAACCGATGGCATCGCGGGTCAATCCGACGTGCAGCAGCGGCTCGAATCCTTATCCGGCGTCAGCAAAGTCCTGTTCAAGCACGCAACGGATCA
Source organism: Bryobacteraceae bacterium (assembly GCA_025927575.1). Classification (GTDB taxonomy): domain Bacteria; phylum Acidobacteriota; class Terriglobia; order Bryobacterales; family Bryobacteraceae; genus KBS-96. The sequence continues at coordinate 7,212 of JAICLJ010000214.1, read as the reverse complement.
TAAACTTACGTTTGAAGTGGAGAGTCTTCCGGGTCAGAGCGCCCGGGCTGACGTAGCTCGTTCGGTTGTGAATGCCGGTTGGAACTTATTTGAAATGAAATCGCTAAGCTACAGTCTCGAAGAAGTGTTCTTGCAACTCACCGGCGGGTCGCCGGATGGAGACCAGCAATGAGAAATACCTGGACCATCTGCCGCCGCGAACTCTATAGTTACTTCGTATCGCCCATTGCCTGGGTTTTGCTGACCGTTTTCGCATTTCTCGGCGGCTATTTTACCTACGCTGCCTCGGCATTCTTCGTCAAGGACAGCTTGCAATCGCAAATGATGGGGCAATCGATGCCGATGAATCTGAACGACCGAGTCATTGTCCCGGTGCTGTCGAACGTCGCCGTCATTGCGCTGTTTCTCCTTCCTCTGCTTGCCATGCGCCTGTTTGCCGAAGAGAAGCGCCAGGGCACCATCGAGTTGCTTGTCACTTCCCCGGTCCACGATCTCGAAATTATTCTCGGCAAGTGGCTTTCCGCCGTTTTGATGTACGGCGCACTGCTTCTACTGATCCTCGCGGATTTCTCGTTCTTGTTCGTCTACGGAAATCCCGATTGGAAACCGGTCGCGCTCGGTTTTGTCGGCCTGTTTTTGCAAGGCGCCAGCATTCTTGCTCTTTGCACTTTCATTTCCACCCTGACAAAAAATCAAATCGTAGCCGCTGCAATCGGCTTCGCCCTGGCGCTCATTCTGTTTGTATTGAGTTGGGCAACCGCCTTTGACAGCTCGGGCGTAGCGCAAGTGCTCTCCTATATTTCGATCGTGAGTCATTTCGACAGCTTCTCGCGCGGCGTTCTCGATTCTAAAGATTTCATCTTCTATCTATCCATGATCTTTTTCGGTTTATTCTTGACGGCTCGTTCGCTTGAGTCGATGCGGTGGAGGGCATAGATGGCGGCGAAACGACCGATGGAAGCGGGCACGGCCCGCGAGGCGAAGTATGGCGCCACGGCCGCTGTTTACGTCATCGTAATCATCGCGGTCCTCGTAATGATCAACTGGCTCGCCAATCGTTATAACAAGACCTATGACGCGACGGCCAACAAGCGCTACACGCTCTCCGAACAGACGGACAAAATTATCAAGGATCTGAAGGGTGACGCGACAATCACGTACATTGACCAGACGGCAAAGTTCGATCAGGCCAAGGCCCTGCTGGATCGTTATGCAAATCTCTCCCCGAAGATCCACATTCAGTACGTCGATTACGTTAAGAACCCAACGGTGGCTCGCTCCTTCAACCTCAAATTCCCCGGAACTGCTTACGTCGATGTAAACGGAAAGCGTGAAGAAGCACGCAGCTTCACGGAAGAAGGCATCACCGGCGCGTTCATTCGTGCGATAAAAGGCGGCACAAAAGAGGTGTGCTTTGTTCAGGGCAGCGGCGAGCATAGCCTCGACGAGAGCGGAAGCTCCGGTTTGTCGAGATTGAAGGATGCGCTGTCGAAAGAAAACTACACCGCAAAGGCGGTTTCGCTGCTCCAGACGCCGGACGTTCCCAAGGACTGCACGGTTCTGGTCACCGCAGGACCCCGCTACGATTACCAGCCGGGTGAAACGGCGGCTATTCAGAAATATATTGAAAGCGGCGGCCGGGGAATGTTTCTCCTCGATCCACCTCTCCAGATGGGCCGGGAGACGATCAGCAAGAACGAGCCGATCGAGAAGATGCTAGCAAGCTGGGGCGTCACTCTCGACAACAATTTGGTTCTCGAAGTTAATCCCATGGGCCAATTGCTCGGCGTTGGACCTGAGGTGCCACTCATCACCAACTACGGCACGCAGGCGATTGTGAGTGAACTGCATTCAGCCACGGCGTTCCCATTGGCACAGTCCATGAATATCGCCAACAGCGGCAAGAGCACCGTAGAGAAGCTGTTTTCTACTGGCGACCGCTCCGAGGCGACCTCTAACCTCAGTTCGGCGTCCGTCACCCTTGGCGATCCGAAGAACAAGAGAGGCCCTTTCGCGCTCGCTGCTGCCGGCGAATATTCCACCGGTAAGCCGGGTTCCCAAGGCCGCTTCGTTGTGGTTGGAAACTCGGGCTTCCTTTCTAATAACTTCATCGACTTCAATGCAAATAAAGATCTGGCCATGAATGCGATTAACTGGCTCGCCCAGGATGAAGATCTCATCTCGATCCGTCCGAAAGAGACGCAAGACCGGCGCCTCAACGTGTCGGCCGCGCAGATGCGAATCTTCTTCTACTTCGCAATCATTTTCCTGCCGCTCGTGATGATCGCGGCCGGGGTCAGCATCTTCCTGAAGCGGAGATAACGAATGAAACCACGAAGCTTAGTGGCGGCAGCGATTGTCCTCGCTGCCCTCAGCGCCGGCGTGTGGTGGGCCAAGAAGCATCCTCAATCGGAGAGCTCCACCACCGCCTCTACTGTGAAGCTGCTCAATATTCCTGCCGACCAGGTTCAGCAGATCGATGTTAAGAAGAAAGACGGTACCGGCATCGATCTCAAACGCGCAAACGGAAAATGGCAGATTGTTACACCGCAGGCGCTTTCCGCGGATCAGGATGCCGTATCGGGCTTGACGTCGGCGCTCGCGCCCTTAAATGCCGACAGCGTGGTTGCGAAGAATAGCTCCGCCGGCTCACAGTATGGCCTGAACAATCCCAGCCTGACGGTCACGTTGAATTTGAAAGATGGCAAAAAGGACACTATCAAATTCGGGGACGACGCGCCCGCCGGCTCGCTCGTTTATGCGAAGGCGGATTCCGATCCCAAGATTTACGCCGTCTCCTCTTCCGTCAAAAGCTCTTTCGACAAATCCGTTAACGACCTTCGCGACAAACGGCTGCTGACGTTCAACTCCGGGAAGCTCACCAGCCTTGAATTGACTACGAAGAAGAGCGATTTGACGTTTGGCAAGAACAATCAGGGCGATTGGCAGATTGTGAAACCCGGCCCCTACCGCGCCGACAGCTTCCAGGTGGAAGAACTGGTTCGCAAGCTGGGCGACGCACGCATGGACCTGACGGGCGCGGCGGCAGACGAAAAGAAAGACGCAGCCCAATTCGCGGCCGGACAGCTTGTGGCTACTGTAAAAGTCACGGACGCCGGCGGCATGCAATCGCTTGATGTACGCAAAAACAAAGACGACTACTACGCCAAGAGTTCGGTTGTTGCGGGCATGTACAAAGTATCGTCGGATTTGGGATCGAGCGTCGACAAAAGTCTTGCCGATTTCCGGAACCATAAAGTTTTCGACTTCGGATTCAGTGATCCGGCCAAGCTGGAGCTTCGCAATGGTTCAAACGACACGACCTATACAAAGCGCGGACAGGACTGGAAATCGAACGGCAAAACGATGGATGCCGCTTCGGTGCAGTCCGTTATCGATCAATTGCGCGATCTTTCGGCGACCTCGTTTCCAACCGCCGGCTTTGCCAATCCGACGGTTGACATAACCGTGACTTCAAACGACGGCAAACGTATCGAAAAAGCCTCGTTCGCCAAATCCGGAGCGAACTATATCGCGCAGCGCGAAGGCGAACCGTCGCTGTACGAACTGACGGGCAAGAGCGTCGACGACGCCTTAAAAGCATTCGCAAGCATAAAACCCCAAGCGGCGAAGGCGAAGCAGAACGGCAAGTAAAACGAGAAATAGATGCTCTGTGCGTAGGCAACTCCAAACGGGGCCGCCGCACGCGAGTGCGCGGGTTGTGCGGTTGCCCCGAAAAACCCGTTGCTGGCGCAAAGCGGCTCTGTGTCAAGGCAAACTGCAATCGCAAGCTAACCGTGAAGCTGCTCGGTATGCTGAATGAAGTGAGGAAGTTTGCACTTACCTGCCTACTCGCGCCAATCCTGGCGGCGGGACCGTTGGCCGCGCACGACATCATCACAACGAACCTCACTTACACCCGCGACATTTCACGGATCTTCGCGCGGCGCTGCATCTCGTGCCACGGACCAAGTTCGTCCATTCCCTTGACAAGCTACGAGGAAACCCGGCCATGGGCTGTGGATATAAAGGAGCAGGTGCTTTCCCGTTCCATGCCTCCATGGGGGGCCGTGAAAGGCTTCGGCAACCTGCTGATCGATCATGCCTTAACCCAGGAAGAGATCATCATTATCACGGCATGGGTGGTTGGCGGCGCGCCGCAGGGCGATCCGGCTATGCTACCCAAAGAGCAGCCGGCGGTCATGGCTCCTCCAACAGTACCGCTGCGGGACGCGGTTACGATCGTTACTCGCACAACACTGCGGGAACCACTCACCGCCCTCGGACTTCGCCCCGTGCCTGACAAGCCCGTAGGCTCCGCACGCATTACAGCGCGATTGCCCGACGGTCGCATCGAGCCGCTGGTTTGGCTTTATCGTCTTGATCCGAAGTGGAACCGTGTGTTCCGATTCCGCGAGCCGATTCAATTACCGTCAGGAACGATTGTCGAATCATCCGAGCCGTTGCGCTTTGCCCTCGAAACAACGGAAGCCGCCGTTTCCGGTGCTACAACGCTTTCACTGGCACGGTGAAGACCACCGTATTCACTTTCTCCTCCCGCTGAAATTGGGTCCAGATGCGGTACAACCCCGTGCGGGGAAACGTGATGTTAAATTGAACGTCCGGGCTGCCGTTCGCAATGAACGGATGGAGATGAATCATATCAATTAGGTCGGCGCTCGCGACCAGCATATGCCCCCACGCGCCAAGATAAGGCTGCAGGCCTTCGCCTGGCTTCAAAGTAAAAAACATCTTCGTCCCGAGCCCGGCCAGTGGAGTCGGTGGGTCCAGCCGGAGAGAAGCCGTGAGATTCACTGACTTTGAAGGCGCAAGCGCCGGCGTCAACGCCGAAGGCCTGCAAGTTCCGGAAACGAAGAGAGTATCCACTGCAAGCTGTGGCACGGAACCGGACGGATAGAAATCTGCAAGCATCCGGTACATGCCTCCATCGGGCAGCCGCTGTTTGAGCACGAACGAGCCGTCGGGCTGTAGTACGGGATGCACATGCGCGAAAAATTCCAGATTTTCGCTGACGATAAATAGATGCATCAGCTTTTCGTGCACAAGCTCAAAGTGCGAAACCTGCCGGCGAGTCGCCGGATTCAGGATGCGAAAAGTTAGTGTGGCTGTGTCGCCCGGCCGCAACAATTCCGGTGACTGCGTCACTTCAAGCGGGTATTCGATACGATCTGGCACGTGCAGCACCAGCGTCATGCCGCATCGTGGGCATTTACCCGGCTTATCGGATCGATAGTCCGGGTCCATCGGGCAGAGCCAGTCTTTCGGCGGTGGCGTGTCTTTCGGCGGCTCCCAAGCAAGGGCGCAGGGAGACGCCAACAGCAATCCCAAGCACTCACGCCGGTTGATACATGGCCAAAACGGCCGGGACGCGGAGCGCCGAATACCTACGTTTGGTTCATCCCTGTTCACTTCTTCGCCGATAACTCGCGGTCCGGGCTCTTATCCGATTTCGCGGCGTTCTCGTCCACAGGAGTGACGTCGGCATATGCCAGCCAGAAGCCCATCATTTCTTCAGTGCTCGGCTCGCCCCACCGGATCGTCTTCGACGGATCCGGGTTCAGCCCGTTATTCGCAGAGTTATCGAAATAGGCAGTCGTCACTAATTTCGTGCCTTTCGGCATGAGAAATTGATGTTTCAGGAAATAAGTTTCCTGCCAGCGGAAATCGTATTTCGGAACGTTGAACAGCACTTCGTGCCGGCCGTCGGGATAGATCGCCTCGGTGGTCATGCTCTTGCCTCGGAAATGCATGTGCGCCGTGTACGCCACTACCATCACATCTTTCGGCAGCGTATAACAGGAGGTTACTTTGTGATTCCCGTCGTTTGGCGGGATCTCAAACCAGTTATTCCAGATCTCATACTGCGCCACCTGGTGAGTCACGGGGCCTTTGGCAAATACCAGGCCAATGCTCGTCCGATCGGTAACGTCCTTGCCGAGCCGGTTGCTGTAATGCACCTGAAATTGCAAATAGGAACCGGCAGCTATTTTTAGCGCGTATCCGGGGGGCCGCACTTCCGCCAAATGCCCCGGAAGATAAATCGCGGGGACGTGATTGATGCCTCCCGAGGTTGGATCGTGTATTTCTTGATCGGGACTGACCGAGCACCCATCATCATAAACCGGCGCATCGGGTTTCATGTGATTCACTTTGCCGGTTCTGAAATGATACTTGTCCATCTTCTGCACGCCGGCATGGCTTTCGATGAGTTTTGGAGCTTCGTCGGCGCTGATAACACTGACCGTTGCATGATGGACGACGCGGCGATCTCCCGGTAGCACCTCCGCCGCCTGAATCCATTTGTCTTCCGTGAAATGCGTTGGAACGTAGATGTATTCGTAATCGTCTTGATTGCCCGCTTTGACAACCTGCTCCGGGATAGTTAAGACGAGATCGGGCTTAATGTGCCAGCCATCGTGAAACGACGGAGCTACCGGAAGATCTTTGGGATCACCTTCCTTTGCTCCGCCCTTCGCCCAGGCGTCAATTGTATGAATATCTTGATCTGTCAAGCGAGGGTTATTTCGAAATTCCCCAACGTGCGGGTCCGCATGCCACGGGGGCATCACGCGCCGCACAACTGCCTCTCGAATCGCCGCTGCCCACGGTCGTGCTTCCTTGTATGACATCAGAGACATCGGGGCGATATCGTTTGGATGGTGACAGACCACACAGTGCTGGTACAAAATCGGAGCTACATCTTTGTTGAACGTGACCTGCGGGGTCTCGTCTTGCCCAAAAGCGGTCAGGGCGCCAATTACCAAACCGAATAAAACCAGCGCGGATCGTGTCGCAGCCATGGAAAATTTCACCTCAAAAAACATCGGGACAGACGCGATTAACAGTTTCATCTGTGAAGATGCCGTTTACTAATCGACTTGCGTCCATTCTATCGCCTCGTGCAACGAGCAGAGCGGCGAAATACCGTGCCGCGCGACTTCGCGGCTGGGTGTGTATAAATACGCATTAGCGACAAACCCTTACACGGCGAATACATTTTCGGACCGTGCGGCCATCGCCGAGGACGCATGATGAAGTGTATGAGGCGGACGATCCTAGCGCGTTGGGTCTGGACGGTGCTGGCGAGTGCCTCATTTCTGTTCCTGGCATACATATTTTCGGCTCCCTTGGGAGGCGCGAGCTCAAAGTCCAACTACTCCCAACCCGGCAGACTAAGTCATCTGAGCGCGG
>JAICLJ010000120.1 GCA_025927575.1 Bryobacteraceae bacterium | reverse complement strand
TTACGCATCAATGCGCGATGCGCCGCGAGCGGATCGTGAACCTCCACGGTTACGCTGTCAAGTGGCCAGGAGCGGTACCATCCGTTCTCATCCCGGATCGACACATTAAACGCATCCATATCGAGCAGTTCGCCTTTCACTGGCGCGCCCGAATGCAGCGTAATGGTGGCCGTGCGGGGCTGCCCTTCCGGATAAAGGAATCGCGATTGCAGTTCGGCGGGCGCATACTTCTTCGCGATGCCGGCAAGATCGCCGGTGGGCGAATGACAACCGGAACATCCGCCCGCTCCATTGAAATAGGCTTTGCCGGCTTCTGCACTGCCGGTGAGCAATAACTTAAGCGCATAATCGCTCGAAGGACCTCTTGGACTGGTGCGATCCGACACCCCGAGCCTTGCGTGCAGAAACGCGACGATATCCGCAATCTGGTTCGGTTTGAGTGGAAACGCCGGCATTCCCTTATTGGGACGCCCCTCTCGGATCACCTGCCCGATCAGATCGCCATTGCTATCGTGGCGAACAAGGCCGGAACGCATGAGGTTCGGCCCTTCCGCCCCGCCATTTGCATCCGTACCGTGGCAAAAGGAGCAGGTTTGAAGGAATTCTTTCCGGCCGCGCAGCACATTCTCTGCCATCATTGGATCGCGCTCACCCGCGGATTCTCGAGCGACATGCGGCCTGTTTTGTGCAGCAAGGGGAAGAATCGTCAAAATTGCTATCGCGCAATGCATCCCTGCTAAAGCTGTTGATTTTAATAACGTTCTCTGTCGTGAACTCATGCGCCAGAAGTATTCAGCATACATGCTCGGAATAGACCTGCGCTCGCGTACTAGCAAGTATCACAGGGAAACGGCCCTGAGGCCCCACTCCTCCTATCTCTAGAAAGAATCGCGGCCAATTCTCAGGGGCTGTCTAGCCGCTGCGGGGACCGCTTAAATCAACCGGCGCGAGACGAAGAGCTCAGCCAGAATTGAGGAGCAATTAATGCGACGAAATTCATTATTTACGCTGGTGCTTGCGGGGGCCAGCTTTTGTTTTGTATACACGACGCCAGCCATAGCGCAGGCCCAGCGCACGCCCGACACGGGTAGCCCTCCGATGACCGAACCACCGCCGCGAACGGGCGCCCCGAACGGCACCATGGGGCCGGGACAGAATGGGCAAATGCAGACACCCGGCGATACCATGCCGATGGCAACCAAGGCGGACGACCAGCAGTTCGTGAAAAAAGCCGCAGTGGGCGGCATGCTGGAAGTTCAGCTCGGGAAATTGGCCCAAGAGAAGGCGTCTAGCGATGCTGTCAAAGAATATGGGAAGAAGCTGGAGCAGGATCACACAAAAGCGAACGATCTGTTAAAGGAAGCCGCGGCTAAGGATGGATTAACCGTCCCCGACAGCCTCGATTCGAAACACCAGAAGAAGATCGACAAACTCTCAAAACTTTCCGGCGAGGCATTCGACAAAGCGTTTATCAAAGATGCCGTGAAAGATCATGAGAAAGACATCAGTGAATTTAAAAATGAGGCGCAGCACGGTACGCACGCGAACATAAAGAATTTCGCGTCCGAAACGCTGCCGGTTCTCGAAGGACACCTTTCGATGGCCAAGAGTCTGAAGGAATCAAAGGGGGCTTCTTTGACGGCCGAAGCCAACCAACACTAGAACGATTTTTCGGCGCAACCCAAAGCCGAAGCAGCGCTTGCCGAGCCTCTAACGAGATGCCGGCGAGTTGCTTCGGCTTTTGCGCATCTAGCGACTGATTCCGATGCGTCCGCGCGATCCGCGCTCGCGATGGGCTATTTCGGAGCTTCGGGTGGCGGCTTAACGTTCTTTGCACCGCCGAACGGAACCCCGAGATTCTTGGGACGATGGAAGTCGCTGCCTGCAGGCGCCGCGCCATTCGCGGGAGTAATTTTGAAGCGCGTGGTCGAGTCCATGAAGTCGAACGAAAGGAACAGGCCCAGGAATACCAGCGCCGTGCACAGAATGATGGCGTTCATCCCCTTATCGTGCAGCAAGTGCATAAAAAACAGCGCTACCAGGCTTGCCTTTATAGTTGCGATAATCATGGCCGCGAACACGTTCCAATCGCCGAAATCAAACTGGGCCACAAGAACGGTAAGTCCAGTGAGTATGAGAAGACACGTCAAAATCAGGGTATAGAGACGCACGGGGTTTCGGGGACCGTGTGCATGAGCCTCTTCGGAGCCGTGGCCTGCCGCCTGGGTGTTTTCGAGAATCGTTGTGTGGTCACTCATGAGCGTGTCACCGGATCAGATAAAGGAGTGGGAACAAGTAAATCCAAATGATGTCGACCAGGTGCCAATAGAGGCCGACAACATCCACGGGAGTGTAGTAATTCCTTGAGAAGTCGCCCCGGATCGCGCGCCGCAGCAGCCAGGCCATTACGCACAAGCCCGCCAGAATATGGATGCCGTGCAGACCCGTCATCATGAAGTAGAAACTAAAAAAGATGAACTCGTGCCCGGTAGGATCGTCGGGGTTCGAGAAATAACGCCCGGGATACAGTCCCTCGCTGAACTCGTGCGTGTATTCGATATACTTCACGCCCAGGAAGATAAGGGCGCAAAACATGGTAATCGCAAGACAGATGATGAGTTTCTTGCGCTTGCTTGTCCGGGCATAGTGGACGGCGAGCACCATAGTGAAACTACTCACCAGCAACACCACCGTATTCAGCGTGCCGGCGACTTTTAAGAGATGTTTATGCCCCTCGAAGAAAGCCTCCGGGAACCGGCTTTGCATATATGCGAAGCCGACAAACAGGCCCCCGAACATGAGAATTTCGGTCGCGAGGAACAGCCAGATACCGATTTTCGAGGTATCGAACTGCTGTTCCTTGGTCGCAAAATGATGCTGGAGGTTCGGGTCGTGATGACCGTGAGCAGCATCGTCGTGCGCCTCTGTTACAGGTGTGGAGATTGAGCTCATCTCTTTATAAGTTTTCCAATCTCTATTAATGCGTGCCGACGGGGAAGAAGTCGTACGGGCCGTGCGTGGCGACCGGTTGCACCTCGAAATTTTCGGTCAGCGGCGGAGACTGTGTTTGCCATTCCATGGTCTTGCCTCCCCACGGGTTGTCGGGGGCGTCATACGGTTTCCGGAGCGAAGCGAGTAAATAACCGAGCGTCAGGAAAAGGCCGGCTCCGATGATCCAGGAACCAACGGTCGAAAAAGCATGCATCGGCTGGAACTGCGGAAGATAGTTGTAGTACCGGCGCGGCATTCCCTGGCCGCCCATAATGAACTGCGGGAAAAACGTAGCGTTAAAGCCGATGAAAACCAGGGCGGCGGCAATTTGACCGAGCCGCTCGTTGTACATACGTCCGGTTATTTTCGGCCACCAGTAATGAAGCCCGCCCAAAAAAGCAACCACGGTTCCGCCCATCATGACGTAGTGAAAGTGGGCCACAACGAAGTAGGTGTCCGTCAGGTGGACGTCAAGCGAAAGCGCTCCCAGGAAGACGCCGGTCAATCCGCCGATCGCAAACAGCAGTATGAACGAAATTGCATACAGCATGGGAGTTTCAAGCGAGATTGAACCGTGGTACATGGTCGCCAGCCAGTTCCACACCTTGATCGCAGAAGGAATGGCGACGATGAACGTGAGGAAGGAGAAGACCACAACGGCAGTCTGCGACTGGCCCGCGACGAACATGTGGTGGCCCCAGACGAGGAAGCCGATCAGAGCGATGCCGATGCTTGAAAACGCGATCATACGATAGCCGAAGATCGTTTTCCGCGAGAACACCGGAATGATTTCGCTGACGATTGCCATGCCGGGCACAATCATGATGTACACGGCGGGGTGCGAGTAGAACCAGAAGAAATGCTGAAAGAGAACCGGGTCGCCCCCGAGACTTGCGTCGAAGATGCCGATCCGGAAGAGGCGCTCAATCGTCATTAACAGCAGAGTGATCGCCAGCACCGGCGTGGCGAGAACCTGCATGAGAGCCGTGGCATACATGCCCCAACAAAAGAGCGGCATGTCAAACCAGCCCATGCCTGGAGCGCGGAGCTTATGAATGGTCGCAATAAAGTTGAGGCCCGTGAAGATGGAGGAGAAACCCGCGATAAAAATTCCCATCGCCATCCAGGCGACAGATGTCTGGGTGGAAGTGCTGTAGGGAGTGTAGAACGTCCAACCGGTATCGACGCCGCCCGTAACGATCGCCACCATCGCCAGAGCCGCACCCGTCCAGTAAATGTAAAAGCTCGCAAGATTTAAACGAGGGAACGCCACGTCCTTTGCGCCGAGCATCATTGGAAGCACGAAATTGCCAAGCGCTGCCGGAATCGACGGGATGATGAACAGAAAGACCATGATCACGCCGTGCATGGTGAAGACCTTGTTATAGGTTTCGGCATCCAGCATTTTATGGCCGAAGATCATGTGAGAGGGATCGAAAAGCGAGAGCCGGATCAGCAGCGCGAAGATGCCTCCGACCAAAAAGAAAGCCATCACCGAGATCAGATACATGATCCCGATGCGCTTGTGATCCACGGTGGCCAGCCAACTCCATAGACCTTTCGGCTCAGTTAGATAATTCCGGCGCTCCACCGGCGTGGTGCCTGCATGAAAAGGAGCGGATATGACGTCTGCCATAACTCTTAGTCTCTTATTTCTTCCCTAACGTTTTGATGTATGCAACTAGGCCGTCAACTTCGCGCTGACGCAAAACACCTTGAAAGACAGGCATGATGCTGTCGAAGCCTTTTACGATCTTCGCATTGGAAACAAGAATCGATTCACGAAGATAGTTTTCGTCGGCCATTACTGTCCGGCCGTCGCTCAACTGCACCGGATGCCCGAAAACGCCCTTCCAGGAAGGCCCCTGGCTGGGCGAGCCATCCAGGCTATGGCAACTGGAGCAACCCTTCGATTCATAGAGCATCGCGCCGAGCTTGTCGAGCGGCATGCTGGCGTCCACTCCACCGGTTTCGAGCCACTTCTGATAGCTGGCCTCGTCGTCGACATAAAGCGTTCCACCCATGTCGGAGTGGCCGCGGCCGCAATATTCGGCACATTCAAAATGATGTTTGCCGAGCGCTGTCGGGTTAAACCAGATCTCGGTATAGCGATCCGGCAGAATGTCGTGCTTTACACGCATGTCTGGGACGAAGAAATCGTGAATAACGTCCTCTGAAGACATCACGAACTTGACGGGCTTGTTTACTTGAACGTGCAGTTCGTTGATGGCGCGCGAGCCGTCCGGATATTCGAATTCCCAAACCCATTGCTTGGCGGTGACCCGGATTTCCTGAGCATCTCCGGGAGGAACGGCAGCCTCCGTATATCCTTTGACGCCCCAAACAAAGATGACCATCATGATGATTAGCGGAACGATGGTCCAGGCAAATTCCAGCTTATTATTGTGAGTCCAGTGCGGTGTAACATCCCCTGGCTTGTGCCGGTAACGAATCACGGAATAGACCGCAATACCGGCAATGAGCAGGAAGAAAAACACGCAAAGCCACACCACAAACATGTAAAAGACATCTACCTGGGCCGCGTAGGCCGACCCCTGCATCGGTAGAATAAGAGAGCGTAACCAATCCATAAAATTCAGCGCTCTTTCGTCAGCGCAGCTTCTTCCTTCTCAGCATGATGTTTCGATTTTTCGGTACGGAACAGGCGCCACACAAAAAACACGAGGAATAGGACGATCAGCACAGCGCCCACCCTCATAAAGTTCACTGCGAAGGCAGCATACGAATTCGCTTTTGGGTCGTAGTGATAACAAAATAGTAGCAGGCGATCGACGCTGAAGGAAAATTTGTTTTCACTCGCTTCGGTAAACGCCAGCCGCATATCCAGCGGCTTGAATTTGATGCCGTAGAGGTAACGGCAAATCTTTCCCGAGGACGATAGGAACGTGATCGCGGCGGTATGGGCATAGTTCTGCAACCGCGGGTCCCAGCGGTAATGAAAGCCGATTTGATCCGCCAGTTTCTTCGCGTTATCCGCATAATCCGCCAGGAAATGCCAGTGAGCCGCGAAGGCGGCCCGGTTGTTGTCGAATCCGGCGAGATACATGCGTTTCTTGGCAGCAGCGAGATCAAACGTCTCATCAGGATTGATGCTGACAGTGACCACTTCGTACTTATCGCCCGGCGTCCAGGGAATTTTCCTCAACGCCTCCACCTGCCCGTTTAACAGCAGGTTGCAGAGCATCGGGCAGTTGTAATACACAAGATTCAGCAGCACGGGCCGGCCTTCCTTAAAGAAGTCCTTTAAGGGCTGCTGATGCCCTTTCTCGTTTGTGAACTCCAGGTTCAGATCGATCGATTTACCGACCTGTTCGTCGAGCCCCACGCCTTTCAACGGCGCCGGCACTGCCTTATTCGTTTGCGACCAAAGCGGAATCGCCGCCGCCAATACCGCCACAAGGCCGACTAACCTTACGGCGCCGAACCTACGTCTTTGTTCCACTACTTGAACTGCCTGCACTGCCATTACTCAACTTTTTCTGGACCGCTGCCGCCTTCGGGGGAGGCGCCGATCCATTCGTCTGCGGCACCGCGCTGGCGGGAGCAGCTGGGTTTGCGCCAGCCGGAGTGGTTGGGTTTGTACCGGCCGGAGCGGTTGGGTTTGCACCGGCGGCAGGCGCGCCCGTGGGGGCCGGGCCTGCTGCATTGGGAGCCTTTACGGGGGTCGGCTGGTGAAAATATTCGATCTTTCCCGCCGCCGCTTCCTGCTCAATCAACTGCATCGCGCGGGTTATGGGGATCTGCACAATCCCTTTGCCGCGATCGATGTATTTGTACGTATTCAGTTCCTGGTCTTCCTGTGAATGCAGATTCTTGAGGTCCTGGGATACCGGAACGAGCACCTTCTCATACATTTGCTGCTCGTGCATGTGATCGAAATACGCCTGCACTCCCAGAATCATCGCCGTGAGTCCCAGAATCGACGCGATGCCGATTGACGCAATCAACAGAGCACGAGGCTCCGAACGGTCGAAATCAACGCCACTTTTCCCGGCGTTGCCATGACTTGCATCCATTTTATCGTTCCTGTTCGTTTCCATCGCTGCCACCCTACTGATTCCTGAACGCGAGACTCTGAACCAGCCGGATGTCGCCCACTGGCACCAGAGCATGGCTCCTCATGCGGCCCCAGAACACGTACCCATAGGCACAGGCGACCGCGGCCAGAGTCGTGAAGTCCAGCCAGTGGACCTGAACTCCGGTTTTGTGAAGCATCGGCAGCACCATCCAATACACATCGATGTAGCAGACAATCAGCAGGTAGACCGCGGCAAACCCCAGCGTCGCATGCCGCCGTTTCACTGTACGGCCGATCATGAACAGAAACGGGAACAGGAAATGCGCGAAGATAAGCGACACGCTCACGGCATACCAAGTCCCCTGATATCGATGGAAAAAGTACTGCGTTTCTTCCGGGATGTTGGCATACCAGATCAGCATGTATTGCGCGAAGCCGGCATACGCCCAGAACACGATGACGGTAAACATCCATTTGCCCAGATCGTGGTAATGCTCCATGGTGATCGTGTTTTCGAGAATGCCGTTGCGGCGCAGCCACAACGCGACGAGCGTGATCACCGAGATGCAGGCAAGCGCGCCGTTGGCCAGGCAGTAGAGGCCGAAAATCGTCGAGAATGCCCTGGCATCGAGCGACATAATCCATTCCCAGGCGATCATCGTGGCGACCAGGAATACGAACACTAGCCCGGGCGCTCCCCATCGCTCCGCCTTCTTCGATTCCGCAAGGCCCTCGACAATTGAGTGGGTGCCGTCGATCCGCGTGGCGTGCCGGTATACTTTCAGCGCGAAAAAGCTCAAAATTCCAATATAAATGAACGCGCGGATCGCAAAAATGGTTGGACTAAAAAAAGCTCCGCGTTCGAGCAGCACCGGATCGTTCTGGACCACTGCGCTATTGGCCCAGGTGTAGAGATCGTGCATGCCAAAGACTACGGGAATGAACAGCAGCGCGGCAAGCGGAATGCAGACGGCGATATTTTCCATGATGCGGCGGACAGTCGTACTGGCGGCCGCTCCGCTCACAAATTGCACGAACGTCCAGAACATTCCGCCCACCGCAATGATGGTGCAGAACCAGAAGGCGGTGATGTAGGAAAAGTAAAACTGCCGGGGATCGGTGAAGGCGCCGATGATCGTCAACAACCAGGCGATCACGCCGATGATGAGGATGTAATTGCGTGTCTTCTTCCAAAGCCCTTCGGGCAGGTAATAGTTATCTCTTTTTGCGATGCCGTGTTCCATGAATGTAACGGTCTACCTCAACTCCCCGCGCAACTGGGCGGGCACGTCGGCCACGGTGGCGCTGGTTGTGCGCTGTAGCGCGCGCACATAGGCGATGATGGCCCATCGATCGTGCTCGGTGATCTGAAAGCGATACGAAGGCATGGTGCGGCGTCCGTGCGTGATCACATCGAAGAAATCGCCGTCTGAAAATCCTTTTACCCGCGGGTCCATCAGATCGGAAGGAATCCAGGTCGACCGGGCCGCAACAATCCCTTTCCCGGTGCCCGCTCGCCCATGGCACGGCGAACAGTACGTGTTGAATCGCTGCTGGCCGAGTTCCATCAGTTCGGGCGTAATCTTCAACGGATTCTGCCCCACATACATCCCGTTCACCTGGCCGGTATAGAACGGATCGTCCTGGGGACGCAAATGGCCCTGCGCGATCGTGCCGGCAACCGGCCGGCGGTCGGCCCGGCCATCCGTGAACCCGGCGAATTCGCTTTCTCCTTGCGTGTCGTACTTGAGCTGCTGCCGCATGTCGTTGAAGATCTCGACGGCCGGCTTACGCGAAACCGTCCCGGCGCACGAAGTGAGCAAAGTGGCGGCAGTCGCGAGCCCCAGGCCCGCGGCGATACGGACAAATAATGGCTTCGTGAGTTGCATGTCTACTTCGAGACAACCTCCGCATATCTGGCGCCCGCCTCTTCGAGGACTTTGACGCATTCTTCGGCATCGAACTGTGGGTCTTCGGATTCGATAGCCAGCACGAAACTGTCGTCCGTGATCCGCTCGGAATTCGTGTAGTTGAAAATCGGGTGGTAGAACCTCGGTAAACGATTGATGCCAAGCATTCCGTATAAGGAGCCGAACGCTGAGAAAAGGATCATCAGCTCGAACATGATCGGGATCGAGAAGGTGAAGGCGAACAGGGGCTTTCCGCCGACCACGATCGGATAATCAATCGCGCCGGACCACCAAATGAAGGTCGCGGCCGCCGTGGCGCCGAGCGTGCCGCAGCAAAAAACGAACCATCCAAGTTTCGAAGGCTTGGAGCCGAGCGCTTCATCGAGCCCGTGCAGAGCGAACGGCGTATAGGTTTCGAGCTTGGTGTAGCCCTTGTGGCGGACGCGCTCAATCGCGTCGAATAGCCGATCCTCGTTCTCGAACTCGCCGGCCGCGCCGTACAATCCGGTATCAACAACGCCTCTATCGTTAGGCAAGGTCATGAGTCTCCTTCACGTCGGCCCCCTGGTAGGTTTCGAGGTATTGCGCGTAGACGTGTTCTACGTGGTTTTGCGCCGACAGAGTGCTCTTCACTTCACCGATAGCGATCATCGGCAGAAACTTCACAAATAGCAAATACAGCGTCAGGAACAACCCGAAAGTGCCCAGGTAGGTGCAAACATCAACCCAGGTCGGCCTGAAGTAACCCCAGGACGATGGCAGAAAGTCCCGGTGCAGCGAGACCACAATGATCACAAAACGCTCAAACCACATGCCGATGTTCGTGGTGATGGAAATGATGAACATCACTGCGATGTTCCGGCGCATTTTCTTGACCCAGAAGAACTGCGGAATGACGACGTTGCAGATGCACATCGTCCACCACGCCCACCAGTACGGGCCGGTAATGCGGTTGAAGAAGTGGAACCGCTCGTAAATATCGCCGCTGTACCACGCAATGAAGAACTCGGTCCCATAGGAGTAACCGACTATCATGCTGGTGGCGAGAATCACTTTGTTCATCACCTCCAGGTGGCGGATCGTGATGATGTTTTCAAGATGCAGCGCCCAGCGGGAGAGCAGCAGCAGCGTCATCACCATCGCGAATCCGGAGAAGATGGCGCCACCGACAAAGTAGGGCGGGAAAATCGTGGTGTGCCAGCCGGGAATCACGGAAACCGCGAAGTCGAAGCTGACGATGGTATGAACCGAAAGCACCAGGGGGGTCGAAATGCCGGCCAGAATCATGTAGGCCTTTTCGTAGTGCTTCCAGTGGGTAGAGGATCCGCGCCACCCCAACGAGAAGATGCCGTACATCACTTTACGAAACCCATTCGGCGAGCGGTCGCGGAGCGTCGCCAGATCGGGAATCAGGCCGGTGTACCAGAACAGAATGGAAACCGTGCCGTACGTGCTGACTGCGAACACGTCCCATTCGAGGGGGCTGCGATAGTTCTGCCACATGTGCAGATATGTGTTCGGAATTGGGAACAGCCAGTAAACGGCGCGCCAGGGCCGGCCGGTATGAAACAACGGGAAGATGGCCGCGCACGCGACCGCGAAAATGGTCATCGCCTCGGCAGCGCGGTTGATCGCCGTTCGCCATTTCTGCCGCAGAAGAAACAGAATGGCCGAGATCAGCGTTCCTGCGTGACCGATACCGATCCACCACACGAAATTCGTGATGTCCCAGGCCCAGCCGGCGGGGCTGTTGTTGCCCCATACACCGATGCCGGTTGAAACCAGATACGTCAGCATCGCCAAAAGAAGCAGTAGAAGCGAGCTCGTAATGGTGATGAGTATCCACCACTGCCTGGGCGTCTTCTTCCACTCCGTGACGCCGCTGATTTGTTCGGTAATGTCGTGGTAAGACATGTCCCGCGAGAGCATCGGCGGGTTACATTCTTCGCGAATTACACTTGCCAGATCGGCCATTTATGCAAGCTCCGGATTGGTATTGCGAATCTTAGCGAGATAGGTCGTACGCGGGCGCGTATCGAGCTCGCCGAGCAGTTGATAATCGCGCTCCAATTTCTTCAATTTCGAAACCCGGCTGCCGGGATCCAATATGTTTCCGAACACAATGGCGTCGGCTGGGCAAGTCTGCTGGCACGCCGTCACAATGTCGCCGTCTTTGATGGGAACAGGCGGCTTATTCTGCCGGTGGCCTTCGAGTTTGACTCGAATTCTCGTTTCTTGAATTCGCTGGATACAGTACGTACACTTCTCCATGACGCCGCGCATGCGGACCGTCACATCGGGATTGAACGCCATCTTCTCGACTTCCGTAATATGGCGGTGCCAGTTCAGGAAGTTAAACCGGCGAACTTTGTAGGGGCAGTTGTTGAGACAATACCGGGTGCCGACGCAGCGGTTGTAGACCTGTTCGTTTAAGCCCTCGGGGCTGTGAACGGTCGCGTCCACCGGGCAGACGTTTTCACAGGGTGCATTCTCGCACTGCATACAAGGGATCGGCTGGGTTACCGCTTCGGCTTCTTCAATCGATCCGGTGTAGTAGCGATCGACGCGAATCCAGTGCATGTGCCGGCCACGGTGCACCTGCTCTTTTCCGACGATGGGAATATTGTTTTCCGCCTGGCAGGCAATGGTACAGGCATGGCAGCCGATGCAGGATGTCAGATCAATCGACATGCCCCATTGGTAGCCCTTATCCCACACCATCTGCGGATAGAGACCGACAGTCGGCGGCTTCTCCGCGAATTCTTCAACGAAATGGGGCTTCTCGTGGAATTCTGCAAGCGAGGCTTCGATGATCGGATGGCGGGTATCCATCGAATCCTGCGTCTGCGTAGACACCATCATTTCGCGCTTGTCCGTCTTCTCGAGCGTAAGGTCGGTCGCGATATTGTAAGCAGCCGTCGTCCGGAGCGGAAAGCCGTTGAAACCGACACCTGCGCCGACTCGCCCGCACTGATCGCGGCCATAGCCCAATAGCACCGTCAAGGAGTCGTCGGCGTGCCCCGGCTGCATCAGCACCGGAATTTCCACGATGAAGTTACCGCGCTTCAAATTGACGATCTGTCCGTCGATGAGGCCCAACTTCAGCATCGTCTGGTGGCTTACCAGAGCCGCGTTGTCCCAAACCAGCTTTGTCACCGGGTGGGGCAATTCCTGCAGCCAGCCATTGTTGGCATAGCTGCCGTCGTACACCCAGTCGTCCGGATAAAATACGACTTCAAGGCCGGCTGCGCCCTGCTTGGGCAACGACGCCGCCCCCGATTTGGCTTTGGCGACATCGGCTGAAACCTTCACTTCGGGCTCTTTTATGCCGGGGATGATGCCGTCGTTCAGCGCCTTCTCCCAAGCGTCTTCCGCTTTCTGACCCTTGCCTGGGAACTGGGGCAGCCAGTAGTTCTTGACGATATCGTAGCCGGATTCATCCTTGTATCCGGTCAGCATCGCCACGACTTCAGCCTGCGACCTGCCGCCGTAAAGCGGGGCGATCATCGGCTGCTGGACCGAAGGCGTTCCGTCCGGAGCGACCGCGTCGCCCCAGCATTCGAGATAGTGCGCTTCCGGCAGCGACCACTTGGCGAGCTGCCAGGTTTCGTTTGGATCGGCCCCTACAAAGATAGAGGTGTCCACCTTTTTAATCGCATCCCCGACGTGCAGGTCGTAAGGCGACGTGAACGCCGGATTTCCGCCCAGAATCACCAACTGCTTTACTTGTCCGCCGTTGATTTCACCCACCAGCGACTTGAGCGCCGCGACGCCGGTATTTGCCGTTTCGTAAACCGGCTTTGTGAACGTGAGGGTCTGGCCGATGTTGCCAAGGTGCTGGTTTAGCGCAAAGCAAAGCGCGTGAACTGCCGCCGGCTGGTTCGGCCCCGCGATGACAATCGACTTGCCTTTGTTCGCATTCAGCTCTTTTGCCAGGACGCCGATCCATTTGGAACGCTTGTCGGCGCCGCTCGGGGCCTGCCCTTCCACCGCCGCCGCCAGATCCACGACAAACGCCGGAATTTCCGTCGATCGCAGCCGCATTCGGTGATCGGCATTCATTCCCGTCAGCGAGTGCCGGCTCTCCACTGCGTACAGCCGGTTCAACTCGGTCGCCCCTTCGTGGAGATGGCGATTTTTGCTCCACCGCTTGATCGGGAGAACCGTTCCTGAATCCACACCGAGGAAATCGCTGTCCAGAGCGACGGTGACATTCGCCTGGTCGAAGTGATAGTGCGTCGTTAACGGCTGGCCAAAGGCGGTTACGGTCCCGGACAGCTCGTTTTCAGCCGCAAACGGCTCGTACTCTACCCACTTTGCATTCGGGTATTTCTTGAGCGCGCTTGTCTTCAGCGCTCGATAAGACGGCGACAGGATGCGCCCGCTCAAAAAACGGAGACCGTCGCCCTGCCCCAGGCCTGGCGCAAACTCCGATTTCACGAAGCCGGTGAACTCGTCCCAGCCGCTCTCGTTGTTATTCTTCGCGACCTTCTGGGCACGGTCCGGATCGTACATGCTCAGCAGCGACGCTTGCGCATGCACGGTCGAGGAGCCGAGGCTGTATGGGTGCTGTGGATTGCCTTCGATTTTCGTGGGCCGGCCGTCGTGCGTTTCGACGAGAATGCCCATGGCCTCTCCGGCGTGTTGAAAAACACTGCTATAGAAGTAAGCCTGGCCGGGAACGAAGTCTTCAATACCGCGTGACGCCGGCAGTACGTGCTCCATCGGCCGGCGGCAGGCCGCCAGCCCCGCCATGCCGAAAGAAGCCGCCATGATCTTCAGCACATTGCGGCGCGAAGAACCCTCCAGCATGTCCACGCCGCCGGGAAATTCTTTCGTAACCCACTCGCGGAATTCCTTCGTGTCGGCAAGCTCGTCGAGACCGCGCCAATACTTCTTGCCAGCCTTTTGCGCCAGCGGCACGCTGATCTGTATGAGCTCGTTGCTCGTCGGTTTCGGTGTGTCGTTGTTCAAACTCATCCGGAGATCCTAGCGATGACAGCCGGAGCAGTTCACCGGCGGACTGATGTGCTTCTCGGCGATAATCTGGCGTCCAATGACAGCCGGATCTTCCCCGTTCGGCGGCGTCCAATCCAGTTTCGTCACGTACTGAACCGGCCGCAGATTCGGCGCGGGGTTGCGATGGCACTCCAGACAGAAAAACATATTCAGCGGCTTCACCTGCCTCACCTCGAGCATCTGGTCTACGCGACCGTGACAGCTCACGCAACTGACGCCCGAATTGATGTGGGCGCTGTGGTTGAAGTAGACATAATCCGCGAGCTTGTGAACCCGGACCCATTGGACCGGCTGCCCGGTGGCATAGCTTTCGCGGACTTTTTCAAGCAGCGGGCTATCCGTTTTCACTTTCGCGTGGCAGTTCATGCAAACCTGGGTAGGAGGGATAGCAGCGTAGGCGGCCTTGTATACGGTGTAATGGCAGTAGTAGCAATCCATCCCCATGTTTCCGGCGTGCAGCTTATGGCTGTAGGGGACCGGTTGCACGGGCTGGTAGCCCGTTTTTAGAACGCTCGGGGACGTGGCATACGCAAATACCGCAATACCAATCACCGCACCGACGGTCGATAGGATGCCGCCAATCTGAACGTATTTGTCGACGATCTTCGGGAAGAAAGCTGCCATTACAAAATTTGTGACCTCGGACTGTTTTCGGGCTCTTCCTGCTGTTTACTAGTTTTAATGTTCTATCATAGCGACATTTTTTCCGGCATGGAGAGAAAAAATTGTGAGCCGCAAGACTTTTCCTCATCAAACCGAAACTAAACGTATCCGTCAGATTCGACGGGCGTTCGACGATCTGAAGGTCAGGCCCAAGCTGGTCCTTCTCCACAACCTCTTTTTTCTAGTACTTACCGTGTCGGTCTATTTTTCGGTCATCCCGGTATTTGAACAGAAAATCGCTAGCGCCCGCGAACGGGAGCTCGTGATGATGGCCCAGATCTTTCGCGCTGAGCTGCCGATGAGCGTCGAGCGCGGTGAACCCGACAGCCTCGATCTTTACAACTACCGCGAGGGTCTGGCGCGCGACCTCGGTCTTTCCCCCGAAGGCCAGGCTTATTTGCGCCAGTTTCCCGGGAGGACATGGCAGCAGGGGAAGGACACGCTGTTCCGTCTAGGCCAGGATCCCGTTGAATACCGGCGCGTCAGCCTCTCGCCGACGTTCTACGAGGAAGCGGTGCGGCGGGCGCGTACCGTGCTGTTTCTCGTTCTGGGCATCATTTATGTTCTTTCCATCCTGGTTCTGGAATTCCTGATCATGCCGCAGTACGTCTACCAGCCGCTGCGCCTGATGCTCGACGCGGATGCCGCCACGCTGCGAGGCGACCGCGAAAACGAGTTAATCGACGGCGAACTGATCCTGCACGACGAAATCGGCCAAATCATGCGGTCCCGAAACGAGACCGTCACCCAGTTACGGCGGCAGGAAGACCATCTGGCGAGCGCGCTACAGCAGCTTGAAGAGCAAGACCGCCTGGTAAGCCTCGGACTGTTGTCCACTAGCGTGGCGCATGAATTGAACACCCCGCTCGCCGTGCTGCAGGGCTCCATCGAAAAACTCGTCGAGACGACGGAAGATCGCGCGACGCTCGACCGGCTGAACCGCATGTTACGGGTAACGCAGCGGTTGCGGAAGATTAGCGAGAGCCTGCTCGACTTT
>JAICLJ010000104.1 GCA_025927575.1 Bryobacteraceae bacterium | reverse complement strand
TCGGGCAATGTTCTGAAGTACTTGCTTATGGGGACGAGCTCCAATTTCGGGAATATGCTGAGCATGGCCTGTGCTTCGCTGTTCTTGCCCTTCCTCCCGATGCTTCCCACTCAGATTCTGCTCAATAACTTCTTATATGACTTGGCGCAAATCACCATTCCCACCGATAGCGTCGATCCCGGGTATCTTCGCCAACCGCAGCACTGGGATATTTCTCTTATTCGCAATTTCATGGTCTTAATTGGGCCAATCAGCTCGATTTTCGATTTCTTGACCTTCTTTGTTCTTCTGCGGTACTTTCATGCCAGCCAGGCCGAGTTTCACACCGGATGGTTCGTCGAATCTCTTGCGACCCAGGCTCTGGTTCTATTTGTCATCCGGACCTTTGGAAACCCGCTAAAGAGCAAACCCAGTGGGCCCCTTACGGCGACTGTACTGTTGATTGTCTTAGTGGGGATATTGATCCCATTTAGCCCCACCGCTCAAATGCTGGGATTCACGGCGTTGCCTCTTCCGTTCTTTTTCTTTCTTACCGCGGCTACTGGCGCTTATTTGGCAACGGTCGAAGTGGCGAAGCGAAGGCTTTTTCGTGGCATCACAATGGCTTAACCTCAGTGGCCCGCTCACTGCCGCTCCACCCCAGTTCGTGTGCCCAAATCCGTTAACCCGAGCTAGCGCGGGCGGAAGATCTCGTTTGTGTCAATACTCGACACCGCGGGAGCTCGCTGTTCCAGATCAACAGGTTGCAACGATCTCAGTGACTTCTGGCGCCCAACGTCCTGAGGATTGTCATCATCGGGCACCAGCCTGTAAATGCCGATTGAAACAGATTAAGGCCGACAAACGCAGTGAACAGATACCAGTAGGAGCTCACCCAATAGCCCAGCCCCAGGCTCAACAGCACAAAAGCGCCGGCGATCATTCGCAGGTAACGTTCGACATTCATAGAAGATGTACATTTCATACTTCTCTCGATGCATTCTTTTCGCCGAAGTGACACGTTCCGCTTCCCGTACTGGCCACAGAAATACCGTCAGTGGCTGCAGCGTCGCGATTACGCGGCTCACTCCGGAATATTGACAAACTACCGCTGTCGGTATTTTTCTCAAACAGCAGTGCCGTAAGCCACAATTCCTCGTTTTCTCCTATTAAAGATAAAAAACAGCACCGGCACGGTCATTCTGGAAAGCAACAACGACGCGACTTCGCCCGCCATGAGAGCAATCGCCAATCCTTGAAAGATGGGGTCGTAAAGGATAACGGACGAACCGACCACCACGGCGGCGGCAGTCAACATCATCGGGCGAAAGCGGATAGCTCCAGCATCGATCACCGCTTCGTCGAGCGGCATTCCCTCCGCCAGCCTCAATTCGATAAAGTCCACCAGGATAATCGAGTTCCTCACCACAATACCGGCGCCGGCGATGAAGCCGATCATCGAGGTAGCTGTGAAAAACGCATGCATCAAACCGTGAGCGGGCACAATGCCAACCAGCGAGAACGGGATTGCCGCCATGATGATCACGGGTGTCAGGAACGATTGAAACCACCCGACGACAAGGCCATAGATCAGGATGAGCACGGCGGCGAACGCGATTCCAAGATCGCGAAAAACCTCATAGGTAATGTGCCACTCGCCATCCCATTTCATGGAATAACGTCCCGGGTCGGTAGGAAGCGTAGTCATGTGCTGTTCAATCCGATAGCCTTCGGAAATTTTGATCTGGTCGATTTTGGACCCGATTTCGAGTATGGCGTAGACCGGGCTTTCTATCTCGCCCGCGATGTCAGCGGTGGCGTAGGTCACCGGCATCAGGTTCTTGTGGTAGATGCTCTTGTCTTCGATAACTCGTTCAGGACGAACTAATTCGCCAAGCGCCACCATGTGTTGGTTGCTGCCGGCTATTCTCAAGCTTTCGATTCGCTCCAGATCGGACCGGCTGGCGCGATTCAGACGCACGATGAGTGGCACATCTTCCTTAGCGGCATCCAGATGGAGAAGGCCGGCCTCGTAACCCGCGGATGCGACCTGCATCGTGTGCGCGATATCGCCTTCAGAGATGCCGTTCAACGCAGCTTTCTGTTTATCGACAATGAGGCGGTACTTCGTCTGGTCGTCTTCGACGTACCAATCGACGTCGACAACGCCTTTGGTCTGTTTGAATAGATTGCGTATGCGCCGCGCCAGGGCGATCCGTCCCTCGATATTTGGGCCGTAAACCTCGGCGACCAGCGTTTCGAGCACGGGAGGCCCCGGCGGCGTCTCGACTACCTTAATCCGCGCTCCATAGCGCTCGGCAATCGGCACAAGGCGCAGACGGACTTGCTTCGCGATCTCATGGCTCTGTAGGCTCCTCTCCTTTTTTGACAGCAGGTTCACCTGGATTTCGGCGATATTGGGCCCCCGCCGCAAATAGTAATGACGGACGAGGCCGTTGAAATTGTATGGCGACGCGGTTCCCGCATAGGTCTCAACGTTGACGACCTCGGGTTGCTTCTGGGCTTCTTCCGCAAGCGACTGTGTGACGCGGACCGTCTGTTCAAGCGTTGTTCCGTTTGGCATATCGACCATCACCTGAAACTCGCTCTTGTTATCGAAGGGCAGCATCTTCACCTTGACAAAACCGATGTAGAACAGAGACACAGATGCCAGCAGCAGGACGACAACTCCACCCAAGAAACTCCAGCGTAGGACGGGCCGGTGCAAGAGCGCACCCATCACCCGGCGATAGAGGCGCGTCACAAAATCCTCACTGCCTCCATGATGCCGCGCGCTGCTTGGTTTGAGGATCCGCACTGCGGCCCAGGGTGTGACCACAAAAGCCACGAGAATCGAAAAGATCATCGCTGCGGTGGCCCCTATCGGGATCGGCCGCATATAAGGCCCCATCAATCCGCCTACGAACGCCATGGGCAAAATGGCTGCAATAACGGCAAGGGTGGCCAGAATGGTGGGATTGCCAACTTCGTCCACAGCTTCAATTGCCACCTCGAACGCAGGCCAGCCTTGATTTGCGGGCATTCGCCAATGGCGCACGATGTTCTCCACCACCACAATCGCGTCGTCGACCAGAATGCCGATCGAGAAGATCAACGCGAATAGAGTGATGCGGTTTAACGTGTAACCATGGAGATAGAACACCATGAGAGTCAGCGCCAGTGTCACCGGAATGGCGATGAAGACAATCAACGACTCACGCAGCCCCAGCGTAAGCGCAATCAGCACGCTCACTGAAACAACCGCAATCAGCATGTGCCACAGCAGCTCGTTCGACTTGTCCTTGGCCGTTTCGCCGTAATTGCGCGTTATGGTCATATTTACGTCGTTCGGAATGACGCTGCCGCGCAGAGGTTCGAGCCGGCGAAGCACGTTCTCGGACACCGTGACCGCATTGGTTCCCTTGCGCTTCGAAACGGCAATCGTCACCGCGGGATAAAACCCTCTCCCTTCGGAGTAGCGGACATACGCCGATGGCTCCTCGCCGCCATCCGTCACCGCCGCGACATCGCGGACAAAGACCGGCTTCTCGTTCGCGACACCCGCTACCACCTTGCGGACGTCGCCAGCGGTACGAAGGAATTGCCCCGTCTGCAAGAGCAACTGCTGGTTTCCGCTCGTCAACGTGCCTGATGGCTGGGACTGATTTGAGTTCCTCAACGCACTCACAATCTGTAGAGGTGAGAGTTTGTAGGCCGCCAGCCGTGCTGGGTCCAGCGTGATGAGCACGTTGCGCCGCTGACCGCCAATCAGCGCCACCGCCGACACATCAGGCGTCTGTTTGATCGCATCGTCCACTTGCCCGGCGATCTGC
Source organism: Bryobacteraceae bacterium (assembly GCA_025927575.1). Lineage (GTDB taxonomy): Bacteria > Acidobacteriota > Terriglobia > Bryobacterales > Bryobacteraceae > KBS-96. The sequence goes on along the minus strand of JAICLJ010000104.1, from coordinate 14,940 downwards.
CGCAGCTCAAAATCGCCGTAGCGCTTGCTCCAGAACGTGAGCGCGAGAATTGGCACGTCGTCGATTGACCTCGGCTTAACCAAAGGAAGCGACGCGCCAGGAGGGATCGAATCCGTGTTTGCGGAGAGCTTCTGGTTTAGCCGAACGATGCTCTTTTCTTCGTCTTGTCCGACCAAAAAGCGAACGATCGCTAAGGAAGCGCCCGGGCTCGAGGTCGAGTAAATGTATTCGACCCCCGGTATCTCCCACAGCAGCTTCTCCATCGGCCTCGTGACGCGCTCTTCCACTTCCCTCGCCGAGGCGCCTGGCATTTGCACGGAAACATCGATCATCGGGACGACGATCTGGGGCTCTTCTTCACGCGGAAGTTTCCAAACGGCGAAAATGCCCAACAACACGGACGCCGCGATGACAAGCGGTGTCAGCTTCGATCCAATCCAGCCTCTGGCGAGTTTTCCGGCCGGACCAAGTTTTCGTTTAGTACTCACGGCCGGCCCTTAATGCGGCTCCCGTCAGACAGGTCTCTGGGCGCCGGGAAGATGATTCTGTCGCCGACGCTCAAGCCGGAAAGCACTTCAAGCTGGTTCTTCGTTCTGTCACCGACCGTGATGAGCCGCGTTCGGGCGACTCCGTTGTCTGCTACAAAAACGGACTGCAGTTGGCCGCGCTCGCTGACAGCTCCGGCCGGCATTGTGATAACGCTCCGCTGGCCGAGTTCGAAATTGGCCACCGCGAACATGCCCGAGCGGAGGGCCGCGTTCGGCGGTAAATTGATCTTGACCGTATAGGCGCGAGAATCCGGATCCACCGCGGGCACAATTTCCGAAACGCGTGCATCAAAGCGGCGATTGATTCCGTCAAGCCTCACGGTTACCGGCTGCCTGAGATGAATTGCGCTCAGCTTGGATTCGTCTACGGAAGCTTCCATCCTGTAGCCGCCGCCTTCGATCGTGAGCAAAGGCATTCCCGGCGCGGCAAGGTTGCCGGGGTCAACCGATTTCGCGGTGACGATTCCCGCGAAAGGCGCTTGAATCCGCGCGTAGCTCAGCGTTACCTCGGCGGCAAGCACTTCCTGGTCTGCCTGAGCTAGTTTCGAATTGAGTTGCGCACGTTTCGCGCGGGCCACTTCGTACGCGGCTTGAGCCGCCTTGAGCTTGGCCGAGGCCTCGTCAAACTCCTGGTCTGAGATCGACTTTTTCCCGTACAGCTCATTCATGCGCCTGAAGGTCGCCTGCACCAGGTCGAGGTTCGCTTTCGCCGCAGCCACCGCGCTGTCGGCTTCGGGGATTGTGTCGCGAACTTCGTCGCGAGCCGCCGCTACGCGTCCGGAACTGGCATCCAGGTCGCGAGCGTCCAAGACGATCAGCAACTGCCCCTCGCGCACATAGTCGCCCGTTTGCACCTTCACCTCACGGACATAGCCCAGCCACTTCGCCGAGATTGTTGTTGAGGAACGGGCGCGCACCGTTCCTGTAGCCTCGTAAATCGAAGGCCATTGCTGAGTGCGAATGGTAACCACGTTCACAGCGATCGGGGCCGCGGCGGCGGATACTGCTTCAGGCGGCGTGCTGCCGCAGCCCGCCAGCCAGATCAGCAAAGGAGCAAGCGCAAGAAAGGCCTTTGTCATTTACTGCAACACCTCCGAATTCGCGCTCAGCGTACCGGCGGCCATTTCGAGCATCACGCCCGCAACCCGCTCGTCGCGAACGGCGGTTAAGTAACGAGTGCGCGACTCAAACACTGCGGTTTCCGTCCGAAGCAGGTCGGTGACGTTGCTCATTCCGCTTTCGTAGCGATTCTGCGTGATGCGAAGGCTTTCTTCGGCTTCCGCCACCGAGGCCTTAGCAACCTCGATGCGTTCCCGCGCGGCTCGAAAGTCTGCATAAGCGCCCCTCACCTGCAGTTGGATGGCGGAATCAGCGCGTTTTTCCTCGGCTTCCGTGCGGCGTAGCGCAAACTGGCTCGCGTCGATTCGCGCCTTATCGCTCAAACCATTGAACAGATTCCAATGCAGCCCGACCGACACGAGCCAGTTTGCGCCGCCTCGATTATAGAATTGCTGCCGGGCACCTTCGAAAGCCCCATGAACCGCGACAGTGGGTAAGAGGCTGCTTCGGGCCTCGGCCGCTTGGTTCTTCGCCAGGCTCGTCGACAGTTTCAGTTGACGAGCGTCCGGGCGGTTCAGGAGGGCCTTCTTTTCGTAAATGGACAACTGCATGGCCGCGTGATTCATGGGAGAGAGCGGTTCGGATAAGGTGTGCGGGGTATCCAGCGGCATCCCCAGAACATCGTTCAGCGCCGCGCGCGCTACGTCCTGGTCCGCGGCCCGGCGGATCTGCTGCTCCCGCACCCCCGCGAGGTGCACACGGATCGAGAGCACATCTACGTCGGTAGACATTCCAACAGAACGGATCGCTTGAGCGCGAGCGAGATCAGCTTCGGCCGAATGCATCGCCTGATTGGCTGCGCTGAGCTGCTGAGCGCTCAGAAGCTCAGCGTAGTAAGCCTTGACCACGTCCGTGATCACTTCTGTTTGTGTAAGACGGCTATTCTCAACAGCGATGTCCTTCGTCAACTCGGCCGACCGGATAGCATGCTTCGTTTTACCCGCATCATAAAGTGGCTGATCCGCCGTGACCCGAGATTGAAAGTTGTTGAGAAAATCGGGCCTATTGAGGGGCCCCAGCATAAAGTTACCTTCTTCGAACTGATGCTGTGTGAGGAGAGAGGAAAAAACGAAGACTGGGTTATTACTGCGTGTCCACGATTCTGAATAATCGACCTTTGGCAAAAAACCAGCGCGTGCTTCAGCGATCCCGCTCTCCGCGCTCTTCGTAAAGGCATTCGAGGCTACAATCGATTGGTTCTTTTCAAGAGCCACATGCACGGCTTCTTTGAGCGACATCGGAGTCTGTGCCCAGCCGGAGAGCGGCAGCATGGCCAGAAAGATAATGGATGCCTTCGTCATCTGCTTCCTGAACGATTCGAGGCTACGGCATTGTTGTGAAGAGGCGATATAGTTCGCAATTGTCAGGCAATGCGGCACATTCCGGCCTGAGCAACGCCACTGGCGTTTGCGCCTGATGACGGACCCAAACGATCCTCGATACGCATGAATCGGGTGTCCTTTCCTCGCTTCCTAGCTTCATGAGATGCAGTTTTCGGGCCGGAGTGACAGGCGTCACCTTTCTCAGATGGCTGCATCTGGTAATTGGGAGACACTGATATGGAAGTCGTTGCGGAACATCTAGGCGGCGTCCAGTTCGAAGTTGCGGCCCGTGGACATCGGGTACTGTGCGATCAACCAATCGAGAATAACGGCTCCGACTCAGGCATGTCGCCGCCTGAATTTTTGTTGGCATCGCTTGCGACATGCGCGGCCTACTATGCGGCTGAATATTTGAAGGCCCGTAAACTGCCCGAAGAAGGCCTTAAGGTTCGAGTCACCGCGGAAAAGATACTTCACCCAGCCAGGCTGGCTTCATTCCGCATCGAGGTATCGACTGCAGAATTGGATTCACGGCATCAGACTGGCGTCGTGCGAGCAGTGAAGTCGTGTTTAATTCACAACACTCTGCTTGCAGGCCCGCACATCGAGATCGCCCTCAGCACAGCTCCCCTCGTTTCTGCTTAAGAATCGGCGAAGCCTCTACAATCGAGAGAGGAACTTCGCCTTGGAACGCGAAACCGAAGTTGAGCTAGCACGGCGCATGATAACTGGAGAGCCGGAAGCGTTTGACCGGTTCGTGGACTATTTCCGTGCAAAGATCTTCAACTATAGCTGGCTGATGTGCGGCCATCGCGAGGACGCGGAAGAGGTGGCGCAGGAAACATTGCTAACGGTTTTCGAGAGCTTCGATAAGCTCCGGGAACCGGAACGAGTCCGGCCTTGGGTGTTCCGCATCGCCAAGAACGCTTGCCTTATGAAGCGCCGCAAAAGTATCTATGCGCCGGCGCGTGAACTTTCGCTTGACGAGTTGATGCCGGCGAAGAACCACGAAGGCGATAGCCATGCGAAGCTCCAAATTGCCGATTGGTCGCTGCTGCCGGACGAGCAGATTCAGCGAGCGGAAGTGAAAGCAGCGCTCGAACGCGCCATCACTGAACTTCCGGAAATGTACAAATCGGTAATACTTTTACGAGACATAGAGGAGCTTTCCACCCAGGAGACGGCTCAGATTCTGGATGTGAGCGTGGACAGCGTGAAGACGCGCTTGCATCGGGCTCGCCTGGCCGTGCGCAAGAAACTGGATGCCTATTTTCAGGCCCATCATCCGACTGTTGGTGTCTCTAAGGGGAGCTGAAATGAAATCACCTGAATACTCGGAAGACTGCAAGGAAATATTCGCGCTCATATCCGATTATCTCGATTTGGAACTGTCGCCAGACGGCTGTGCGGAGATCGAAGCCCACATTGCTGGCTGCCCTTCTTGCATTGAATTTGTGGAGAGCCTTCGCAAAACGATAGACCTTTGTCGCCTTTATCATCCAAGCGAAGTGCCTGAGCCAATAGGGCAGCAAGCGCGGGAGCAACTGCTGAATGCCTATCGGAATGCGATGGCCGCACGAGGCCGCCCAGTCTAAAGTGAGATCGCACTAAGCGATTAGTGGATTTGGAAAATCGTCCGGCCGCACCAGTCGGAGAGGCATACGCGCGAGCATTCACCCCGATGCCGCTTCCTCCATAATTTTGAAAATCGTGGTTTCGACTTCATGCGCCACTCCCTCCAGTTGCGGCGCGTTGAACATTGCCAGAAGAGCGGTTGGCTTCAATGTAGCCAGAATGGTTTTATCGTTCTCCTCATAAACGGAGATCCGGCATGGAAGCGCGGTGGAGACGCTCATATTGTCATCGAGCACTTTCTTCGCTTGTTGCGGTTGACAGACCTCGAAGATCAAGCATTCGCGGGCAAATTCCACACCTTTCTTTGTCATGGTTTCTTTGAGGTTGTGAACCTGCATGACGCCAAAGTGATTAGCCTGGACGGCAGCGTGCAAGGCGGCCGTAGCCTCGCCCAGCGTTTTGTTCGTGGATAGTTTGAACAGCATTGGGTTTTTCATGATTAGCAGTTTAGATACCTTTCAGCTCACTCGCCAAGAATGTTGAGGTTCGCGGTGCTTCGACGTGGGCTTATTGGGCGATCACAGAAGTGGCGAGGCTTTCATCCCGCTACGGCTTGATCTCGCTGATCCACTTGTGGCCGTTCCACTTCAGTTCGCGAGCCAAATCGGCCACAACATCGGCGGGATGGCGGTTCCGCGGGTCCAGAGCAGCCAGCCGATCACGCCGGCATCCTGAGCCGCCTTGATCTGCTCCGATAACTCGTGCTTACGAAATTTTCTCTTGTCAAAGGCGTAATCATTGAACGCCTGCAACCACTCGAGCAACCGGAAGCGCGGAATTGGACAACTTCGCTTTTACTGCGACATCAGCGCAACGTTCACCTATATTTTTTCAATGTCTTTTCTGCGCCAGTTTGGGTGAAGAGACCCAGCGTCGGTAGGCAGTTGAGCGGAAACGCCCAAATGAGCACATCTTGATTTCGTTACGAGCGCGCCTTCGACCCGTATCCGGGCCCGCTTCTTCCGGCGCGAATTATTGCGAAATGCTGATCCTAGAGGCATGTCAGGCACTCCGCCTGGTGTAATACGGGCTGGCGGCGCCTCCATGGACGATGCCATTCGAAGGAAGAATGGTAGCCACATTGCATCCATCCAATTGGGATATATCCCATGAAGGACCAACAAATGCCACGAATCGAAATCAAAACTGCCGAACCAGGAGGGGATTTAGCCGCCACATTGCGCAAACGGTTCGACGGACTGATTGAAGACGTACGTCGTCGCGCTTACGAGCTCTTTGAGCAACGCGGATATCGAAATGGGAGCGACCTTGACGACTGGTTTTGTGCGGAAAAGGAGCTGTTGTTTCCGGCTAAATGCATCGTAACGAAAGAGCCTGATAGCTACAAGGTAAGCGTATCGATACCTGGATTCACCGGTAAAGATTTGAAAGTCTATACACTCGGTGATCGACTCGTCGTAAGCGGTGAGGTCACGGAGAAAAGCGCCGGCAAGCAGAGCTCCACAGAAGAAAGGCGCAGCGTTTTCTATCAATGCACGCTGCCGCCCGGATCCCGGGTGAATGCTATGACCGCACAGGTAGAACACGAAACGCTGAACATCAACATACCGGCCGAAGCCAAACCGAAATCAGTTCAGGTCGTGAGCGGAGAAGAGGCGAACGAACAGAATCGCGCATTAACAGCGGCGTGAATCGCAGAAGTTTGTGCCACGCTCACCCGGTCGTTTGCCGAAGAGGTGAATAGTTTGAACCAGTTCGCCTCTTCAGCATACTTGCCGACTTCTTGATGCGCCGCCAGAGGATTGTTGATGCTAACGTTTCGAAAGGTTTTGTTCCCGGTCGATTTATCGCCGCGCTGCGTAGAGATTGCTCCCTATGTTGCGTCAATCGCACATAAGTTTGAAGCGGAACTCGTTCTGCTGCATGCGTTTCTTATGTACGAAGATCTTCCTTATGACTCGATTCTGCCTCTCAACGTATCTACCGCTTATGAAGACGCAATCCGTGAGCAGCGCACTACGGAATTAGGGAACCTGGGACGTAAGGCGTTTGAAGGGCTAACGGTAACGCGCCTTGTTGAAGCCGGCTTAGCCGCAGACCGCATCGTGCAATATGCGGGAGAACACGAAATCGACCTCATCGTCATGCCGACTCACGGTTATGGCAGATTTCGCCGGTTCCTCTTGGGGTCCGTCACATCGAAAGTGCTCCACGACGCCGTATGCCCGGTTTGGACCACGGTACATACGGAGGAACTGGTGGAGTCTGCTTCTCAAAACATCCGCAACATCGTCTGTGCCGTCGATATCGGTTCGGATGCCATTCGAGTGATTCGCGCCGCACGTGATATGGCGTCTCAGTACGGGGCGGCGGTGTGCCTTGTTCACGCCGTCCCATACCCCGACTTTGGACCTGGAGCGACAGATGACCGGCCGTTTCAGCGCTTTCTTTTCGACACGGCAAAGGAGCGAATAACTGCCCTCCAACAAGAAGCACAATCAGACTTTCAGACTTGTATTGACTATGGAAGTGTAGCGGCCGTGATACGTGATACGGCTCTTGGCTGCGATGCGCAGCTTGTTGTCATCGGCCGCGGCAGAATTCAGGAAAAGCTGGGCCACATCCGGACCAACGTTCATGCGATCATTCGCGAGTCTCCGTGCCCGGTTCTGAGCGTGTGACTGGCATCTCCCAGACGCCTCACCCGCTCCCCGTCGGTTTCGCGATTGTCAAGATCTACAGGCGGCCGAGTTAGCGCGACCTAACGAAGGTTTTGCATCGAAATCGACAAGCTGCGACCAGGAAGTTCGCTGAGCTTGCTGCGATTTTCGAGCCGTAATCTGGAGAGTTCCTTCATACAGGCGAACGGTCGTGGCGCCCTGCTCAATTTCCGCCGGCAAACTGAACTCTCGTACGATTTGCCCGTTGATGCTCTCTATTACGGCCCCTGTGATTGCCTGATGAAGCACCATATTCTTAAACCGAATCTCTATGAGAAGCGCATGAGGCGTGACAAAAACATAGACCCTGCGAGGATCGATCCCGGACAGAGGCATGCTGAATTGATATTCAAATTCTTTCTCTATAATTTCGATTGACGCAGGTTCCTTTTCTTCATTGCAGAGTCTTGTGATTGCGGATGCGTTCGGTTTTTTGCAAATCGAAGAGGGCCGGGAAGCGACCGTTTGTTGGGACGGCGCTCCTCGAAAAGCTTCTGGCGCTCGCTGTGTTCCGGCGTTCATGATGCTTGGCAATTCGAGCAAGATCGAGGCCACATCATCGCGCCAGTCACAGCCGCCGATTTCGGTAACAAATACGCCAAGATCCCGTTTCGTATGATTCGTTTAAGCCGTCGCCGGTTCGAACTAAATGACGCGAACGGGAGACAATCCGATAACGAAATAGCGAATGGGTTGCGTCAGGTGGCGCAGGGCAGCGCCACCAAACGCACCATACCCTTCTCGGCCGGCAGAAAGCCTGCAACTGTTCCGCAATTTGGCAACGGTCTTGCACATGTAGGCGTTCTGTTCTACAAAGCTAAAATGCCACTTCTCGAATTCGAAAAAGACGATGGACAGCAGTTGACTAGTGGCACAATGAAGGCTATCGTGTTTGGCGACCCCGAACAACTCCCACTGGAGGAGAAGCCGATTCCGAAAGCCGGACCGAGCGATGCCATCATCAAGGTGAGCCTCACCACAATTTGCGGAACCGACATCCCCATCGTCCAGGGTGAATATCCGGTGGACTCGGGCCTCACGATTGGACATGAGGCTGTCGGCACGATTCACGAACTCGGGGCGCGCGTTACCGGATACAAAGTGGGACAGCGAGTGCTGGTGGGGGCCATTACCCCTTGCGGCCAGGGCGAACCATGCCTGGGTGGCCACACCTCGCAATGCGGCGGTCCAGTTGGTGGTTGGCGACTGGGAAATACAATCGACGGCGTACAGGCCGAATATTTCCGTGTGCCGTTCGCACAGGCAAATCCACTCCGATTTCCGATCATCTTGCGGACGAAAGAGGTTATCCTGCTCGCCGATATCGCCTCACCGGTTTTAGCGCCGTCGAGAGCGGTCAGGAGATTCTATATGATCTCTGGTCGATGTCTTAGATAGTTTGGCTCAATTATCCCGTACTCTCGTAGAGGAGGCAGATCCTGGACAAACGCAATCCTCGCCCTAGTGCTGGTGATGGCGAGCACCAGGAGCAATCTGCGTCCGAAGGGGCCGTCGAGAAAGAAGCGCATGTCCACATTCAATCGTATTGGCGCTTCCGTGATCTGCTCGAAGCCGCTCCCGACGGCATCATCGAAGTGGAGCGCGACGGCACGATTGTGCTGTTAAACGCCGCCGCCGAGAAGATGTTCGGCTACCGGCGCGAAGATCTCCTCGGGCAGTTAATAGAGGTTTTGGTTTCGGGTGCCGTGCGAGAACGCCATCATGAGCATCGGGATCACTACGCCGAACACCCGATAACACGACCCATGGGCATCGGCCTTGAACTGTTTGCCCAGCGCAAAGACGGTAGTCAATTCCCGGTCGAGATTAGCCTCAGCCCCATCCGCTCATCGCAAGGCTCGCGTGTCATTGCGATTGTGCGAGACATCACGACTCGCAAGCAGGCCGAAGCTAAAATCAACGCGATCCACCAGCAGTTTGCGGCAGAACTCGCGGCCACCAATCAGCAACTCGAAATTCGAAACCGCGAAGTCGAGCGGGCGAACCGGCTCAAGAGTGAATTTCTCGCCAGTATGAGCCATGAGCTCCGGACGCCGCTACATACGGTGATCGGCTTCGCCGATCTTCTTGCCGAAGAGTTGAAGGGAGCGTTAAATGCCGATCAGAGGAGATTCGTTGGACACATCCAGCGGGACTCGCGGCATTTATTGGAATTGATCAACGACGTCCTGGACATCAGCAAAATCGAATCCGGGCGCCTCGAATTGTATCCCGAACTGTTTAATGCGGCCGGCGCAATCGCCGAGGCCGTAGCCGGCCTGCGCCCTCTCGCGGACAACAAGCAGATCCGGATCGACGAGAAACTTGACAGCCCCTTAACGATTACGGCGGACCGGCTGCGCTTCAAAGAGATTCTCTACAATTTAGTCAGTAACGCCATCAAATTCACACCGGAGAAAGGTCAAATCACCGTCGAATGCCATGAGCAGCCCGAAACCGTCGTCGTTGCCGTCACGGATACTGGTGTGGGCATTCATACTTCGGAACAACAGGCGATTTTCGATAAGTTTTATCAACTCGGCTCGACTACCCGAGGCGTCCGGGAAGGCACCGGCCTCGGCTTGGCAATCACCAAGAATCTCGTCGAGATGCACGGAGGAAGGATTGAATTGAAAAGCGCGCCGGGTGAAGGAAGCCGATTTCAATTCTTCCTTCCCCGGAATGGATTGGAATCGCCAATACGTCACGCAAAAAACAAGAAGGCTACCCGCTCGATTGTTTTGGTTGGAGCCGGTCAGGCGCATGATCGGATTGTCGACTTCCTAACGCGAAAAGGATACGAGGTGATCGACGCTCAAACCACAAGTCAAGCCGAGCCTTCCCCCGAAACGGGGCGACCAGCGGCAATCGTACTAGACCTAACTGCGCCCGGATCGGTGAACTGGCAAACTTTCCAGAGGCTGCGAGCCCACAGCGATATGGCACAAGTTCCATCGCTCATAATGACTGCGGCGCGAAATCGAGGCATCGCCATGTCGTTGGGAGCAAACGCCGCTATCGTAAAGCCAATTGATCCTGCGGTGCTTCTCGAAATCTTGAAAAAAGAAGCGCTGCACACGCCGGGCGAGCCCTCGCGCATATTAGTTGTGGACGATACACAGGATACTCGCGAGCTTCTGGATGTAACGCTTCGATCGGCGGGCTTTCTGCCAGTTCTCGCATCCAGCGGCGAACAGGCTCTTGAGACGCTGGCTCGAAGCCCTATTTCGGCTATTATCGTCGACCTCATCATGCCGGCGATGAGCGGCTTGGAACTGATTCTGCATATCCGCCAAAACTCCAGGCTTGCTAAGGTTCCTATTGTGGTTCTTAGGACAGAGGAAATTGACCAGGAGAATGAACAGATTCTAAGCGGTCCAACCAAGGTGTTGTTCTTGGAGGCTTCTCCCTGGAAGGAAGAGTTTCTGTCCAAAATCCAGGAACTGCTTGAAGCTGCCATTGACAGAGATGCCGAACGAGCATGAAACGTATTCTGGTTGCTGAAGACAGGCCCGGAAGCCTTGAGCTCATCCGCACAGTTCTCGAAAGCGCTGGTTACGAGGTCGTCGAAGCGACGGACGGGCAGGAAGCCGTGGAAAAAGCTTCTTGCACTCCCGTGGACTTGTTTCTGCTCGATCTGCAGATGCCTAAGGTCGACGGTTTCGGAGTGGTTGCGCAGTTACGAAAAGATCCCCGATTCGCGAGCACTCCGATGGTTGCGTTGACGGCAAGCGCAATGCATGGCGATCGCGAACGAGCGCTCGCAGCCGGATTCTCGTCCTATATCGCCAAGCCGGTCGATTTAGCTGCCCTGCGCTCGGAACTGAAGCGCCTGATCGGCGGAGGGAACCCGTGATACAGGCGGAAGGGCGAACTGCTGATACAGAGAACAAGATGAACCCCAAGCCACCGGAAGTTGCGAAAGTTTCATTGCTCATCGTTGACGATAACCCCGGCAGCCTGGACTTGTTAGCCACGGCTCTCGAGCAGCCAGACTTGGACATTTGGACTGCCAACGATCCCGAAGACGCCCTGGAAATTGTCTTTCAGAAGCATCCTCACATCGTGCTGACCGACTTGATCATGCCGAAAATGAGTGGCCTCGATTTGCTCGAGCGCATTGTCAACTTCGACCCGGCGATCGAAGTGCTCCTCATGACGGCGCATTATTCGACAGAATCGGCTGTAGAGGCGATCCGAAAAGGAGCCAGCGATTATTTAAACAAGCCCATTACCCTACCGGCGCTTCGCGAGCGCTTTCGCGGCATGATCGCCGCTGTGCGCCATAAACAGCGGGCGTTCGAGTTGCAGGAGGAACTGCGCGGCAGTGCTCAATTCGAGCACATCATCGGAAACAGCCCCGCGATGTGGGAGCTCTTTTCACGGATCCGCCGCGTCGCTCCGCACTTTAGAACGGCTCTGATCACCGGGCCTACAGGCTCCGGGAAAGAACTGGTTGCGCAGGCGCTTCATCGGCTTAGCCCGGCATCCTCGGCAAATCTCGTCGTCGTGAATTGTTCGGCCGTGGTCGAAACGCTCTTCGAAAGTGAGCTATTTGGTCACGTAAAAGGTTCATTCACCGGCGCCACCCACGACAAAGTCGGCCTGGTGGAACACGCGGCCAATGGCATTCTCTTTTTGGACGAGATCGGTGACATGCCTCTGAGCACGCAAGCCAAGCTGTTACGCACGATTCAGAATCAGGAAGTGCAGCGGGTGGGATCGTTGCAGGCGCGAAAGGTGAGCTTCCGCGTGATTGCTGCGACACACCGCGATCTACGCGCCATGATTCGTGACGGCCGCTTTCGCGAAGACTTATACTACCGCCTTTCGATGGTCGAACTGAGAGTCCCATCTCTCGTCGAACGGAAAGAAGACTTGCCACTGCTGACCAGGCACTTCGTCGAGAAGTTTTCAAAGCAATTCGATAAGCCGATCCGGGGAATCACACAGCGTGCCGGCATTGCGATGAGCCGGTACGACTGGCCGGGGAACGTTCGCGAACTCGAGAATGCAATCGGCCATGCTTGCATGATGGTTCTCAGCGATATGATCGACGTGGCCGACTTGCCTGAATCTGTTCGGACTCCCGAACACGTTGAAGGCGGACGCCAGCAGCCAGTGTCCAGCGATACGATTGGGAGCGCTTTGGAGGTTGGCTCGCGGGCCTCGATGCTCGAAGATACTGAGAAGCGGATCATTGCCGATGCCTTAGCCAACGCTGCTGGAAACCAGTCGGAAGCAGCCCGTCTTCTTCGCATCGGCAGAGATGCTCTACGCTACAAAATGAAAAAGTACGGTCTTGCCGGTTCCCTGAGTAATTAAGCGCCCGTAGGAATTGGCATCGCATTCCACACGACTCAACTGAGGGTATGCTCCTCCTTCTCCTCTTGAGAGGTAGCTTGCGTCTCACGAATGGATACAGTTTCGCGAGCAGGCAGGCAACTGAGAACGGCGCAAGGTGCATCGCGGATGATCTGATAGGCATGCGTACGCAACCGTCCAAAAGTTTGCTGGGCTCTTCCTTGTCCAATGATGACCAGATCGGCGTTCTGCTCCAAAGCGGCTTCTGATACTGCATTCGCGATTGGGGATGCTTTGATGCTTGCTGGGAACTCCGTTCCCGCTTCTCTTTGCAGCTTCGAGAGCGCAACGTGCGCCGAATCCATTAAATAGGCGTGCAAGTCAAAATCGAGATACCTGCTGGGCCGAGTTTCGGCTTCCGGAACGCCATGCGCTATGTGGACTTTAGCTCCGAGCTCTCGCGCCAAAGAATCCGCGAAACGCAATAGAGGAACAGCTTCATCCGTGGTGTCGATTGCGCAGATAACTGTTCTAAAATCACCAGGCTTGCGGGGCTTAGATCGCAACATGGCATTCGTCCAGACCGGGCAAGTAGCGTCGTGGATCACTTTAGCGGCAACCGATCCCAACAGCAGCCCGCGGATTTTTCCAAGACCGCGCGTTCCCATCATAATCAGGTCGACGCCGTGCTCATTGGCCCAATTGGTTATATTCCAGGCCGGGCCCCCTTCGGCGAGGATGCGCTGGATGCGGTTCTCCGGCACATTGAGTTTGTAATTGTTCAGCAGTTCCTCCTGCGACACCACAAAAGACCGGAGGCATTCTGCATTTATCAGTGAGGCTTCGCCCGCGCCATACCAGCTTGCTGGTATTTCAAATACGTGCATTAAAGTAACTCGCGAGTCAAAGCGATCCGCGAGCCACTCCACTTCTGGGTTTAACCCCCGAGAGTGATCTGAAAAATCTACTGGAAAGAGAATGTGATCGAATTTCATATGCGGCTCCGGCTGGCATGTAGCCATTGGTACGAATTATTTAGTTGGCGCTCTATGTGAATCTGATACGCCTTGGCTATGGCAAGTCCGATGCCAAATGGATCCACGATGAAGCACTGCTTCACTCGTTGTTTGGGGGTTGAAATGTGACAGCCTGCGCCACATGGCGCGGCAGCCCGCAAGACATGTGAGCGAAACCGCTCAGTTGCTTGTCGATGGGATAGCCAGCGGTTCGAGCGGTTCGCCGTTATCGCGCGCGGTCGAGCCGCTGCACGAACCAATACAATCCGGCCGTCGCCGCGAAAATCAGCCCACTGCAAATGGCTCCCGGCAATGCCGCATCGGTGTGCCCCGCCAAGTACGCGTCGAGTGTGGCGGAGAGCAGCCAGATTTGCACCATCAGCAAGAGAACGAGCAGCGCCGCCACGCCATCCAAAGCGGTGGTTCTTCGTCGCATTTCAGCTCTCCAGTTTCCCGCCAATCCCAATGGCGATCAACTCCGGCCCTTTCCGTTCGAGTACTACGTGAGGCAGTGCTCTGGTCGGCGGCCCTTGAATAACGGCGCCGTCGCGAATGGAGAACCGGCCGTTATGGCACGGACAGATCAATTGATTGTCTTCCCGGGAGTAATAAACGGCACAAGACAGATGCGTGCATTTCTGTGAGTACGCAACGTAATCGTCTTCACTCGTTCGGACCAGCAGGCACTGCTCTTTCGGATTGGGATAACGGAACAGTTTCACGCCTCCCACCGGGATATCGCCGATTCGTGCAATCTCCTGCCGCGGGTAGTTGATATCGCGGCTCATCCAGGATCGGAGGAGAATCCAGACATTGCCGGCGAACATGCCAAGGCTGGTAAGCGTTAGAAACTTTATTAGCTGGCGCCGGCCGACAAATCGCTCCCGTTCCTGAAATATCGAGAACTCATCTTTCCAGAGAGATTCACGGTCTTTGATCGCCATTTTATCGCCCGAATTAGCCAAGGTGTCCCTCCCACATATAATCGATCACGTCAATGGAAACGGCATCCGTGCCCGGCGGAGTCATCATCTTCACACGCGTTTTGACAGGCTGGCTTCCGAACACAAAAAGGTTCGTAGGTTCTTCACGACGCTGCGCGATTTGCTCCGGCTTAACATAGCTGAGCGCCTGGCTGGGGCAGACCGTGGCGCACATCGGTTTCTTACCGATAGATGTGCGGTCGTAACACATATCGCACTTCATCATCTGTTCGTATTCGGGGATGATCTTCGGTATGCCGAACGGACACGCCAGCACGCAATTCGAACAAGCAATGCATCGGGGCTTTAGCGCCGAACGAACCACTCCATCC
>JAICLJ010000175.1 GCA_025927575.1 Bryobacteraceae bacterium | reverse complement strand
TAACATACGATAATCTGAACCTATTCTTCACTATTCCGCCGCAAAATTCATCTGAACCATGCAGAAAACCTGTTTCCTCGTATTCGTCCTCCTGTTTTCTTTATTTGCCGGAGCCGCCTTCGGACAGTCCGGACGGCATCACCCGTTGATTGTCATTTCGATTGACGGCCTCCGGCCCGACTATGTGTTGAAGGCAGACGAGCACGGGCTGAAGATTCCGCACTTGCGCCGCCTCTTGCAGGATGGCGCTCACGCAGCAAGCGTTCAGGGAGTTTTGCCCACGGTCACGTACCCCAGCCACACAACAATGCTGACGGGCGTCTGGCCCGATAAACACGGCATCTATTCAAATGAGACATTCGATCCCTACGCGAAAAACCTCGGTGGATGGTATTGGTACAGCGAAGATATCCGTTCTCGCACCTTGTGGCAGGCAGCGTCAGATGCCGGGTACGTCGTAGGGAGCGTGAGCTGGCCTGTGAGCGTCATCGCCCCGGGAGTGCGTTACCTGATCCCGGAGTATTGGCGCGCGATGACGCCCGACGACCTGAAACTGCTTCGCGCCCTGTCAACACCGGGGTTGATGAGTGAACTGGAGACGTCCGAAGGCCCGTACACAACCGATCTCAACGATGCCATTCCCGGCGACTGGGGACGTACGCGTTACGCCGCTGCGCTGATCCGCAAGAAACACGTTCAATTTCTCACCTTCCATTTCGCGGCCCTCGATCACCTGGAACATGTTGGCGGTCCATTTAGCGCAGGCGCCAATTCCGCGCTCGAACAAATCGACAACATGGTGGGGGTGTTGGAGGACGCGATCCGGCACGAGGACCCGGCTGCTACCGTTTGCATCGTTTCCGATCACGGTTTTGCAAAGGTGGACCACGTCCTGAATCTCAACCAGGAATTCGTAAAGGCTGGGCTGATCACTCTCAAAGGTCACGGAAACTCCCTTGCTCTAGCAGGTGTTGCTGACTGGAAAGCAGAGCTATGGCTGGACGGCGGTTCGGCCGCGGTTGTTCTTAAAAGTCCCAACGACAAAGCCATTGCTGCCACCGTCAAGCAGTTGCTCGATCGTCTAGCGGCGGACCCCAGAAACGGA
The DNA here is from genome assembly GCA_025927575.1 of Bryobacteraceae bacterium. Taxonomy (GTDB): domain Bacteria; phylum Acidobacteriota; class Terriglobia; order Bryobacterales; family Bryobacteraceae; genus KBS-96. The sequence goes on along the minus strand of JAICLJ010000175.1, from coordinate 8,950 downwards.
ATTGCTGGCATACTGAATCGCGCCCAGATTGCCCAGTTGGGCGGCGCGCCTGTCGCGGAGTTCTGGGTGGATATGCGTCCCGGCTATTCACTTGGTTCCGCGCTCGAAGGGCCGCTGGTGCGTGAAGTCAGCATGCGGGAACGCATGGATATTCGCCCACTCATCCTGAATTGAAGGCTTTTTTCCTGATTGCGGGACCTGAAATTCGCAAAGGCGCCAATGTCGGCGATATAGACATGAGAAGCGTGGCGCCCACACTGGCTAAAGTCCTGGGCGTCTCGCTCCCGGCGGCGAAGCTGCCTGCATTGAACGTCTTTACCGGCGGCTCCGAATAACCGCGCCGTGGCGGGTGACAGCTCTCGAAATTCCAGAATCACGCTTGATAGGGGAGGACCCGCCAAGTCAGGGGATCACGCCCGCACGATTTGGGAAACCGCCGTGGCGCCACCCTACGCGGCGGATTTCGCTGCCGCGAGGGCCGCATCGTAGTTCGGGTGATCGGCAACTTCCTTCACATATTCGACGTGGCGAATCTTGTTCTTTTCGTCGATCACGAAGATCGCCCGGCTCTCGATGCGAAGATCTTTGATCAAAGTCCCGTAGCGCTCCCCAAAGGAACCCGTCCGGTGGTCGGAGAGCATCTTTACCCGATCTACTCCAAATGTTCCGGCAAAACGTTTCTGCGCGAAGGGCAAATCCATACTGATGGTGTAGATATCGATGCCGTCCAATTGCCCGGCAGCGTCCTCGAAACGTTTGGTTTGCGCATCGCACACAGGAGTATCGAGTGAGGGTACAACGCTGAAGATGCGGACCTTGTTGCCGGTATCTTTCAACGTGACGGGTTGCAGGTTCGGATCGACCACTTCAAAATCGGGCGCCGTATCGCCGGCTTTCAGTTCCGGGCCTCCCAGTGCCAAAGAGTTGCCTCGCAAAATTGTTGAACGTCCGTCGTTAGCCATGCGCCCCAGTGTAACAATCGAACCGGAAGCTTGAGGCCTGTTGAATTTGCATGCTGGAACTTTCGGGAACTTTCCGTTGCTTTTCAGCGTAAAGTGGGCTGAGAGGTTCATTATGTACCGAGCCTGGCTTACACTGGCCGCACTCCCCTTTATCTCCTGCGCCGCCTTTGCCGGCATCGACCAAGGTCTGCTTAACCTGGTTCCGTCAGGCAGCAAAGCGCTCTCTGGCGTTCAGGTCGACAAGAGCAAAGATTCCCCCTTTGGGCAATATCTGCTCAACCGTATGCAGGATGGCGATTCCGGATTCGAGAATTTCGTTCAATCCACCGGATTCGATCCCAGACGTGACGTTCAGGAGCTTTTGTTTGCGGCAACGGGCGATCCAACCCAGATGCGCACGGCTGTTCTCGCCCGGGGTTATTTCGATGCGGCGAAAATCAAAGCGATGGCGCTCAGCCACGGCGGCCAAATTGAAAGCATCCAAGGCATCGACGTCTTGCGGGGCGGCGAGAAGTCGCATGGAGCAATCGCCGTGCTCGAGCCGACTATCGCGGTGGCCGGTGACCGGGCGCTGGTTGAATCCATCGTAAGAAACCGGAAGCAACCCTCGCTGCTCGAATCGCCGGAACTTGCGGAGAAAGCTCAGACGGTCAGCAGCGCTGGCCAGGCATGGTTCGTATCGCTGATTCCGGGATCCACGCTGCCGGGCAAGGCGATAATGCACGCTCACGGCAAACAGTTGGATGGCGCCGTGATCCAGTCGATTCTACAGTCGCACGGGAGCATACATTTCGGCGATAACGGCATCGATCTATCGTTCGAAGCCCTCACGCGATCCGGCAAGGACGCGCAGTCGCTGGCGGATGTCGTCCGCTTCTTCGTGAGCATGGTCCAGATGCAGCGCGAAAACCATCCGGAGGCCGAGTTGATGGCGAATCCTCTGGATGCCATGCAGCTTGCGACAAACGGCAGCACCGTGCATGTTTCGCTTTCTTTGCCGGAATCCGTGGCGGAACAGATGCTCAACATGCCGAAGCGGCCACATAAACGCGCGGCATTGAAGTAACGGATCTGTCTATCGGCGTTCTCGCACGAAACCGATCGTTCCTTTTGCGATTACCCTTAATTGTGGCGTGCGCTTCAGCGCGCCGCGGTGAACTTCAGTTCACCGTCTCCGCTATCGCGGACTGACGGTTAAAGACCGGCAGCAGCATGAATCGTGTGCCACGGCGGGTTTTTCGGGAGAGCGGCCATCTTCAGCCGCCTGCCGCCGGCATACCGCGCAATAGGTTCGAGATTCCGCGAACCAGCCTCCGGTAGTTGAGATCTTCAAGACCGCGAAACGGAAACCAGTCGCCATCGCGCCAACTGGAGAAATACCAGCGGGTCAATAAGGCAATTTGCTCGACGCGAACCCCTTCGGATCTCGGGTTCTGCAAATGTCTCGAGAGAGAATCGCGCAATTCCCGATCCAGTGACTTACCCTGAGATTCCGGTTGCGAAAAGTCAAAGTACAACGGATCCTGCCAATATCCCGCGAGCATCGGCCAAAGAGCGACGCTGCGGAGGCGTGCGCCGCGGGTGAGCGCGATTCCATTTAGCCGGTCCACTTCGCAGACTACATCGTCCCGCAAACTGCCGACCGCCTTCACTTTTTCGAGCTGCTTATGGAGTCGGGCGGCTTGTTCAAAATCTGTCTCCTCACTGGCCCGGTCGCGAGCGGCCATCAATACGGCGAGCTGATGATGCCCGTTAGTTGCAAGAAAGTCCCGAACGCGGGCCACCTCCGTGGCATATTCCTCGCGGCTCACCGCAAGCTGGCACGGGCGCATGCACAGATTCATCTCACCATACATGCAGCCCGGATGATCGGCGGAAACGGCAAGTCTTTCGCTGCAGCGCCGGATCTGAAACAAGCCCGAGGTTTCAAAGCAGAACGCGTCCGCAGCATCGCGATTGCGGAACGGGCCGAATGTCGCTGCTCTCCGCCTGGGAATGCTATTCTGCACGGAAAGCCTGGGAAAGGGATCGAATTCCAGCAGACTGACGAACCACGGCGCGCGTAGCTTAAGACGCTTCTCATAATGGTCGGGATCGTATTGCCGGGTGAGGCTGTATAAGAGAATCGATGTTTCGAGTTGCGAACCAGTCAACCAGAATTCGACGGTGGCCAGGTTTTGCCGCACGGTGGATAACCGGCTGTGGGTGTCTCCGGAGCGAAGAAGAAGGCGCGAAAGCCGTCTGGAGAGAGAAGAACTCCAGCCAAGATACGGAGCGCCTGCGAGAGGTGCTAGCAGGTAAACTCCGGCCGACTTCGGAATGCCCTGGATCTGTGCGGGCAATTCGGGATCGCGGGGATCAAGGACGGAAGGAGAGGGAATCATCAAGGCTGCCACTGCAATTCCTGTCTGATTGTAATGCGAAACGCTTCCGTTTCGATTGCCGGGACTTGACACTCAATGGTTGCAGACTAGAATAAGGGAAACTTTGTTATGCAGGATTGTGAGCACGCGCGGACCGAGTTTTTATATCGCCGTGACGGCGTGGATTATGTTCGGTGCCTCGATTGCGGTCAGGTATTCGAGGCCGAGGATTTGGATTCGGTTCCCGTATATGACGATGAGGAAGAAGACCCGAAGCAGCCTCGCAGCTAAAGCGTCTTTCCCTCCCTTGTTGCGCATCGTCCAGTGTGGCGTGCGATCCTAAGCGGGAAAGCCATGCCGGGTCGCACCAACGCGGTAACACTTGCTCCCAGCCCCCTCCCTAACGATCCGTTACGCGTTGTCTCGATAGGCGGAGGTACGGGGCTCTCGACAGTTCTTTCGGGTCTGAAGGAATACGCTCGAGGTGTACATGGTGAGGCGCCGGCGCTGGGACCACCCGAGATTGATATTACGGCGGTTGTAACGGTCAGCGACGACGGCGGCAGTTCAGGAAGGCTCCGGCGGGAATTCGATATTCTCCCTCCCGGCGACATTCGAAACTGCATGGTGGCGCTCTCCGAAGACGAAGCCCTACTTTCGAAACTCTTTCAATACAGATTCCACTCGGGCAAAGGACTGAAAGGGCATAGCTTTGGGAATCTTTTCCTGGCGGCGCTGAACCAGATTACTGGAGATTTCAGCAGTGCGGTCCGGCTTTCTTCCGAAATTCTCGCCATTCGCGGCAATATCTTTGCAGCCACTGCGTCGAACGTTACACTGGAAGCGAGATTTCCGGGCGGAAGAGTTGTTTCCGGGGAGAGCAAGATCAGCAAGAGCCGGCAGCCAATTGAGAAGATTTCCCTGAGACCGACTCGCTGCCGCCCTCTGCCTGAGGCTGTCGAGGCGATCGCGCAAGCCGACGTCATTACCCTGGGACCCGGATCGCTCTACACCAGCGTGATTCCGAACCTGCTGGTGAACGGAATTCCCGAGGCGATTCAACGCTCTCCGGCGCTAAAGCTCTATTTTGTGAATCTAATGTGGCAGCCAGGTGAGACTCTGAACTTCTCGGCCTCACAGCACGTGGAAGCCATCTTCAAGCATGCGCGCGGTCGCAAAGTGATGGATTACGTTGTTTTAAATACTGCTCCTATCTCACGCGTCCTCAAGCGTAAATATGCCCAACATGATGTAGAACCCGTTGACAACGATTTCGAGCGGCTCAACGCACTGGGCGTCAAGGTAGTGGCCGCGGACCTGGTTGGCGACTCGAAACTCGTGCGGCATGAGCCGCGCGCCACGGCCAAAATCATCGTGACGCTTGCGATGCGATCGCGCGATGGTCGCATGCGAGATGATCGGCCTCGAAAGGCGAAGATCAGGCCCATTGGCTAACGAGCCCGATTGCAAATCTGAAATTTTGGTGAGATGAAAAGTAAAACCACAGTTGTTATTCTTGCGGCGGGCCTGGGCACACGAATGCGGTCCGGCAAGGCTAAGGTTCTGCATCAAGCGGCGGGGGACACTCTCCTGAACCACGTTATCCGCGCCGCCTTGCATGTCGCTCTGCCCGAACATATCGTGGCGGTAATTGGTCATCAGGCGGAACAGGTGATGGCGAGCGTCAACACGCCGGGCGTTCTCTTCGCTCACCAGGAGGAACAAAACGGCACAGGGCATGCCGTCTTGTGTTGCAAGGATTTGATTGCATCGCGACCGGGGAATCTTCTGATCCTGAACGGCGACGGCCCGCTCCTGAAGCCGGAAACTCTGAAAGCGCTGGTCGCTCTGCAGGAGGAACGCGCGGGCGGCGGTCATATCGTCTCGACCGAGGTTGCCGAACCGGCCGGATACGGGCGTATCGTTCGAAATGCTTCCGGCGACATCGCAGCGGTTGTCGAAGAGAAAGCCGCAACGCCGGCCCAGCGGGCCATTTGCGAGATCAATAGCGGCGTTTACATCTTCAACGGCCCGCTGTTCTGGAAGTACATCGACGAATTGAAGCCGGAGAACGCCGCGCACGAATATTATTTGACCGACATGGTCGAAATCCTTGGAAGGCACGGGCACTCCGTTACGCCTATGCTGGTGGCGGATGAAACCGAGTTGCTTGGCATCAATACGCGAGCCGAACTGGCGGTGGCTGACCGGATACTCCGGAAGCGGAAAAATCATGAGCTGATGTTGAGCGGTGTAACCATTGAAAGTCCCGATTCGGTGCTGATCGACTTCGGCGTGACGGTTGGGCTGGATACGCTGATCGGCGCGAACGTTCAACTTCGCGGAACGACGAGTGTGGGAGCCGGTTGCAGCATTGGAGCCGGCAGCATCTTGCGGGATTGCGCAGTAAGCGATGAGGTCAAGATTCTCCCTTATGTCGTCGCCGAGAATACGCGGATCGGGAAAGGCGCCGCGGTTGGGCCCTTCGCGCGCTTTCGCCAGTCGGTGGAACTTGGCGAGGACGTGCACATCGGAAATTTCGTCGAGCTGAAAAAGACGACCCTGCGAGCCGGCGCGAAGGCGAATCACCTGGCCTACCTCGGTGACAGCACGATTGGCAACCGCGTGAACGTGGGAGCGGGCACGATCACTTGCAATTACGACGGCAAAAGCAAGTTTCCAACTGAGATCGGCGACGATGTTTTCGTCGGCAGCAACTCCACCCTGGTGGCGCCGCTCCGGCTGGGCTCAGGATCATATGTGGCTGCCGGTTCCGTGATCACGGACGATGTGGATTCGGATGCGCTGGCGCTTGGCCGCGAGCGGCAGGTGAACAAACCAGGCTGGGCAAAGAGGCGCCGTGAACGGAATCGCGCGAAGGACGGCGAAGCGCGCAAGTAATCCCGCACGTGGGCTTATCAACAAGCCCGATTCCGCCAGATCGAGATAGCCGATGAATACTAACCCTGCGCTGGGAGTTGTCTTCCATTGGTTGGGCGGCCTCGCTGCCGGCAGTTTCTACGCGCCATACCGGGGCGTCAGAAAGTGGTCCTGGGAGACCTATTGGCTGGTCGGTGGCGTCTTTAGCTGGGTTATCGCCCCATGGCTTGTGGCCTCGCTGTTGACCAGGAATCTTCTTTCCGTTCTTCATCTCACTCCGGGTAATACTTTATTCTGGTGTTATTTCTTTGGGCTCTTATGGGGCGTGGGAGGTCTGACGTTCGGGCTCACCATGCGCTATTTAGGGCTGTCGCTCGGGATGGCAATTGTGATGGGCCTTTGCGCTGCATTTGGCACACTCATGCCGCCCATCTTCAATGGAACGTTTGTCAGCCAGGTGTTAGGCACGGTTTCGGGACGTGTCATTCTGCTCGGGATTGCGGTCTGTCTGATTGGCATTGCTATCGCCGGACTTGCGGGGATCTGTAAAGAGCGATCGATGTCACCCGAAGCCCGGCTTGCATCTATTGAGGAATTTGATTTAAAGAAGGGTTTCCTTGTCGCGGTGCTTTCAGGCGTGATGAGCGCCTGCTTTGCGTACGGACTCGCCGCCGGCGATCCAATTAAGGTTTTGACCGTCCGCGCCGGAACGTCAAATCTATGGCAGGGCTTGCCGGTATTAGTCGTCGTCCTCTTTGGTGGGTTCACGACCAACTTTGCGTGGACCTTGTATCTGAACATTCGCAACCGGACCGGTAGCGAGTATCTTGCTTCCGAACGGCGGGCGCCGTTCGACGAAGGCAGCCGGCCTCAGCCGTTCGAAGAAACCGCTATCACCGGACCCACCGCGAGTGTGCTTGCGCGCGCGCCCACGGCCATTGTGCCCGAAACGGTCAACGTGCCGCTGGTTCGGAATTACTTGTTGTGCGCTCTCGCCGGCGTGACCTGGTACATGCAGTTCTTCTTTTACACGATGGGAGAAACGAAGATGGGCCGTTATACCTTTTCGAGTTGGACGCTGCACATGGCTAGCATTGTCATCTTCAGCACGCTGTGGGGCGTGGGTCTGAACGAATGGAAAGGCGCCGGCAAAACCGCGATTCGGCTGCTTATAGTCGGTCTCTTTATTTTGATCACCTCGACCGTCATCATTGGCTACGGAAACTATCTCGCATTGCCTTCGTGATTTAGTCGCAATCTGAGCGGGGAATCGCAAGCGAAGGTCACTTCGAAAGCTCAGCCGTCGGGAACTGAACAACACTTTCTTTTAAAATCTTGCTGACGCTTTCACTCCCAGGGCGATCCACGCGCTGCGTGCGCTCCACTGTCTCCTGTGTCACGCCTGCACGCCGGGGTGGTGCCTCTCGTCCTGATACTCTGACAGCGTCGGCATCCGAAGAATCCAAAGGAGGTGGCGCCCTTGCCGTTAGTCGCCGGAGTGGACCTTGGCGGGAACGCCGTCAACTACACCTTTCTGGACGGTCAAGAGGGATTTCTTATTCAAAGGCTTTGCGAGTTCCCCTCGCGGGCGAGAGAAGGACCGGAAGTTTGTCTCCACCAAATCGTCGAGGGTCTCGAAATTGCGGCCAAACAGGTGGGCGTTCGATTGGTCGACGTAGCAGCTATCGGACTGGCGACTCCTGGACCGGCTAGCGCGGATGGCGTGCTCAGCGCGCGAGGCTCTACGAACTTTCTGCATCCGGACTGGGCCGGTTTCGATATGCGCGGGAATCTTGCGGAAAGGTTCGGCAAGCCGGTTGCCTACCTTAACGATGGGAATGCGGCTGCGCTCTGGGGCCATTTCGCGCTTTTCGGCGCGAACACTCTTACGACGTCCATATCGGCGATCATCGGCACGGGCCTTGGCGGCGGAGTTGTCAGGAACGGCGATGCCATCAAGGGCAGAAAAGGATTCGGTGGAGAGTTAGGGCACGTGTTAATCCCCTATCAGGCCATTCGCGGCATCGACGGACTGGTTCCGGAATGTAATTGCGGCCGCATTGGAGATCTCGAATCGCTGTGTTCTCTCACGGCGATTGAGAGATCGCTCCTGCCATTTTTCCTTGCCAGGCATCCCGGTCACGAACTTGCCAACGCCGTCGATGTCCGCCAGGCAGCCAAGCTCGTGCGGAGCCTGGCCGAGAGCGGCGATCCAATGGCTAAGGAAATCTTCCGCGTTCAGGCGCACGCGCTCGGGCTGTTCCTGGATCTAATGATCAATATCTTTGATCCGGATGCTTTGATTATTGGGGGAGGAGCGCTCGAGACATCGGACGAGTTTCAACGCTGGTTTATTGACAGAATTAGCGAGGCTATGCCTGTGCAGCGGGAAGAACAGGCTGATATACGGCTCCACATCATGCCCGATGGCGACACGGCGGGGGCTCGCGGCGCTGCTCTCGAAGCACTCAAAATCGCCGGGTAGCCGTCACGGCGGCGAACAAATCTGCGGAGAAAGCGCCCGGTGGGTCATGAACAAGTAGTCTTTAAAGGACTTGACTTGCATAATCGGGCAAAGCGCTCCTCCGACGAAAACCGCGGGTCCGGGCGCGCTATCCTCGATATGTGCGCGGCCGCGCACGTAAGTTGTCCATGCCCCACTCCGATTACCTGGAGCGGCAACTCAGCCGCCTTGTCCGTCCGCAGGTCCGCAATGCCGGTGAGTTTCTTTACGATGACGTTCTC
>JAICLJ010000086.1 GCA_025927575.1 Bryobacteraceae bacterium | reverse complement strand
ACGTTGTCGCCCGCGCGCCCTTCATCCAGCAGCTTCTTGAACATCTCGACGCCCGTGATCACCGTCTTCCGCGTGTCCCGGAATCCGACAATCTCCATGTCGTCGCCGACCTTCGCAATGCCCCGCTCGATGCGCCCCGTCACCACCGTGCCGCGCCCCTGAATCGAGAAAATATCTTCAATCGGCATGATGAACGGCTTGTCGATCGCACGCTCCGGCAGCGGAATGTACTCGTCCACCTTCGCCATCAGCTCGTCGATCGCCTTTTCCCACTTCTCGTCCCCGTTCAGCGCCCCGAGCGCGCTCACCCGCACCACCGGCAGATCGTCGCCCGGAAACTGGTAGCTCTTCAGCAGCTCGCGCACTTCCAGCTCCACCAGCTCGAGCAGCTCTTCGTCGTCCACCATGTCCACTTTGTTCAGCGCCACCACGATGTACGGCACGCCCACCTGCCGCGCCAGCAGTATGTGCTCGCGCGTTTGCGGCATCGGACCGTCGGTCGCCGCCACCACCAGAATCGCGCCATCCATCTGCGCCGCGCCGGTGATCATGTTTTTGATGTAATCGGCGTGTCCCGGACAGTCCACGTGCGCGTAGTGCCGGTTCGCCGTCTCATACTCCACGTGCGACACCGCAATCGTGATTCCGCGCGCCTTCTCTTCCGGCGCATTGTCGATTGAGGCGAAGTCACGGAACTTCACCTTCGGGTTATGCTTCGCCAGCGTCTTCGTGATTGCTGCCGTCAAAGTCGTCTTCCCGTGGTCGATGTGCCCGATCGTCCCGATATTGACGTGCGGCTTGCTCCGATCAAATTTCTCTTTCGCCATGCTCTCAATCTCCTATCGAAAATCGATAATCCGCCTAATCTCTCTATGGCCCGGAGTTCCCTACCTGCCTACTTGGTTACCTTGCCCTGAACTCGGGTGACGATCTCCTCCGCAATGTTCTTCGGGACTTCTTCGTACTGTCCGAAATGCATCGTGAAGCTGCCGCGTCCCTGCGTGCGCGAACGGAGTTCCGTCGCGTAGCCGAACATTTCCGACAGCGGCACCATCGACTTAACAATGAGCGTGCCGCCGTGAGTTTCTGTACCTTCGAGACGCCCACGCCGCGAGATCAGGTCGCCGTTCACGGACCCCATGTACTCTTCGGGAACCGTAACTTCCACGCGCATCACCGGCTCAAGCAGCACTGGCTTCGCCTTGCGGCATGCTTCTTTGACACAGATAGAGCCGCAAATCTTGAAAGCCATTTCCGAAGAATCGACGTCGTGATAATCGCCGTCGAAAACGGTTACCTTCACGTTGTTCATCGCGTATCCCGCCAGCACGCCACCCTCGAGCGCCTCAACAACACCCTTCTCGATGGCCGGAATGAACTCCTTCGGGATATTGCCGCCGGTCACTTGGTTTATGAACTCGAAATCCTTTTCTTTGTCCGGTTCCACACGCAGCTTCACACGCGCGTATTGGCCGCTGCCGCCCGTCTGTTTCTTGTGCGTGTAATCGTATTCCGCGACCTGGCGGATGGTTTCGCGATACGCCACCTGCGGTTTGCCAACATTTGCGGCAACATTGAACTCGCGCTGCATGCGATCGACGATTATTTCCAGGTGAAGCTCGCCCATCCCGGCGAGAATCGTCTGCCCGGTCTCGGGATCGGTCGACACGCGCAGCGTCGGATCTTCCTGTACCAGCTTGTTGATCGCGATACCCAGCTTTTCCTGGTCGGCTTTCGTCTTCGGCTCGATGGCAAGCTGGATTACGGGCTCCGGGAAGTGGATGGATTCAAGCATGATCGGCGCTTTTGGATCGCACACTGTATCGCCCGTGATGACGTGCTTCAGTCCCACAACCGCGCAGATGTCGCCTGCAAAAATGTCCTGGATCTCCTCACGCTTGTTCGCATGCATTTTCACCAGACGGCCGACACGCTCATTCTTCCCTTTGGCGACGTTGTACACCGACTCGCCTGAATTCAGTTTTCCCGAGTAGACCCGAACGAAGCAGAGCTGGCCGACAAATGGGTCGGTCATGATCTTGAAGACCAGCGCCGAAAAGGGCTCGTCGTCGCTTGCTCTGCGCTCCATCTTTTCGTCGGGATTGTCGATGGCAGCGCCTTGCACCGGAGGAATGTCCAATGGAGAAGGCAGGAAATCGCAAACGGCGTCGAGCAGGTTCTGCACGCCTTTGTTCTTGAAGGACGATCCGCAGAGGACGGGGAAAATCTTCTGCGCGATGGTGGCCTTGCGGATGCCCGCCATCAGTTCAGCCTCGGTAATAGCTTTCCCTTCGACAAACTTTTCAAACAGAATGTCGTCGCTTTCGGCTGCGGCTTCGATCAATTGCTCGCGATACTGCTTGGCTTTGTCGGCCAACTCCGCCGGGATATCGACATCGTCGAATTTCGCGCCGAGCGTCTCGTCGTGCCAGATGCGCGCTTTCATCCGCACCAGGTCGATGACCCCCTTGAAATGGTCCTCCGCTCCGACCGGAATCTGCACAGGCACAGGCCGGCAGTTCAGGCGATCCACAATCGTTTGGACTGAGTGATAGAAATCCGCGCCCACGCGGTCCATTTTGTTGATGAAACAGATGCGGGGCACGGCATACTTGTCTGCCTGGCGCCACACCGTTTCCGATTGAGGTTGAACGCCGGCGACAGCATCGAATAGCGCGCAGGCGCCGTCGAGCACGCGCAAGCTACGCTCCACCTCGGCCGTGAAGTCGACGTGCCCCGGAGTATCGATAATGTTGATATTGATGTCGCGCCACTGGCATGTCGTCGCGGCGGAAGTAATCGTAATCCCGCGCTCTTGCTCCTGCGCCATCCAGTCCATGGTGGCGGTGCCTTCATGCACCTCGCCAATTTTGTGAGTGCGGCCAGTGTAGTAGAGCACACGCTCAGTAGTGGTCGTTTTACCGGCATCAATGTGGGCCATGATGCCGATATTTCTCATCTTTTCGAGGGGGAAGATCCGGGGCATACTTCAACTCTGCTTTGCTGCCAATAACTACCAGCGATAGTGGGCGAAGGCCTTATTGGCTTCGGCCATCCGGTGCACATCATCCTTTTTCTTTACCGAGCCACCACGCATATTGGCGGCATCGTTCAACTCATTAGCCAGTTTCTCGGCCATGCTCTTTTCGGGCCGATGGCGCGCATTGCCAATCAGCCAGCGCAGCGCAAGGCTGGTCCGGCGGTTTTGCGTCACTTCGACCGGCACCTGATAGTTCGCGCCGCCTACCCGGCGGGTTTTCACCTCAAGGACAGGCTTTACGTTCTCGACGGCCTTCTTGAATAGCTTCAGCGGCTCGTCGCCCGAGCGCTCACGGATTTTGTCCATGGCGTCGTAAAAAATGTTCTGAGCAACAGTCTTCTTGCCGTCCCACATCATCGAGTTGACGAACTTTTCGACGAGCGTGGAATTGTAAATTGGATCGGCTATGATTTCGCGGGGTTCTGGTCGTCTACGGCGAGGCATGCTGTCTCCTTACTTCTTGGCCGGCGCTGCGCCGCCCTTGGGCCGTTTCGCTCCATACTTCGAGCGGCTCTGTTTTCGGTTCGCAACACCCGCTGTATCGAGCGTGCCGCGCACAATGTGATAACGGACACCGGGAAGATCTTTCACGCGGCCCCCTCGGATCAGCACAATCGAGTGCTCCTGCAGGTTGTGGCCGACTCCCGGAATGTAGGTTGTAACCTCGATTCCATTCGTCAGGCGAACGCGGGCGACCTTCCGGAGCGCCGAATTCGGCTTCTTCGGAGTCGTAGTGTACACGCGGGTACAGACGCCGCGGCGCTGCGGGCAAGCCTGCAGGGCGGGGCTGGCTGTCTTGTACCGGACCGGTCGGCGGCCCTTACGCACAAGTTGGTTGAACGTCGGCACGAATATCCTCTCTCGAAAACCTTGCTACTTCCGGCCGAGCGTCACAGCTAAACCGGATTGAGCTATCCGCAAGGAACAGCTCAAATTAAAATTCTTTTAAGCCCTTAGGGGCATTCAATAGGCAGGCACGGCGAAATACCGGCTGCATCTGAGTTACTGCCAAGAAGACCGGTATAGTTTATTCACCGATCTCAAAACGCGAGGGTATCTGCTTCAGATCAGGTCCATGCCGAGCAACGTCACCGCCTGTGTTCAGGCTGCTTGCCGCTCCAACAGCGGGACCTAGCTCCTTTGCTTGCGCCCATATGAGCACTTCACACCGGAACAGAAGGTTCTAACTCGCCAAACTTTATCAATTTAACCGAAACGTACCAGCACTGTCAACGGCTGACCCACTTGAGCACCCCAACAATGTGGGGAATGCGGGGCGGGAGCCATCTCAACCGGCACGGGTCATTATAGCGAACCTCTTTACTAAAGCTTGTTTATGGCAAACCCTCTTATAGCGAACGTTTTCAAGGACACATTGCCTTGGTAGCCGAGTTCCTCGCCAGGCCATCCGTTGCCGAGCGGTCTCCAGAGCCATGCGGCGACCCGGCGAACGCTTAATAAAGAATCGGCCCCGCACGCCATTATCACCAGCTATTTTTGAGAGATACAAGCCGTTTCTGATTCGAAATTGGGGACGGACCCCAGCCTCGGAGGGCCAGTTGAATGACGAAACGAGCATCTGCGCCCAGACGCTTCCGAGGGGCACCGTTGAGCCCACGCGATAATCGGGTCATGCGGCCTTGCCTGATGGCGCTAGTTACGGCTGTCCTGATGGCAGCGGTTCCGGCGAATCTGGCCAGTTCCGCAGAGAACCACAAGACGCTTTCAAATCGACCGATTACCGGCTCCTTCGCAACGGCCGGCAAGCAGGGCTTATCGATTCGGGTTGTCTCGTGGAACATCGACCGGGGCGATCATGTGGATCGGATCATTCGCACTCTTCGCAAGCAGCGTCCTTCAATTTGCCTCTTACAGGAAGTCGATCTGCACGACCGGCGATCCCGTAACCGTGATATCGCCCGGCGCATTGCGCAGACGCTCAGCTATAACTACGCCTACGGCACAGCGTTTGAAGAGTTAAGCCAGCAGGTAGATGGGCACCCCGCATTTCAAGGCCAGGCCACGCTAGCGATGGCGCCCATCGTCGAGAGCCGGGTGCTCCGCTTCGCCCGGCAGTCGGCTTTCTGGCGGCCTCATGCGTTCATCCCCGACATTGCTCTTTTTCAGCGGCGGCGCGGCGGCAGGATCGCGCTCATCACCGAACTCTCTCTTGCCGGCAAACGTGTCGTTGTTTATAACTTGCATCTCGAAAGTCGCAGCGCAGGAAGAATCCAATTTGCTCAGCTTCAGGAAGTGTTCGACGACCTAAAGCATTATCCGGAAGCAACGCCCGCCCTCATCGGCGGCGACTTTAACTCGAAATATTTTCCGGCCCGATTCCTGGATACCCTCGAAAAGGCGGGATTTCACAGCGTTTTCGGCGAAAAAGTGATGCGCACGCACGTCATTATAGGCTCGCTGGACTGGATCTTCTTCCGCGGCCCGTGGTCTGTACAGAATGCCGAGATCGTACGCGGCACTCACGCTTCCGACCATGACGAAGTATTGGCGGAACTTTTGAGGAATGCACATCTTAAAGAGGAGTAAGCGCAGACCCGCGGGCGCTCATTGGAAAATAGAAGAATTGATTGTAATAGTTCGATTTTTTCTCAGGAATAGCCGTTGGCCGAACTGAAAAATTATAGACTCGCCTCTTTAGTGAACAGGCTCTGCCGGGCCGATTGAGAAATGGCCGCCACCGCCGGATGCTTGATCCTCCGTTCCGCCGAGATTGCATAAAATTCTTCCTTCGCTGTATCCAGCCTGCCGACCAAAGCGACCTGGTGGTATTTGCGTACCTGGTCCTCAACCACCGTCGGCGAGGCAAAAATTCCCACTCCCGCCTGGCCAAACACATTAAGCAGCGAGATGTCTTGAAACTCTCCTACAACATTAGGCCGAATGTCGTGCTCGTCGAACCACCGGCCGAGTGTTCGACGCGACATCGAGTTCTGCATGGGCATGAGGAATGGCGCTCCGTCAAGCCGGGCGGGAAAGTGCTTACGATATTGAGCGGCAAGAGCGGGCGCCGCAAATAACGCGAGGCTGCTCGATCCAAGTAGGTGGCTAAAAACAGGCCCTTGCACCGATGGATGCGCAGGGGCATCGGTCAGGACAAGGTCCAATTCGTGCGCCGATAAACTGAGCAGCAACCGGTCGGGCTGATCTTCATAACAAACCAGATGAATCGCGGATCCCAGGTTCAGCGCCGGCCGCAAAATCTGATATGCGACCAGTTTGGGCATAATGTCGGAGATTCCGACGATCAACCGCGCCGGCCGGCCTTGCGGTTTCCCCTTCAGGAAATCGGTCAACTCACGGCCTAGAGAAAATATTTCGTCGGCATAGCGGTATACAAGTTTGCCGACTTCTGTAAGCTCTAAGCGCCGGCCCACTCGCGTAAACAGCTTCTCTCCTAGTTGTTCTTCGAGCGAACGCAATTGGCCGCTGATAGTTGGCTGCGCCAACCGCAGCTCTTTACAAGCTTCCGTGATGCTGCCTTTCTTTGCGACTGTCCAAAAATACAAGAGGTGGTGATAATTTAGCCAATCCATAGAGCCAATCCATACATTCGTAAAAGCGATGGATTCGATCCAGTTTATCTACATATCAAATGAGTGGGCTCGCACGTCTATAAAGAAAACGATCCCTCAGGAGATTGCAGATGACGAGCACAATGAATTTGAATCTGGATTTGTACAAGGCCGCTTTATTGAAGAGGGCTGCGGAATGCAGAAACGACCTGGAGGACGTCCGCAAAGATGTAGCGATTGAAAATACCGCGGAAGTGATGGAGCAAGGAATTCGCGCCGCGGATCGCGAAGTTGCGATGGAGAGGATGGAGACCGCCTATCGCCAATTGCGGCAGGTGGAGTCTGCCTTGTCGCGCATGGAGCGAGACGAATATGGCATCTGCCTCAAGTGCGAAGACGACATTGGACAAAAGCGGCTTGACGCCTTGCCGTGGGCGGTGCTTTGCGTAGCGTGCCAGGAAACTGCCGAACGGCTCCGCGGAAGCGGCGCAGCACTCCGGCGAGCTGCGTAGCCGCGTCGAAACCACATCCCATATGGGAGCAGTTCCATGCTTTCAATCGACAAAGTCCTGTTTCCCGTCGACTTCTCTGAAGGGTGCCGGTCCGCGCTCGCGCGGAACTTGCAATCGGCGCTGATTGTGATGCATGCTGTTCCCGCCCGTGCCGCTGCGTACGGGAGTTCGCAGAGTTACTACGCGCCCCTTGCGCTATCGGGAAATGACCCGCAATGCAAGCTGGACACATTGCTGCAAAGCACAAGTATCTCCGCTGAAGCGACGATCGAAACGGGGCTCCCGGAGGAAGCGGTCGTACGCACGGCGGAGCGCACCGGCGCGGCTCTGCTGGTCATCGGACGCAGAAGCCGCGCCGGTAAGCCGGATGGCATGGATGTTGGAGAACTCACAAAAAGATCTCCGTGCCCGGTTGTATTCAGCCCGCGGCAACCCTCCGCGGCAGTGTGTTTTGGACTGAATGGCAGCAGGAAGAGCATGCCGGGGAAACGCGCTCATCTCCGGATCTTGTTCCTGAGCTGAGCCTGTAGCGCGAATGGATTTGATGGGACTGGCCATAGCCGCCCATAGAAAGGAGATGACATGACCTCATTGGAAGAAAAAGTCGAGGAACAAACGACCGAAACGGAAACCGTCGACGACCACAAGAATTCAACGCGGGAAACGTGGATTCTCTCCCTGAAAGTGGCGGCCATCGCCGCCCTGATTCTCGGAGCTATCTGGCTCATCGAATTCATGAAGGGTTAAATGGTTCCTATTTTCACGGTTCAGTGGTTCGTAATTTAACGCAGCCGCCCGGCTGCCTACTTAAAGGAGGGCTACACGCAATGAAACTGGAGTTCAGAGTGAGAGGATTGGCGCCCAGGCCAGACGTCGCCGAATACGCGGCCCGCCGCGTCCGGTTCGCGCTTGATCGGTTTGAGAGTCATCTCAAGCGAATCACGGTCCTTGTGACCGACGTAAACGGGCCGCGGGGAGGCAAGGATAAGCGCTGCCAGATCGTTGCGGAGTTTCACCGGGGAGGTGAAGCCACCGTTACCGAGACGCGCGGAACCGTTACCATGGCTATCTACTTTGCCGTAGTCCGGCTTCGCCGGCAGATTGCGAATCGGCTGCGAGGCATGCGGGAGAAGGCTCGAGCTAGTATCCGGCATGCCTCTGTACAGCCGGCGTAACTTGCCGGCTGCGTGAGACGGCCGCCCTGGAACGTGGATCCGGTAGCCACGATCCAGAGCAGCCCACTCCGGTGCCACGTCTCTGCCGGCGTTTCCTACTCTTCTGAGCGTCCCTGAAAGTTGGTCTTCATCAGCCCCGCCGCCGCCAGTACCGCACGTTCGGCAGCATCTTCCCCAAACATTTCGCGCAACTCCACACCGCGAATGGCAAATTTATCCTGCCAGGCGGAATAATCGGATCGCAGAAGATCAAGACCATCCGCTAGAGCCTGCGGTTGATCCTGCGGGGTGAGAAACCGCTCAAGTGGCGGTTCGAAGTACCGGAAGGCGTCACCTGTCTTGGTCGCCACAGCAGGCACGCCCATGGCCATGGGTTCCAGCAGAGCAGCTTGCGTTGTATCCATCACGCTTGCGGAAATCACTGCGTGCGCGCGGCCCTGTGCGGCCACCGCCTGTTCCCAGGGGACTGCCCCATGGACAGCGATCCAGGGCCGCGTTGCAGCCATGGCCTGCACTTCCTGTTCGAGAGGACCGGTCCCGTAGATATGCAACTGAACGGGGCCGCTCTTTACAAGATCGCAGGCAGTGATCACGTCGAGCGGGCGTTTCACGTCAGACAACCGTCCGGCGGACACAACGTGGAGAGGTTCGCCTGGGTTCGGCGGCGACACGTGCGGACGCTCCGGCAGTGGTCGCATTGGGAAAGGCGCGCGTACGGGCAATATCCGGAAGCGCGATTCAATAAAATCGGCGGCGACTGCCGACACGGCGATAGGATGCGCGCACCGGAGCGTCAGGCGCGCAGCGATTTGATCGTAAGCCCATGCAATTGACTTGTAGAGCTTCGAACGAAACGAGGGTGGCGCAACCATATGAATGAAGGTCGACGCCGGCTTCCTTTTCTGAAAAGCTGCCAACGCAGCCCAGAGGGAGAGCGGGTAAGCGTGATATTGAATGAAAACGATGTCCGCCCACGCAACTTCCCGGCGCAGGACCTTGATTACGCTGGGACTCGGCGCGACGAATGGCCACGCGCGCGGCCCAAGAGGTTTATATGGCAATTTGGCATCGGCGATCGCATTTTTGTGATCGCACGAAACCACCCGGCACTCAAATCCGCGAGCTACTAACCGCAGACGAAGCCACTCGTTGTACTGCTCCACGCCACCCAATTGGGAAACCACGTAGCTCGACACAAGGAGGATTTTTCGAGGTTCGCCAGGCACGCCAGTTAATCAGGCGCCGCTCCAGTAAGCTCCGCCGTTCTATTAATTTTAGCATCGCAAACGTTGCTTTACCCGCAGCACTGCGAAATGGGTGGCTCCCGAAACAAAAGCCATACCATCCTAGCCTCGCCTAAATCGAAAGAATGAATGCCCTTGGCTAATCGTGAATGTCGGATTCTTGCCCTGTCGGCTGAACAGATTCGACTGGGCAGTCCTGAGAATTCAAACGCCTGGAATTCTCAGCACCTGGCTCCGCGCTATCACCACGGCTGCGGCGCTTGTACTGGGATTTTTGTGGTGTTCGGAAGGTGGCGCGAACTTTGGGTATTCGCTCACGAAAGACTAGCAACTCTATACTAAACGGGCGCGGAAGGCCGGTGTGAAACTAGTTACTGGCCCATTGTTATGAGCGCCTGTTAAGTTTATGTGCCGAAAAACAAAAGCGGGCAGAGATGTACAGCTACCTTTCGCCGGATGCGCGAGTCAGCCGGGCACGACTATTTAGGCCCGGGCATACTCTCGAGCAATACCTGTTTGACAATCTCCCCGATTTGTAGAAAATCTTCTAACTCAAGAGGTTTCGTGATGTAGCGGCTCACGCCCAATTCGACGCACTTCTCGTAGTCCCGCGATGCCTCTGACGACGTCATGACCGCCACCGCGAGATGTGACAGATCTGCATTCTGACGCAGAGCTTCCAGCACTTCGCAGCCTCCAATCTTCGGCAGATTTAAATCGAGGACGACCAGGTCCAGAGCGCGGCTTTCGCGATTCTTTTTCTCGCTTTTGGCAAACGCCAGCGCATCGCCCCCGTCCTTAATTACTGTCAGATCGAAAGTGAGGCCCGCACGCACCAGCGCTTGCTGGAAAAGATAGATGTCCGCGGCATTATCCTCCACAAGCAAGATATGGAACGCCTTGGGATCTGACCCGTTACTCAGTTGTTCGTCCCGCCTTCCCGGATGGTAAAACAGAACTTCGCTCCTTCACCTGGTTTCGATTCAACCCAGATGCGGCCGTCGTAGCGCTCAACAACCCGTTGGCAGATCGCTAGGCCCATGCCGGTTCCGGAGATCGTCTGCCCGTGAAGCCGCTTAAACACGCCGAAGATATACGAATGATACTCCGGCGAGATGCCCATACCGTTATCGGCCACGACGAAGCGCCATGCATCATCCAGCGGTTCAGCAGAGATAAGGACGCGAGGCGCCTGTTCTCCGTGATATTTAATTGCATTCCCAATCAGGTTTTGAAATAGCTGCATGAAGTGCGCTCGCTGGCCTTCAATCTGAGGTAACGGCTGGCTGACGATCACGGCCGAACTCTCGTCAATTGCAATTTTGAGGTTCTGCTTCACATTGTCGAGAATCGCATTAAGATCCATGAGTTCATTCGCTTTTCCCCGGTCACCGCCGGCTTCAGCATAAGAAAGCAGATCGATAAGCAAGTCCCGCATCCGTCTGGCGCCTTTGGTAATGAAGTCCAGACAGACCCTTGCCTCGCCATCGAGCGGGCTAGGATAGCCGCTAACGAGAAGTTGCGAATAAGTAGTGATCATACGTAGCGGCTCCTGGAGATCGTGGCTGGCAGCGAAGGCGAATTGTTTGAGATCCTCGTTGGCACGCCACAATTCTTTCGCATAATGCTCTTTCGCTTGCATTTCCGCTTCGAGATCGGCAGTCCGTGCCTGGATGCGGAACTCGAGCGACCGATTGGATTTGCGTAGTTCCTGTTGAGTTGCGGCCAGCTCACAATTCGCTTGCTGCATGGCAACGAGGAGAGCTTCATTTGTCCGGCTCAGCCGAATTGAATCCAGAATTGCTCGATTGGCAACTCTCGATGAGACGAGCATCACGAAGAAAAAGAAGAAGCCCAAAAGTCCGAGAAACTTGTTGGCGTCACCCGCAAGGAAAAGGAACTCAATGGAGATCGGCAATACGAGAAAGGCGCAGAATGCGAGCGACAGGCGCCGCGAGGGAGCTAGAACTGTGACACTGCCGCCCACCATGCCGCAAAGGACAATGGCCGTATACGCGCGACCTATCTGGTTCAAATGCAGAAGAAAGGCCACGGGGAATGCCGCCCAGAGAATGGCTGCGGCGATCACGCCTATTCCGAATCGGCGGATTTCGCGAGCTGACGTGTCAGATGCGGAAATCCGGAAGCGGTGGAAAAAAATGTCCAAACCACGGAGGACAAGGACAGCCGTCATGAGCAGCCACCAAAGCGACAGTAAAGTCGAAGGGAGCCGCTCGATGGAGATGAAAGCGAGACCGGAGGAAGCAAAAAGAGAGACTGCGACGCTCCCGATGCCGTAGCGGTAAAGCAGGTCAGCGACATCTTTGTCAGCAGCCGCGCCGGAGTCTGCCGTGGGGTTGTAGTTCCCCGTTAAAATTCTGCCGCACATTGCCATCTCGGGAGCATGGGCCTCGCAAAACTGCCCTCAAAACGAAGGCTTGAACTTCGGAGCGCGAATGGCAGGCGCTTTTTCGGTTGCCGGACGGCGCGCGGCAATCTCATCAGTATAGTGCTGATCTGCCTCGCGCTGGAGGCGGTCGCCGGGCGGCACATCGCCTTCGATTTGCGGAGCATTTCAAGCCCTTTCGGAACAAAAAGGGCGAGATTCGATGGTGCTTTCGAGCTGTCGAGCATTCTTGCAGGCACAAAAAAAGCCACCCGGCGAGCCGGGTGGCTTTTTTGTGCAAATTTTGCTGTTGATGATCTATGGATTAATCCGGCTCGCGACGGATATCTTGGCCTGATCGAAAGTTGAAAGCCGGAGCCATTCGCCTGCCATTGAATACGGAGAGCCGGCCCGTGGCGCTTCAGTCATCCCTTTGTCTCCGAACCATTTGCCGCGAAAACGATCAGAGCCCAAGAAGGTTGCTATTTCGATAGAACAGCGACGTACACTTCCTGTCTGCGATGATGGGCCCAAGACCCGTAAGCTGCAGTTGCTTAAAACCTCTTTGGCGCAGCTCCTGAATTCCCGGCTTATACCGATCGCGGTCGGTGTCATCCCAAACGATAACGCCGTCGTCCGTTAGAAACGGCAGGCACGCTCGCGAGCATTGCACTCGTTGGCGGCCATCAATCACAACGACATCAAATGGTCCCCTCGCTTCAGCGATCGTCCTCGAGTAGGAGCCCGACGAATCCACCGTTCGACACAGAATGTCAACGCGCGCCGGCGCCATTTGCATGACGAGAGCGCGCCATTTCTCGTCATGTTCGCACGAGACGACACGTTTGGCCCGAGCCGCCCACCAGAGAGTGCTGTACCCTGAGCCGAACTCAAAGACACTCACACCATATGGCACTCGCTCAGCGAGTAAATCGACCGCTGCATATGACATGAAGGGAATGGGGTTCCCGGCTGCGTCTACCGATTTTTGCTCGATAAAACTCCGCAACCAACCGGAGTCTCGGATCGCAGCGCCACGGTGCAGCCTCAGGGGCGCCGCCAGCGGGAGTAAATGCAACCGCGCCGCGCAGCGCGTCAGATTGATCTTAGGCATCTTGTGGTAACTCCTAACCGTGCGACGCCAACTTTTCCTCCCGGCCAGCGGCTCCTCCGCGCGGGCACACAACTGCTTCCCTGTGAGTTTGTAGTTAATGCGAAAGGCGAACCTCGCTCACACGGTGCAGCTAAAATGTAGATCAGGCTGTAGCCAAGGCACTCCCTCTAGGCTCCATCTGCCCGCTTCGGGTTAGTTCCCCGGAAATCCAGGTATAAGTTCTCCGCAGCCCCTCTTCGAGAGATACGGCCGGCTCCCAACCTAGGACCTGCCGCAAACGGGTATTGTCGCTGTTCCGGCCTCGAACGCCCTGAGGCTTGGTGAGGTCATACGCCTTATAAATCTTCTTGCCGGCAATTCCGGCAACCATATCGACCAGCTGATTGATCGAGATCATTCGATCCTGGCCGAGGTTGAGAGGATCGTGGTGCGCGGAACGCATGAGGCGATAGATGCCCTCAACGCAGTCGTCGATATAGCAATAGGATCGCGTCTGTTCTCCATCTCCCCAAACTTCGATCGAATCTCCCGTAGCGGCTAAAGCCACCTTTCGGCATATCGCCGCGGGAGATTTTTCACGCCCGCCATCGTACGTTCCCAGCGGCCCAAAGATGTTGTGAAAGCGAACGACCCGCGTTTCAAGCCCAAAATCTTCACGATAATGACGGCAGGCGCGCTCTGCATATAGTTTTTCCCAACCGTAGCCATCTTCGGCAGCTGCGGGATAGGCATCTTCTTCCTTGAGCGGAGCCGGATTACTCTCGTTTTGTAAATAGCCCGGATAGATGCAAGCGCTGGATGTATAGAGATATCGATGAACCCCATTTACACGCGCCGATTCAAGCGTATGCATGTTGATCATCGTGTTGTCGCGAACGATTTCGGCCTTGTGAGTTTCGATGAACCCGATGCCACCCATGTTTGCGGCGAGTGCATATACTTCGTCCACGCCTTTGGTTGCGATGAGGTTGGAATCCCAATAACGAAGGTCCAGCTCCAGAAACTCATCGGCTGGGGTGTTTTCGTAATCCGGATGTTTCACGTCGATGCCGCGAACCCAATAGCCTTCTGCTTTTAAATATGAAACCAGGTGATGCCCAATGAAGCCACCAGCGCCTGTGACGGCGACTTTTCCTTTATAAGTCACGGAAGTCCTCCTGTGAAGCTAGTAACAATAAAATTTCAATACGTCGTGTTTTTGGGTAACGCTATAAACCTGCGCTCTTTACCATGCGCGGACGCGGCTCGTCAAATGCGAAACGCCGCCAGAATTGCAGGATGCCGAGCCGCTGCAAGCACCAAAGTGGAAGAAACAATGGCGTGACCAGCAGGTATCGCCGCCATAATCGACGAGGTTCCGCCAGCAGCCGGAACAGCCACTCCAGTCCGGACCGCTGCATCCAGCGAGGCGCCTGCCGCAGATTTCCCGCGTGAAAATCGAATGCAGCGCCGACTCCCACGAGAATCATGCCGTCAAGCTGCGGGGCGTGCGCCGCCATCCATAGTTCTTGCTTAGGAGTGCTTAACCCTACGAAAACGAAGGCCGCTCCTGAGTCCGTTATCCGCTGAAGAATTTCCGCACTCTCGCCCTCCGTTAGAGGCCGGAATGGCGGAGAGAAGGAACCGGCGATCCGAAGATTCGGATACTGCAGCAACAGATTGTCATTCAGGCTGTCGAGAGTTTCCGGACGGCTTCCATATAGGAAGATGCTGTGGCCGCGCTTCTCGGCCATGGCGCAGAGAGCCAGCGTTAGAGTCGGGCCGTAGACTCGCTCCTGAGCCCTGCAGCCGAATGAGCGGAGCGCCCAGACCACCGGCATTCCATCTGGCGTCGCCACGTCTGCGCGATTGATACACCGGCGCACGGATGGATCGAGGACAGATGTAATGATGCCATGTACCGATGTAACGGCAATGTAGCGGGTCCGGCCACCCGGCCGTTCAGAACCACGCAAGGCGCGGCGAGTATTGCGGCTTGCAAGCCAGTGATCGCAGAGGCGCACCACTTCGTCGTAGGATGTTGGAGTGATGCCGACACCAAGTATGTTCGTTTTCGCAAGCTGCTCCATGCTAAGAACTCTCTTCGAGTTGGGTTGGACGATTGAAGGCGTGGGCGCGTTCACAGCGTTGGGTTAACGCGAATTGATAGATCTGCATGAGTCTTTCAAAGCTGGCGTTTGGCGTATACCGCGACAGATATTCGAGCCGCGCACTCGATCCCCAAGCGTCCACCGCGGCGGACGGGGACAGCACTTTCAACAATGCCTGAGCAAGGCTGCCTTCATTGCCGGCGTCAAACTTAAGGCCGGTTTCATCGTGATGAACAAGTTCATCGAGAGATCCACGATTCGGAACAACCGCCGGTCGGCCACTACAGAACGCCTCGAGCAGCGTGCGAGGGCAGTTTTCGAAACACAGTGAAGGGAGGGCGAGCGCCCTCGCGTTGCCGATTTCGCGCACAACCTCGGCGTAAGCCAACGTTCCGGCAAACTGCACTTCGCTCGCCGCGAATCCACTGTTCTGCGCCTGCCGCTCCAGTTGCGCTCGAAGCGGCCCGTCGCCGACAATGCGTAGAATCCCTGGGCTCGCCTTTCGCACTTCGCGCCAGGCACGAAGCAGCAATTCCACACCTTTCTCCTCCGATAGACGTCCCACGAACAAGACAACATTTGAGCCGGAAGGAAGCGTCGCCGGCGCGGCTGTGTCCTCGAGAAAGTTTGGCCGGACGAAAAGTTTCTGCTTGGGAATGCCGCCCTCAACGAATTTCGATTTTGAATGTTCGCTTAACGCAATGAAGGCATCGACATGAGTCCTCCATGTTCCTGCCAAGCGGTGAGCTGAGATCATGCCCGCCACAGCGGCGGAGGCAGACGCCGAATCGCGATAACAGCGGTGAACGACACCTCGCCAGGGCGTGTGCCCCAAACAATCCTGACAAACCCGGCCATCACGCAAGAAATCGGCTCGAACGCAGAGAAGCCGGAAATTGTGAAGAGTCTGAACCGTAGCGACGCCTGCTTTCCTGCATGCGTAATGAATTGAGGGAGACAGTCGCATCCAGAAATTATGTGCGTGAGAAATGTCCGGCCGAACGTCGGCGCAGAGTTCTTTCACCTGCCGATAAGAGGCTTGTGACCAAATGGCTGCGGCACCGAGTCGGAGGGAGCTACTCCAATTGCCGGCTTCCGCCTCATTCGTCACGGTTAACTCAGTCACCTTTACGGATCGGGATCGCAGCAGCTCAATCTCGGAACGGACGACTGCGTCCTCTCCTCCGTTCAAGCGATAACGGTTGTGAAGAACCAGAACGTGCAAAGAATTCCCTTGAGGCCCCGGGGTGGGAGCAAGCTACTAAGCGGCGTCTGTCTTAAGCCGCGGCATGACTGCGAGGCCGATCAGCAACGCTACGAGGAGCGTGAAACTAGGCTCTTCCAACCAGGTGTAAACGCCGCCGAGGGTGGCAAGCGCGATCAAACTTCCTTTGGCGCTGGCGCTCAACCATCCACCTTGCCGACCTGCTATCTTCCACGCAAGCCACAGCATCCAAAGATAGACCCCGACGCCAACGAAGCCCAAGTCGCCGAACAGGCCAAACCAACTGCATTCGGGAGACCAGACAGAGGAGCTTTTCCAGAGCCAATTGTGATACGAAATGTCGAGTAATTCCCGCGTCAAGGGTGCTGTCTTCAGGTCCAAAGCCGAAATGGCGGAAGTACCATCCAGTTGCGCATCAGGCGTCATTAAGGCAACACGGCTCACCGAATTTCCGGGACCAATGCCGACAAGCAACCCCGTCGGCGTTTCGGACATCGCGGAGACGATACTCAGAAGTGCAGATGTTTTCCCCTGTAAGCCATGCGAGACAAGGCCACGCTGCTCTATCTTCTGGAGGGGCCGGTAGAAATAAAAGGATGCATACAGCAGCAGGCCGAGAAACAGAATCGGTAAAACAACCTTCAACGGGTGGACGCCCTTGATGCTGACGATCGCAAATAACAATGCCGGAATAAAGCAGTAAATCGACTGTTTCGCATCGGCGATGACGGCCAGGCCGATCAACGGAACTGCGGCGGCAAAACACACAGTCTTAACGTGTGGAACGCTTGACGCGGCGCCCCGGCAAATAAGGATGAGAAAGCCCAGCAAGGTAACGGCGCCGGCAACATGCGCGCCTGTCCCGGATCCGATGAATGAGCCCTGAATAAGATCCGGGTTCCCGCGACTCACCGTTAGAAACTGCCAGGCCCCAAGCGGCACTTGAACGAAGCATATCGCGAGCAAAACCTTCCAGAGAAGCGAGCTGGTTCGTGCGGTTACCGGCGTGGCGAGCAGAACGTAGAGAAGCAAAAACGGCTCCATAAGGACCAGCCAGTTCAGAACGGGGCGCAGTATTTCGCCATCGTTGATTAACCAGGAAGCCACATTTACTACAAGAAAAACGTCAAGGCAGTTTCCAATAGCTCTGGCAGGACGCGAAGTATGGCCCTTTAGGAGCGTCACCACGAAGGCGCCAACAACCAAGGGGAAGTGAACGAAGTTCAGG
Organism: Bryobacteraceae bacterium; assembly: GCA_025927575.1. Classification (GTDB taxonomy): domain Bacteria; phylum Acidobacteriota; class Terriglobia; order Bryobacterales; family Bryobacteraceae; genus KBS-96. Next base: position 4,666 of record JAICLJ010000086.1, on the reverse strand, counting down.
AAGTGCGGCGCTCCGAAGGCAACCGCCACCCGTGACAACGTCGCGGCCATGATGGCGATCACGACCCAATAGATTGAACTAAACTCAAGAAACAAAAGCGCAGCTAGCGCGCCTACCAGGACCCAAGCTACTAACGGCGCATGCACAATTAATAACCCGGTCAGCGGCGCCAACATCAATAGCGTCGCTAAACCGAATAATCGAGTTCCGTCGTTCCAGGGTGCTTGCGAGTTCAACGCCAGCATGGGTGTTGCTCAAATCCTCTCAACCAAGCAAGTATCCGGATGCCGGGTTGGAATCTTGGCTGCGTAAGAATGATAAAACTGCATAACCGCCAAAGCCCTACGCTCATACGCGTATTGTTGGTTCACATAGAGGCGCGCGGCCGCCCCCATCCGCCGTACCAGGCTTGGATCGTTGGCCAGCAGGCGCATCACCTGGGCGATTCCTTCGATGCACTGCTCTGGAGAGTGAGCGGGGATTTTGAATCCGACTTCGTCGGTAACTTGGGTCCCTGGACCGCCAAGATCCAGGCAAATCACAGGGCGGCCGGCCGCCATTGCTTCCAGACATACCCAGCCACCTGAATCATGCAGGCTCGGATGCACCAAAACCGTGCATTCAGACAGCTTCTCGAGGGCTTTCGTGCGTGGCAACACCCCACAGAACTGCACTTTCCCGGAAATATCCAGGGCTCGCGCGATGCGTTCCAATCTTCCCTGCTCCGGTCCACGCCCAACAATGCAAAAGGTAGCTTCCTGAAACTCTTGGTGAATTTTCGCAAAGGCACGCAATCCAAGTTCAAAACCCTTCCAGTGGAGCAGCCGGCCGAGGCTGAGGAAGCGAATTGGGCCGCCTTCCGGGAGCGGAAAGCTATTCAATTTGGCCAATTCAGACGGGGGCAATCCGGCTTCCGAAAACACTCGGACATTGCGCGATCCCAAAGCGCGCGCCCTCCTCGCGGTGTCTTCGGTCTTCGCGAGAACCAGCGCAGCCCGTCTTGCGGTTATGCGAACCAGCGGATCTATTTCGCCGAGCATTCGGATCAACGTTCTGCAGAGCTCGAAGATGCGGCCCTTCCAGCTAAGGAATGACCCAAACGATGGCGGTAGGTTTTCCCCTCCGCCGAGTGGCCCCCAGATGAATGGAGCCGGCAACAAGGACAGCAGACTTGGTTTCCAATGCGCCCCCAGCGTGAGGTGATGCACGATATCAAAGGAATGCTGCTTATGCAGCTTTCGTGCAACAAAATAAGCCCATATCTGCCATAGGTGATAGTGAAGCACGTACTCCAGAGTGGTACCTGGACTGCGCGGTCGAATCCACCGTGGAAGGTCGCAGTGAACAAAGTGCAGGCTCCGCGGAAGGTCGTTTACCGGATACCTGTCGATCGCGGATCTTTCCCGCTCCGGCGTCAAGACCCACACTTCGTGAAATTGAGCCAACTGTACTGACCAGTTCCATCCGACGCCCGGCTCCGACCCTCGTCCTGGACCACAGCCATAGGCCGAGATGAGTACTCGCAGCTTCGGAAATGTGGAATCGCCGGAAGATGCTAATTGCATAGAAATGTGAGCTTTCGCCGCAGGGTACTCACGCGATTAGTGTGAACTTCACGCGGCGACGGCGCCGATTTATCGTGCGCAGCTATCGCAACTCCGGACCATCGTTTTGGACCGCTGAATAACCGTGTTCGTATTCTCCGGCGTAGTTCGCTGTGCGGGGATCGAAATCGTTCAAAATTGTTCCGATCACGTGAGTGCCGTCGGCCAGAAGCCGATCGACCGCGATTTTGGCTCTCTCTCGATTTGTCGTCCCAGCTCGGCACACCAGAACAACTCCGTCGGCGCTCCGGCTCAGCAGCCGTGCATCCGCGACGGCTAACAAAGGTGGCGTGTCAATGAGTACAGCATCGAATTCCGGACGCAGTCTCGCGAACAAGTCTGAAACCCGGGGACCGTAGAGCAGATTACCGGCAACGATGCGCTTCCGTCCGCTCGTCAGAACAGATAGGCCGTTGATCGTCGACGGTTGAATGTATTCAGAAATCTGTTTTCGAATAAGTTGGGTTTCATCGGCGAGGACGTCGCTGAACCCATGGTGATTCCGAAGGCCGAAAATCTGATGCAACCGCGGTTTGCGCAGATCGGCATCGATTAATAAAACCTTCCTACCGATCGAAGCGAGAGCGACTGCCAAGTTCGTCGCGGTGGTCGTTTTTCCTTCCTGGGCGGAAGGACTCGTGAGCACAATCACACTCGGCGACCTACCATCATCAGTTGACAGTAGGATCGAGGCGAGGATAGCCCGGAACGAATCCGCGAGTTGAGAAGCGCCTTCGAGATCCGAAAATTCTGTGGCAAAGTGGTCTCGAATCATCGTATACTCGACGCCGTTTTGCTCCCTAAACACCGGCTGACCCGGCGTGATACGAGGCTGAATCTTTGGGGATGGAGGCAATAGCTTCTTCTCAGCGCTGGGCACGGCCCCGAGTTCGGGCACATTCAGATACAAGCCGACCTGGCCGGGAACTCGCAACGTCAAATCCCACCGATCCCGCAAGAACAAGAAAATGGTGCCAAGCAGCAGACCGCTAAACCAGCCGATCAGCGAATTCATCATTGGCTTGGGCTCAAAGGGACGCCCCGGGACTTGCGCCGGATCGAACACCACGACGTTGGTGGCGTGCATCGCCGATGCGACGCTCACGCCCTTAACCCGCTGGAGCATGGAATCGTATAACTGCCGGTTGGTTTCCACTTCATTCTTGAGGACGTTGTACTTGCTCGCCTTCGCATCCTGGGCGGAAACGAGCTGAGATTGCTGATCGTAAGCTTCCTGCAACAAATGTTCGCGTCGCCGTGCCGCCGAGTATTCATCCCCGAGGCGGTTCGCGGTCTCCTTGTGTTGATGAGCCATCGCTGATTCCAGCGCCGCAACCTGAGCAACGAGTTGCTTTACCTTGTAATGGGTAGGCTTCATCAATGCTTGCGCTTCCGCCAGTTGGCGGCGGAGGTCAGTCAACTTAATTTGATAATCATCAAATGACTTATTACCCACCATTTGCCCCAGGGCGTCCGGGCTAGCTTTGCTGACTAGTTCATAGGTGGATTGCTTAAACATGCGATCAGCTTGCGCCTTGGATAGCTCTTCCTGCAGTTGTTTCAGCCTTGTCTCCGCTACGCTGTTTTTGTCGTCGGTGAACAAGAGCCCAGCGGATTGCCCGTACTGCTGCAAGGCGTTCTCGGAGTCCTGCAAGGTTTTACGGCTCTGCTCCAATTCTTTCGTTAACCAAGTACCCAACCTATGCGCCGATTGAATCCGGAGTTCTATTCCCTGATTGATGAATTCCTGGGCGAGGGTGTTTGGGAACTTCGCCGCAAGCTGCGGATCCGTCGAAATAAATTCGACTGTGACAACTCGCGACGAACCGCGCGGTTGTGCCACGTCGAGGTTCTTTCTCACGTCCGCTACCGCGGATTCGGTTGGCGAGGGCGGCGGCAGTTTGGGAAGGTTGAGTTTGTCTTTCAGCTTTGTCAGGAAGCTCGGATTGGGATCGGGCTGATAGGCATCTTCCAAGTGCAAGCGTTTGACGACCCGCGAGAGTAATGTCGTACTCGAGAGCATCTCGATTTGCGTCTCCAGATACGAGTCGCTGTTGCCTCCCTTGCTCACTGGATCGACCTCATTTAGCTGCAGGAAGTGCTCGTTCAGATCCTCGATCTCGAGCGACGTCTGCGCTTTATACAATGGCGTTTGCAGGTAGGAGGCCCCTAAGGCAACAACCGCGCATACCGCGGCGCACCAGAAGAGAAACCACTTGTTGGGCCACAGGATTCCCCATATCCGCCTGCCGCCAGACTCGGCCTTCTCTCCCGGCCCCTCTTGGCTAAGCGGCATCCAATTTTGAACTTGCGCCTTCGAAGCAAGCTCCCGTGTTTCGAGATTGCGCTTGTACAATTCTCTATCGTCCATGGACACTCTCCCCAGCGATACTCTTCCCAGCCCAACTCTGACCTACCGCCGCCATATAACTAACCCCGTCGTGATTTGCAGGCCTGTTTGAAGTAATTGCACGCTAACCTTCTTCGATGCATTGCCCGGAATGTACAAAATATCCTCCGGGTGCATAACCATGTCGCCGCCCTTGCCCTCCAGCACCTGCCTGAGGTTCACATTAATCTCCTGCCGTTCTTTGGAATTGGCAGAGGCCCGCAGAAGCCTGGCGCCCTTCGTCGAACCGTACGGTGTCGGCCCACCCGCCATGGACAGAGCTTGCACGGCCGTAACATTCTCGTCCTGGTGCAGCACGAACCCGCCTGGCTTGGACACTTCGCCCAGAACGTAGACCAGCCGCGCTTTGGGCACTTGAATTACGTCATTGGGAAAGATTCTGATATTGTCCTGAGGAGTTTTCGCTTCGGCCACCGATTGAAGGTCTATTTGGGCCATGTAGTATTTCCCACTGGCATCCAGCTTCGACCCGGGAACCGGAATAGGGCCCCACTCAGCGTGACGCGTGATAATGACACTCGAATCTGCGTCTGGAGCCATTCCGCCCGCTAACGAAAGCACCTCAAGGAGCGATTTTCCGCCCTGCAACTGGTGAACGCCGGGCTGGGTAACACTGCCCAATACGGACACGGGCTGGCTGCGAAAGTCGGTT
>JAICLJ010000204.1 GCA_025927575.1 Bryobacteraceae bacterium | reverse complement strand
TTTCGCGGGCGCGCTTCTGGTAGGCGCCACGAGTTACGTCACGGAAGACGAAGATCGCGAATGGTGGGCACGTGCCGGCGGATGGTATCTGGTAATCGCGCTCGGCTGGGTGGCTTTTGCTTTTATTGTGCTCTACGCAACCGACGCTCTCCATTGGGCAGACTTACGGTTGAGCGCGGCGTTCACGGCTGCTACGGGACTGACGGGATGGAGCACGGCCCGGCTGGGCGCCAGCCCTTCGACTCCGTCAGGCCAGCGCGAGAATGATGCCGAAGCATCGAAGCTTCTCCCCAGCAGTTTTTTGAAGGAACACGCGGCAAAGTTGCTTTTGCCTGTGTTTCTCATTCTGCTGCTGATGTTGTTGTCGGCGGCAAATTTCGGACTTATCAAGCTGCTCGGAAAGCTACCTGCGTTCATACCTTCATTCTGGCCGGGACCACTCGCGCCGCTGGGGCAAGCCACCGCGCGCACGCTTTGGTTAATTCTGGGATATACGGCTGTTTGCCTTGTGACCTCCGCCTTTATCAACGTGAATAAGTTCTCCCTCCATGGTATGTACCGGGAGCGTTTGATTCGCGCTTACCTAGGCGCTTCGAATAGCGGCCGGAAGCCGAATCCGTTTACCGGATTCGATGAAAACGACAACCTGTCGATGTGCTCGCTTACGCAGTACAAGCCCTTGCACGTTGTGAATATGACGCTCAATCTAGTGCATGGTTCTAATCTGGCATGGCAGCAGCGCAAAGCGGAACCGTTCAGCTCGACGCGGCTTCACACCGGGAGCTGCCGGCTTGGGTACCGGGATTCCGCCTTTTACGGCGGCAAATACAATGCCCGGACGACGCCGATTAGTCTCGGGACCTCCATCACGATCTCCGGCGCGGCGGCGAGTCCCAACATGGGCTATCACTCTTCTCCACTGCTTACGTTGGTGATGACGTTGTTCAATGCGCGCCTGGGCTGGTGGTTGGGCAATCCCAAGGCGAAGGAAAGAGTCTGGAAGCGCCCCGGACCAAGGCTGGGAGTGCGGGCCTTCATCGATGAGGCGTTGGGGCTCACCGACGATACGAATGACTGGATTTATCTGTCCGACGGCGGCCACTTCGAGAATCTGGGATTGTACGAGATGGTTCTACGGCGCTGCAGCCTGATCGTAGTATGCGATGCAGGCGCCGACCCCGGCTACACCTACGAAGATGTTGGCAATGCCGTTCGGAAAGTTCGAATAGACCTCGGCATTCCGATCGAGTTTGAAAAGCCTTCGATGCCCATGTCGCCAGCCGGGGAGCCTAGCGAGAAGTTTTCGGGCAGCCACTGCGCGATCGGACATATTCATTACGGCGCCGTCGACCCGGGAGCCAAGGCAGGAACGCTGATCTACATCAAGGCTTCGATGAACGGAAACGAGCCGGCGGATGTAAAGCAATATGCCGCGCTCGAACTCGAATTCCCGCACCAGCCCACGTTAGATCAGTTTTTCGATGAAAGTCAGTTTGAAAGCTACCGGCGTCTGGGCCAGCACATTATCGAAGAAATCTGCGGGGCAGCACGGGGTATGACGCCGCAGTTGGATCTTGAGGAATTCATAAAGAGGGCGGAAAGCTACGCCCGTGCCGGAGCGTCAGCCGTGAACGCCAGTACGGCAGCGGGCGCTCGAGGAGACTTGTCCCATGTCATTAGCCGTTAGCGGTTTGAATACCGGATTGTCCACGGGCGCAATCACCGTGAACATTTTCGATGGAACACGGAAGCCGTTTTCAGACGGACAGCTCCTCATTACCCTTCGCGACGGAAATCAGAATCAAGTCTCGCGTAAGTATCACGACCATGCGTCAGTCACGTTTGGCGGCCTGAGTGTCTTTCAGAACCTCGGCGATAACTATGCCGTAATTGCTTCAGCTGAGGGCTGTAAAGACTCGGGCTTTTATCCGGTTAAGATTTCGGCGGGAGAGAACCGGATCGTTGACTTGATGCTGCTGCCCAGCTCGAACGCTTTCAATTTTGCGAAGGCCACGTGGCAGCCTCTGTGCGCCAGCCGGCCTAAACTGAAAATCTTGTTTTCGGCGGGAGCTTCCGACGACGCGGCGGCAGGCAACAGATACAGCGATCTGATGGACTACGAGAGCGGCGGGGTGCTTGCCTGCCTGCTGAACCTGGTGGCTGCGATGGATCAATCGCTGCTGCCTCAAGGCACGGCTCTCGATTACGTGAAGCAGGTTGCCTGGGATCGCACGGGATCACATGCAATGGCGAGAGACAGGTTTTTTGCCTGGGCCGATCCGGCGCTGGTGAAGCAGGTTGAACTCGCAAAGCAACACGGCGCATTTGTAGACGCTCCGTTCCTGCTACATCCCGGGGCAACCAAGAGTTACAAGCAGAACGAGTTCGGCGAAGCGAATCTTCAATTAACGTTCCATGAGAACGACCGGCAACTCATTAACGGGCAGACGTGCATTTTGGCCGAGCCCGATATCGACTATTACAAGGACGCCGGAGCACATCTGTTGCTGGAAGTGCTGGTCAACCAATTCGGCAGCCTGACGGACCCGCGAACTGTCTATTGCCTTCGCTGGATTGCAGGAAGGCAGGCCGGCATTCCGGAATTCGATCCTGTTTACACGATCGAGAAGGCGTGAAGCTGAGCTCGAAAAACGAGAAGGAAATCATGACAATGGCTGGCCCGGAAATAACAAATTGGTTTGGAGATCTGGTGTCTCATCCCCAGATCGTAGTTCAGGCGAACTCGAAAGAGGACATTATCGCCGTACTGAAGGACCCACAAAAGTATCCGTCGCCTGTTCGCGCGGTGGGATCCAACCATTCAACGGCGCCGTGCGGCGTCGCCGAAGGCGGAACCTTGATCCAAATGAAAATGGATCGAATCCTGAACATCGGCACCGACACGCTAACGGTGGAAGCCGGAGCCCTTCACATCGAGCTGGCGAAGGAACTCGAGAAGCGGAATTTGCAGTTTTACGTAAACACCGAAATCGGCAGCTTGAGCGCTGGGAGCGCGGCCTGCGCGGGAACCAAGGATGGCTCCATGCCGGGCGAGTACGGGCAGGTCGGGTCCTATGTCACCGGCGTCAAGATGGTCCTGCCATCCGGAGATCTCCTGGAGGTCACCGACAGCCAACCCGAGCTGATGCAGAAAGTGCGTTCGAGCTATGGACTGTTCGGCATTATTTACGAGGTGACCTACCGCATCCGGCCGCTCACGCCAATGAAGGTTTATCACGAAACGTTCAGCCTGGAAGATTTTGTCGCGAAGTTACCCGAGCTGAAGGCGCGCAATGAATCGATGATGTTCTACATGTTCCCGTTTGAAAACTTGATCACCATCGAGTTTCGAAAGGACAATCCGAATGCGTCGGGCGAACCCAATCGCCATGCCTGGCAACTGCGGAACTATCTTTGGGGCACGCTTGGTCCGCGTCTGGGACATGACGTCGAAGAGAGCATTCCATTGAAGGATGTCCGTTACAAAGTGATTGACGGGTTTGCCGCCATGTGGCGCTTCAAGCTGGAGAATATCGTGCGCTCCGACTACACGATTCCACCCGACCAGATCGTCCGTTATCCGCCAAAGTCAAACGATAGCCGATATACGTTTAGCCTGTTCGCATTTCCGGAAGAAGAGTATCCCCGCGCTCTGACCGACTTTTACCAGTTCTGCCGCGATTATTACAAAACGCAAGGCTACCGGTCCAATTTGATCTACGTGGGATACCGAATTGCGAAGGATCAGCAAGCGCTGTTTTCCTATTCCTACGATGGAACGGTCATGACAATCGATCCCGTTTCAACGGCGAACCCTGGATGGACAGAATTTCTGGCAGCGTATAACGAATTCAGCATAGACCATGGCGGCATTCCGCTTTTCAACCAAACGTTCGGTCTCACCGCGGCGATTGTGCAAAAAGCATTTGGCAACCGCCTCACGGAATTTGCGAAGACGCGAGAGCAGTATGATCCGGGCGACCGCCTCTTGAACGACTATTTTCGGAGCCTGCTTTCAGCCTCGTCAGCGCAGATTTCAGGCCTGTAGAAACCAGGCCACACCTATCGTTACCGCCGCTGCCGCAAAGCTAGTTAGACGCCCTTACGCCAACCGGCGTCCCCCGCCTGCTTCAGGTGGATCGGGAACGATCCGTCGGAGTTCAGGGTTTGGACGCAGGCCCAGCGAACCGGGCGGCGGACGCCTCCTTTGCTTTCCAGTTCGGCGGTAAGCTTCAGATCGCCGCGATTAAGATCGCGTGGCAGGATGAATGATGCCTGGCGAATTTTGCCGGCAGGCGGCTGTCCTCCATCAAGCGACCCGCTGTCCCGGTATTTCCCGTCGCCTGATTGCAAAGTCAATCGGAGGTTACCCGGGATTGCCGCGACACCGTCATTAGCGACACCGACAATCACTTCAAACGTGTCGAAGCGCTTCCTTTGCCAGATCCACGCAGGCCGCACTCGATATCCCATTCGTTGCTGCAGCGCGCGGAACCCGTCGGGGTATTTGTCGTTGTAGGTCGTGAGATTTTGCGCCTCAGTCCATAACGACCAGTAATTGGCGCCCAGATCGAGGACGTGCAGCATGGCGTTCTCGCGAAGGTTCACGCCGGCGTCATCGACGGGAATTTTTGTGATGTCGTAGTCGCGGAGATAGCCGTCTTCCATGATCACCGGCAGCCATGGCGGTCGATTGCCCAATTCCTCGATTTGAATCGGCTCCTCAACGACGATGCTGTCCGAGCGCAGCCAGCACCCGGCGCGCACCGCGGCATCGAGCACCTCGCCATTTCCTACACGACTGATGTCTGGCTGCGTATTGACGGCAAGGGGCGTTTTCTTCCAGGCTGCAATCTGCGACCTGGTCATATCGAGAAAGGTCCGTTCCGCGGTGAGAAAGTCCGGAAACGGATTGGGCAGGTCGCTCGTGTGGCCCTCGCCCCAGAAGCCATACTGCATGAGATCGACCCATTCGACCAGAGGGTCATCGTCGAAGCGTGCCGCCAGCAGCTCGGTCAACTCACGGAAGGCGCTCTGAAAAGCGGGGCTATCATACCGCGGTTCGACGAACTCTACGTCCCTCCCGTGTCGCGGCATCCGGCCTATCTTTACCATCGGTACTTTATCGCGAAGAAATACGGGAAGCGCGATCTCTTTCGGCTCGATTTCGGGATTCGAGAGTTGCACGCGAAACGCAAATCGCAGGCCGTGCCGCTTAGCGGCGTCGCGAGTCAACTCCCACACCGGGTGCAGATCGAGGCGTCCAGGGCTCGACTGGACATTGCGCCAATCACAGCGGATGTATAACACGTCTACAAATGGCAAACTCGCCATGCGATCGACTGACTCTTCCAGCGTTTCGAGTCCCTTGCGCACACCAATCGCCGGCCCGTTTTCTTCCCACGTATAGCCGACCAATCCCAGCCCGTAATTTCGGATATGCCCGCGCGAAGGCGTTGTGGTGGCCAAGGTGCGCCACCCTTCGTCCTGGTCAATGCCGAAAGGCCCTTGGTTGAGGCGATCCCCCGGCGCGGGTGGACAGCCCAAGCCGCAACGATCCGAGGGAGGGGCCGGGGCGCTTGTAGCTATCGCTGCGCTTGCACCCACCCCCAGGAATGCGCGTCTGCCAATTTTCGAGCTGTTCTTCATTTGCTGTGTGGATTCCTTCACTCAGGTATAGCCGAAAAATCGAATCGGCTTTGGAGAGCATGTTGGCATCAGAGCCGCCGGGATCTCCTTCTGCTCAAATCATTGTCAGTTTGCATACCCGGAACAGCTCTGTCAAGAGTTTAATGAGAAACGTTTCACAGATCAACCATCGTTGGTTCTGAAATTAACATTGGGCCGCTATGAGGATAATCCATGCTGGTGAGCACGTCACTCGCAGACACGCATCCGCACGCTTGCGACGCCTCGGCCGTTGCTCAAATGAGCGTGTTTCAGAAACGAAGATCGACTGAATGGGAAATATTTCTTGACAGGTTGAAAGCCTCATGGTTGACTAGGGCAAACGCGGCAAATTCATTGCGAGAACAAACCCATGGACGCCGCTCACGAGGATGTTCTAAAGGGGATAAGCCATGACTAAACACGTACTGATCATTTGTTGTCTTCTTACGCCCAGCCTTTTTGCTCAAGTAGATACCGCTAGCCTTATCGGCACAGTACGCGACCCGAGTGGAGCCGCGGTTGCTTCTGCGACCGTCACCATCGTCGAGACGGCGACTAACAACACCACAGTTGTACGCACGAATAGCAGGGGCGAATATGCCTCTCCTCCTATCCGCGTTGGGACGTACAGCTTGAGCGCGGTAGCGCCGGGTTTCAAGACAGCGACTCGCGACAATGTGCTACTCCAGGTACAAGACCGGCTTCGCGTGGATTTTGAAATGGAAGTGGGGCAGGTGACGGAGAATGTCGTGGTTTCGTCCGTGGCACCTCCAATTCAAAGCGACACATCGTCGCTGGGCCAGGTGCTCTCGTCCACAAAGATTACAGAACTCCCACTGAACGGGCGCGATTACATCCAGCTAGCAAGCCTGACCACGGGCGTCGTTGCAACCCGTTCCGGAACGAATGGCAATACAGGCGGAAGTAGTACAGGCGGCCAAAACAGCTTCGTTGCGGATGGCGCGCGAGGCACGCTCAATAATTTTCTTCTCGACGGGATTGACAACAACTCAAACGACAATGGCGGCGTCGCGCTGCGCACGAACGTGGACGCGATCCAAGAGTTCAAGATTCAGACGAACTCGTTTTCGGCGGAATTCGGACGGAGCGGCGGCGCGGCGATCAACGCAATTATCAAATCCGGCACAAACGCCTACCATGGCGATGTATTTGAATTTATGCGTAACTCTTACTTCGACGCTCGGGATTATTTCGAAGATCCGGCAGCGGCCAAGGCCTCGTTCAAGCAAAATCAATTCGGAGTTACGCTTGGCGGCCCCATCGTGCGCGACAAGCTCTTCTGGTTCGGCGACTATCAGGGCACGGTTATCCGGAATCCACTGACCTGGGTCTCCTCTGTCCCAACCGCCGCGCAGCGCGCGGGCGATTTTTCCGGAGATGGCAATCCGGTTATCTACGATCCGGCAAGTTACGACAGCACGACCAACACACGTCTGCAATTCCCAGGCAATATCATTCCGTCAGATCGAATTTCGCCGCTTGCACAGAACATCATGAATCTCTATCCGCTTCCGAACCAAGCCGGGCAGTTGAAAAACAACTATGTCATCTCACCGATCGAACAGGACCGGATCGATCAAGGCGATTTTCGGGGGGACTACAACATGTCCGAAGCGGATCAAATGTTCTTCCGATGGTCGATGAGCGGTCGAACGGATGTTCGTCCGGCTCCTCTCCCCGGCCTTGCCAACGGCGGCAATTCCGCGACTGGCAACGGGTTCGAGGATACTATGGGCGCCGCTCTTGGACAGACGCATACCTTCTCGCCGACAACTGTCAATGAATTCCGCATAGGATTCAATTACGTGCATGTGCGCCGTGGCGTGCCGGTGGGCGGAAATGCTGTGCCGCCGTCGGATGTCCTCGTCCCCGGCGCACCTAATAATCCCAGCACGAACGGGGTGACGCTATTCTCGCCGAACGGTTACCGCCGCATCGGATCTCCCTCATACGCCCCTACGATAATTGGCAGCCAAGAGCGTCAAATCACAGATAGCCTGACGCTGAATCGCGGCTGGCACATTATCAAAGTCGGAGGCGAGATGCGCTGGAGCCAGTTCAACATTTTTCAGGTTCCGGCTCCTAACGGCTCTTTCACGTTTACGGGACAATTTACGCAAAATCCGCTCGACGGCGACGGCGGCATCTCGCTTTCGGATGAGTTGCTCGGGTTGCCGGCAACCTCGACGATCTCTTCACTGCTCAACCTGGGCAATCGCCAGCGTGTACCGAGCGTATTTATTCAGGACGACTACAAAGTGAGCGAGCACCTGACATTGAACCTTGGCGTTCGGTACGACTACTTCTCGCCGGCGGTCGAAGTAAATGATAAACAAAGCAATTTCGACTACCAGACGGCACAGTTGATTGTGGCCAACCGAAACGGCGCATCGAGGAGTCTGGTGACGCCCGATCATCTCAATTTTTCGCCGCGCATTGGCTTCGCCTGGACTCCACTCCGCTCAACCAATACTGTGATTCGCGGGGGCTACGGCATTTTTTATAGTGGACAGGAAATTCGGACAGCCGCGCCGTTGCAACTTGCTTACAATCTGCCATTTTATTATCAGCCCTTTTTTAT
>JAICLJ010000184.1 GCA_025927575.1 Bryobacteraceae bacterium | reverse complement strand
GATTCCCGAAAAGCTTGCCGTCAGCAAGGCCTCTTTCTTCGAGCTGTTCCAGAAAACCGGCGTCACCGCGTGCTGTACGCCTTCATTTGCGTCGCTGATCAGTGTGCGCTTCCATTCGCCGGGACGGTAGAAGACCACGGGTACATGCGCCCGATAGTCGGGCGCCACCGCGTCAACTCCCGCAAGGGGAGCGTCGATGAGCACGGGATATCCGTCTCCGAACACATCGGCCCACCGCAGCCGGTGGCTGGTCGGAAGATGATCGATTTCGTGAGCGATTCGCCAGGGTTTTCGCGAGTCGCCATCGTGATGTAGCAGCACAATGGAACCTGCGCTCGTTTTCGGATTCATCGTGAAACCGTACGCCAGCGCAATCTCGGGAACGCCATCGGCGCCTAGATCGTACGCCGCGCAGTTGATCTGGTGATGGACACCACCGACGATCACGTGCCGCTGCCAGCCCGGATTTTCGTACCAGACGAGTTCGGTCATCTGTTCGCCCAAAGCAATCAGATCCGGTTTGCCGTCCCGGTTGAGATCCGCGGAAATGACCTGATACCCATCATTCAGGTCGGGGGCGATAATATGCGGCGCGAACTTCAGATCCGCGCAGAACAGAACCGCGGGGCACAAGAACAACAAGGCGGCGAACCTCACGCGATCTACTCTACCGCAGATCGTAGAAGTTATCGTTACTCGCATTTCTTCTGTAATTCACCCGCTACCGTCTTGAAACTAAGTAATGTTCCTATGTCGGTTTTGTATAGCACGAATCGTCAGAGATTGCAGGAGTATTCATGAATCTAGTCAACGCAGTTCGACGGTCGCTCACTAGCCGGGCATTGTGGCCTGTTCTGGCCTCTTCCCTGCTGGTTTTCGCGCCCGCTGCGAACGCTCAGGATTTTCATCGCCTCGATTTACATTTTGCGGGTGGATTCACATCCCCGACCGGCGAGTGGGGAAACCATCTAAATACCGGGTGGAACGTGAATGGCGGGGTAGGATTCAATTTCTCTCGATACTTCGGTATCAACGCGAACATACTGTATACCAGTTTTGACATTAACCAAGCTACCTTGACTGCCCTGGAGCAGCCGGATGGGACCGCTCATACATGGGCCTTTACGCTCGACCCCATCATTCGGTTTCCCATCTCCCCGCGTTTCATCCCGTACGTAACCGGGGGCGGCGGCTACTTCCGGCGCACTATCGAATTCACGAAACCAACGATTGCGTTAGTTCCGTTCTACGATCCCTGGTTCGGAATCATTGGACAGGTGGCGATTCCCGCGAATCAGGTACTCGGCAGGTTCTCCAAATCTTCAGGCGGTTATGATCTCGGCGCTGGTTTTCAGATTCCCTTGCATCATGAAGGCTTGAGTTTTTACGCCGAAGCTCGATATTTCTGGGTGCCTACGGAGCCGACGAATACGACGTTTGTGCCAGTGTCGTTCGGCGTCCGCTGGTAAGCACTGAAACCGCGGAAAACAGAAGCTTCCATAGAGCATCAGGCAAAATGGAACTTCATGCTTCCGTGTATGCCGGCGACGGTGAACGAATTGTCGGAATTGCTCTGCGAGCAAGCGTCCCGAAACGCGTCTATTTCGCTATCGGGTAATCGCAGCAAGCACCGTATGGGTGGCCCCGTTCTGCCCTCGGATATCAATATCTCTACAGGCGCATTGCGACGTGTGTTGGAATACGAGCCACGGGACCTCACGATCAGTGTGGAAGCCGGGCTTCCTTTTTCGGAACTGCAGAAATTGCTGGCTGTCAACGGCCAGATGATTGCGCTGGATCCGCCGTTTGTCGATAGAGCCACTATCGGCGGCGTTGTCGCATCGAACAGCAGCGGGCCCTCGCGCCGCGCCTACGGCACCGCGCGCGATCTGGTTATTGGCATGACGTTTGTCACATTGGAGGGCAAACTAGTCAAGTCCGGCGGCATGGTTGTCAAAAATGTAGCGGGTTTGGACATGGCGAAGCTGATGATCGGAAGTTTCGGCACGCTTGCTGCAATTGCGAGCCTCAATTTCCGCCTTCATTCCATCCCGGAGGCGACCAAGACGTTCCTGTATTCATTTAAAGATGCGGACAGCGCATTGGCAAAGCGCAATGAGATCCTGCGGAGCGTTTTACAGCCGCTGGCACTCGATCTTCTCTCGCCTGCCGCGGCGGTTCGTGTCGCGCGGCGTGGTTTTGTTCTGGCTCTTCGAGCGGGCGGCAGCGAAGCCGTGCTGAAGCGCTACGAGCGCGAACTGTGTGGAGAGGAGGTGCTTCCGGCCGCGGACGATCGCGAGTTCTGGCGCACCGTGCAGGAGTTCACGCCCGAATTCCTTAGCCGTCAGCCAGACGGCGTCGTCATGCGCATCTCGACGCCGCTGCAGGGAATGCCGCCGCTACTGAAGCTGATCGCCAATCCGTTCATCTGCCGCGCGGCGAACGGAATCACGCATGTCTACGCTTCTTCCTGGGCAGCGGCTTCCCGGTTGTGGAAAACCGTCTCACAACTTCAGTTGAGAGCGGTGATCGAATTTGCGCCCGGCGCAATCCGCGAGTCCGAAGAGCTGTGGAGAATTCCCGCGGATGGCCCGGAGCGGGAAGCGTTTGTCATGATGGAGAAAGTGAAGCAGATGTTTGACCCGGGCCGTCTGCTGAATCGTAATCGTCTTTATGGCCGAATCTAGCACCCTAGGAGCGCGCGTCGGGAAAAGCACTGGTCCCGCGCAGGCGGATCTCGACAAGTGCGTGCATTGTGGCCTTTGCCTCAACGCCTGCCCCACTTATCGCGAGCTTGGTGTCGAAATGGATTCGCCGCGCGGCCGTATCCAGCAGATGATCGACGTTTCGAACGGCGGCCCGATCGATGCGGATTACATTCAGCACATGGAGCTATGCCTCGCCTGCCGTGGATGCGAGACAGCCTGCCCGTCGGGCGTGCCGTATGGCCGCATGATCGAAGCGGCGCGCGCGGAAATTGAAGCGCAGCGGAAGCGGTCCCGGTCGGCGCGTTTTGCGCGTCGATTCATCTTCCATCGCCTACTGCCATCGCGAGTGATGCTCGAAATCGCCGGCGCCGGCCTCTATCTTTATCAGGTATCCGGCGTTCAGAAAATTATTCGGGCAACCGGGGCTCTGGATTTGCTGGGCAAGTTCGGCCGAATCGAAGCGCTGGCGCCGACCGTGGAAGTGCCGTTCTTCTTTTCGCAAATCGGAAAAACGTTCCCCGCCGAAGGAGAACGCCACTATCGCGTTGCATTTCTTGCGGGCTGCATCGCGAACCTCACCTTCTGCCGCCTGAATGAGGCGACCGTACGGGTGCTCCAGAAAAACGGATGCGAGGTCGTGCTGCCCGCAGCGCAGAATTGCTGTGGCGCTCTTCACGTGCATTCGGGATTGAAAGAAGAAGCTCGCGGACTTGCGAGGAATAACATCGACGCACTGCTTGGCAGCGAATTCGATGCGGTGATCACGAACGCCGCCGGCTGCGGATCGACGCTGAAGGAATACCACGAACTTCTTGCCGACGATCCGAAATATTACGAGAAGGCGAAACAGTTCTCATTGAAAATGAAAGACGTCACCGAGTTCCTTGCGTCCATCGAATTGAACCCGAATATGCGCAGCCTGGAGTACGCAGTGACTTACCAGGACTCGTGCCACCTGTTGCACGGCCAGAAGATCAAAACAGCGCCCCGGAAACTGCTGCGCGCCATCCCCGGCCTGACGTTTCGCGAGATGCCGAATGCCGATATCTGCTGCGGCAGCGCGGGCATATACAACATCTTGCAAAATGATATGGCGATGCAAATTCTGGAGCACAAGATGGCTTCCGTGAACGTCACTAAAGCACAAGTGATCGCCACCGCGAATCCCGGCTGCATGTTGCAGCTCGAAGCGGGAGCGCGCCTGTACGGATCAGGCCAGCGCGTCGCCCACGTGGTGCAGTTGTTGGACGAAGCCTACCGGCCCAAGGCGTAACGCGCCACTTAGAAGCGAACCCAATCAGCGCAGAACTTGCGTAAAAATCGAACCGCCCTGTTCCCACGCGGCGAGTACATTTCCGTTCGAAAGGCGCGCCAGCGCAGGGAACCCTCCGCCGTTCGCAAGCTGGACAGGATTCGCGTTATCAGGTTTGCGCACTTCGATTCCGTCTGGATCTGTCCAGGCAATGAAGATGCCCTTTTGTCCCGATGCGAGAGCCACATCTTTCCCTTTGCCGATTGCCATTTCCGCCTGACCGGGCCGCGCTAAAAACACGGTCTCGTCCCGGCGCCACGCGGTCAAGACGCGTCCGTCGATATCCACGACTCCACCGCCGTCCATGGGGCACGCATTGAGTTTCCATGAAGAGCGCCCCAGCTTTTGGGGTGTCGTGACACCACCCCTAATCCAGTTCAACAGATACAAATCGCGATCGCCCTTCAGCGCATTGCGAAACATCACCGCAAACCGTTGCGCGCCCGTCGAAACGATGGAAGGGTCGCAGCATTGGCAAATGGTCCCGTCGGGAGACTCATACAGCAGAACATTTCGCGACCAGGTTTTACCCGCATCACGCGATCGAGCGCCGAATAATTTTGTTTCGTGTGATCGCAAATCCAGCCAAACCGCGGCGATCGTGCCCTCGGAATCAACGCCCATCGCATGCAATCCTTCGCGCGCCGCGCCGGGCACATCGTTCACAGTCACGGGCTCAGACCAGGAGCGGCCGCTATCGCTAGACCGCCACGCCAGTAGATTGCCATCCGAAGGCAAGCCCTTGCTATGCGGCCCGCTAGCAATCGTGCTGCCGCCCACTGCACTCACGACAATCGTCTTGCCGCTCACCACCACCCGGGGCCCGCGATGCCGCCCGAGAGCCATAACGGGAAGTTCCGCAACTTTACCCGGAGTCGAAAAGGTTGAGCCTTCGTCGCTCGATTGCGAAAACCAAATCGAGTGCCCGCTTCCGAACACCAGAAACGTCTTCCCGCCGCTAGCAGCCATCTGCGGCTGGCGATTTGGCGCGCCTGCCGAAACCGGCCCAATCTGCAAAGCGATTGCTGCGAGAAGAATGAAATGCATGTAAATTCCTTTCTTATATTCGATGTGGTTCAGAACGACAGACGCAGTGCGAGTTGAAGGCTCCTTGCATCACCTACAGCGGTTGGGCTTCCAAACGTGGCCGAAGGGCTGGCCGGATACGATCCGGAGCCAAACGTACCGTTTGGAAACAAATTGTTGCGGTGATTCAGAGCGTTGAACGCCTCCGCCATCGCATCCAGCCGCAAACGCTCGCCAATAGCAAACGTGCGGCTCAAACGCGCATCGAGTGTGAAACTGTCAAACCCTATCCCGGTGTTACGGCCGATGTAGACACCATTGATCGCAGGGCGAGCTGCCGTGCCCTGGATCGTGTTGGCTCCCGTCAAGACGTTGAATGGAAGCGGCGATGAATATTGCAAGATGCCGCTCAGCCGAAATCCGTGAGTCAAGTGTTCCCAGACATTGTCTGCAGGCCCCTCGGGACCATGAATGCTGCCGTCGAACAGGATGCGGTGACGCTGGTCGTCATCGGAACGCCCCCAGTCCTGCCGGATGTTGAAATTGTCGAGCGGCGAACTGAAAAAGAACTCGCCTACGTCATCGAGCGCTTTCGAGTACGTATACGAAACGCGGTAACTGCCCCAGCGCGCGGGACGCTGCACGAACGAAACCGAAAGGCCATCGTATTGCGAATCCGCGAGAGGAGAGTACTGGCTGTTGTTCCCATAGCTTGGATTTGGACGGCACCCGTTGTTTCCTCCCGATGCCACGCAGGCCGGTACGTTCTGATTCACGGAAATAATGAGATGCCGGCCTCTCAAATGCCGGTAAGTGACGGTGACGGCGCTTTTCTCTCCAAGTTGCTGCTCAATTTCAAGGTTGGCCTGCTCGGAATATGCATTCTGCATATCCCGGTTCATCGTCGTGAAATTCATCAGCACATTCGGCGGTAGGCTGCCAAGAATATCGGGGAAGGCGGGCGCGCCGGTCTGCCCGGGCGAAAGACTCACGCTCGCTTGCGTCAGATCCGTAAACGCAGTCGTATTTCCGCTCGATAAAAGCGCATTTGCGAGAGCGCGCAAGGGAACGCGATCGTAATATAGTCCGAAGCCGCCTCGAATTAGCATCCGCCGCGAAGCGAATGGCGTCCATGAAAAGCCTGCGCGTGGTGAAACGTTGTTCGTATCGGTATTGATATCTTTCATGAACTGAAGGTCGTACCGGACCCCCACGTTCAAGGTGAAGCGTGGACGAAGCTTCCATTCATCCTGGGCATACATCCCAATATTCGGATTGGTTTGGGTCACAATAGAATTTCCAAACGTCTGGGTAAAGCCTGAATTGGTGTAGCGGCCCGCCAGGAAATTGGGGAGTGACGAAAACGAATAGCTGCCGCGAACAGACCGGGGAAACTTGATCGTTAGGTCGTTACCTAGAAAATCAACGCCTGCACGCAACGCATGCGCTCCCGCCTGATGCGATAGATTGTCCACAACTTCATACAATTTGTCGGAACGGGCGGTCGGCGAAGTCGATAGCGTGCCGAACGAGGCAATTCCGGAGATGCGGACAGCCGGACCGGTCGGGTCGTTTGGGGGCGCCTTCAAATCGCTATAGGTGAACTGCGCACGTGTCTCGTTGACGGTTTGTGGGGAGAGCGTCAACACATTTCCCGCTGCGATGGTCTGGTCTACGTCTTCCAGTCCGGCGGCGGCGCTGGCCGCGCTCAAGGCCCCGGCGCCGCGCGAATTGTCGCTATTGACGCGATAGAGGTTATAACGCACGGTGAGCTGATCTCGCCGGTTGAGTTGGTGGTCCACCTTCCCAAAGAAATTCGAATTATGCACTGGATTCGGATACAGCCCCGTAGCGATTTGCGATCCCTGCAGCCCGATAGCAGCCAGTTGGGAGTTAATCGTCGCGATGTTCGCCGGCGCGATGGTGATGAGACCGCTTTGGTTTAGGTCACGCTGCTCGAAATTCGCAAAATAGAACGTGCGGTCTTTTACGATCGGGCCGCCAAGACTCGCGCCATATTGTGCCTGCGTGAGCGGAAGTTTCGTGTTCGTCAGCGCGTTCGCGGCATTCAAGCGTTGATTGCGGAAGAATCCATAAGCGTCTCCATGGAGCAAATTCGTTCCGCTCTTGGTGACCATGTTGATGTAGCCGCCCATAGCGCGGCCGAACTCAGCCTGACCTCCCGAAGTAACTACTTGCAATTCCCGCACTACATCCAGGCCATAGAATGTGCCGGTAATCCCGGCGGCATCATCGTTCGCCGATAAGCCTTCGACAATAAAACTATTCGAGAAGTTTCGCTGGCTATTGATCGAGATGCCCTGCCCGGGAACCGCGGATGTCTCGGAAAATAGTTGAGTACTGTTCGTATTGGTGGAAGAAACACCGGGAAGCAGCAGAGCGAGATCGAGAAAGCTCCGGCCGTTGAGCGGCAGGCTGTTTACTTCCGTTTGCGAAATAGTTCCAGCAATCTGGCTGCGGTCCGTTTCGAGGATCGGCGATTCACCACTGACCTGAACGGTCGTCTCTTCTGCGCCAACCTGCAGTGGAATTGTCAGGTCAAAAGCTGAGCCCACGGTGAGTGTCGCGGAGCGTGCCGCCTCGCTGAACCCCTGTTTACCGACCGTGATCTTGTATGGTCCCACCTGTAGGTACGGAAAGCGAAACCGGCCGTCGCGGCCTGTCTCCGCGGCATTGCTTACATTTGTATCGGTGTTCTGGATCGTGACCTTTGCGCCTTCCACGACGGCGCCGGTTGCGTCCATCACCCGCCCGCTCAAGCTCGCGAAATTGATTGTTTCCTGCGCGCGGATCAAACCGGCGGCAAGGAGAAGCACGAGCGCAAGAACTCGAAAGCTCCGTACGCATCGAACTGCAAACATTTTTCCTCCCATGCCGTGCGCGAGCATGCGTTCGCCTGCACGTGCCGTTACAGACTGTTTATGTTGAACGTTTAGACGGAAAGGAAAACAGGAGGGCCGCGTTTCTGCCGGGAACGATGAAACGAGATGCGATATCCCGCTTCGGTTTGCGCGGATACCGCCGGGTGGCTCAGGAGCCCGGCAAAGATCGCGATGGATTCCGAAGGCGTGTAGCCCTGAATGTGTGCAGCCTGATCGGTATGAGGGAATAACGAGCACTTCGGCCCAACTATGCTCGCGGCGGGTTCAGAGGAGAGCGAATGCATCGATCGCTCTGCGCAATGATGTTTCCCGTTTTTACGACAGCATGCCGGCAGATTCGAACTGGGGTTGGAGACGAAGAGAGGCAGGATTGGCGTCCAACTGAACAGCGCCGCCAGAACTATGGCTACAATTCCCCTCATCCGATTCGAGTGTACCGCAAACATCTTAGCTTCTCGTCTCAGGGTCGGCTGCCCGGCGTCATGAAAGCCCTGCATTCAGCGGCTTGACGAAGAAAACCAAGCGCCACTGAGCTAAGAGGCGACGCCACGGCGAACCGACGTTAGTGCGTGCGCTACGCTGGTGGCCACCGCTCGAAATATGGATGCTTCTCCTCCCATCGCCAAGGTAATTCCGAAACATCTTATTTGTCACGGTGATGTGCGAGTCGACAATTATTACTGGCTCCGTGAACGTCACAATCCCGAGGTCCTCGCCTACCTGGAGGCGGAGAATCGGTATACCGCACAGGTAATGGATCCTTCCAAAGAGCTGCAACAGAAACTCTATGACGAGATGCTGGGCAGGATCCAAGAGGACGATCGCAGCGTTCCCTTCTCGCTCGGATCGTTTCTTTATTACCATCGGACCGAAAAAGGCAAGGCGTACCCAATCCATTGCCGCCGGCTGCCTGCCGGTCCGGAGCAAGTCATCCTCGATGAGAACGATCTCGCTTCCGGACACGAGTTCTTCTCGATCGGAAATTTCGAGGTGAGCCCGGACGAACAGTTGCTTGCGTATTCCACCGACACCGAAGGAGATGAGGTTTATGTAACGAGAATCAAAAACCTGGCGTCAGGCCAACTCCTGCCAGACAGCATCGCGAACACGTATTACAGCCTCGTGTGGGCCAACGATAATCGGCATCTTCTGTACGTGACGCTGGATGACGCCAAGCGCCCG
>JAICLJ010000129.1 GCA_025927575.1 Bryobacteraceae bacterium | reverse complement strand
GCTTGCGGCTGCGCTGGCTCGGCCGAGCCGCTAACGGCCTGAGCTATCTCGGCGATGCCTGGGAGCGCAGCTACGGAGATCTAGGGTGGCGGCCACTCGATCCTGAAAGGATTCTGCCATGGTATTTCCTCGCGACGAGTGGAACGCAACTCGTTGCGTGCGGCGTAAAGACCAACCCGGCCGCATTCTGTTTCTGGCAGGTGGATGCCGATGGAATTAGCTTGTGGCTTGATCTGCGCAATGGCGGTACAGGTGTTCAACTGGGCAATCGAGAAATAAGCGCCGCCACGATCGTCCAGTCCGTTTACACAAACGCGAGTCCGTTTGACGCCGCCCGCCAGTTTTGCCGCGTGTTAAGCGACAAGCCCCGAATGCCTGCCCATCCGGTCTATGGCGGCAATAACTGGTATTACGCCTATGGCAAGAGTTCCGCTGACGATATCCGGAGCGATTCGGAACGGATTGCTTCATGGGCGCCGGCATTCGGGAGCAACCGGCCTTTTATGGTGATTGACGACGGCTGGCAGCCCAACGCCACGGCGGGGCCGTGGGATCGCGGCGCTGCGCAGTTTCCCGATATGGCGAGACTGGCTGCCGATATGCGGCGCACCGGCGTGCGCCCCGGTATCTGGACACGGCCATTGTTCACCAAGGAGGACGTGCCCGAAAACTGGCGGCTGCAATCGCCCAACGCGCGCAAGCACTTGGGCGAGCATCAGGGCGCCACGCTTGATCCGACCGTCCCCGCCGTCATAAACCGCGTCGAAAAAGACATGCGGCGGCTGGCCGGATGGGGGTACGAACTGATCAAGCACGATTTCTCGACTTACGATCTGCTGGGCCGCTGGGGCTTCACAATGGGCGCAGCGATTACGGATGCCGGCTGGTCGTTTGCCGACCGCAGCCGCACAAATGCGGAAATTGTTTATTCCCTATACGAAACGATTCGCCGAGGAGCCGGCGACGTGATGATCACTGGATGCAATACGGTCGGCCCTCTGGGCGCGGGACTCTTTGACATGCAGCGCACAGGAGACGACACAAGTGGCCGCGACTGGAATCGCACACGCAAAATGGGCGTTAATACGCTGGCGTTCCGGACGCCGCAGCATGGCGCGTTCTTTGCGGTGGACGCGGACTGTGTTGGACTGACGAATCAAGTTCCGTGGAAATACAACCGGCAGTGGCTCGATCTGCTCGCTCGCGCCGGCGTGCCGCTCTTTGTTTCGGCCGCTCCGAACGCGGTTGGGCCGGAACAGCGTTCCGCGATTCACGCCGCATTCGAGACAGCATCCGTCGCTCAACCTCTCGGCGAGCCACTCGATTGGAACAACAGCACGGAACCAGAACGCTGGCGGTTACAGGGTAAGGCGGTCACTTACGATTGGTTCGGCGCTGAAGGCGTCTCGCCGTTTGCGGGTTGAAGCAACCCAGTCGTCATCGGCGGTTGACCGGTTTGTGGAATTGCTTTATTTTGACGAAAAGAAAAGGGAGATCTAGAATGCTCTTCCCAATCTCTGCCAGGTTGATGGCGATAGCGTCCGTTGACGAATTCACAAGAAAGGTTCCGCCGCTGTATCGATTGCGGTTCAGCCGGGCATACTCACGCGCTAGTTCGCTCTTCCCCACTCCTGGTGGCCCATGAAGGACCACAACGTTCTCGACGTTCGGATATCGTAGGACATCGGCAATTTGGGCGATCGCATCGTCGCGACCTACGAACGGGAGATTGCCGCGCGATCCGATATTGCTGCGGAACCGCGGCGGCTCGGCGGAACGTGGCCGCGGCGGCTGCAATCCGACCGGCTCCACGGCCTGACCCCGGATAAGAAAGCTTTTCTGGTGATTGTCCTCTCTGGGAAAGACGCTCGGGTCGGTAGTCCATATTTTCCTTGGAGCGTCTTTGTAGCGGATGGGAAAAATGGTGAGCTGTCTGTCATCCAGGGTCCCGTAGAGCGCCCGATTCGGCCATTTGCGTGTTTGGAATGCGGCACCGGCAGCGCAGCGCAAGATCTCGCCTTCCGCTGACGCAACCGATTCCACACGAGTCTCGTGTAGATGTCCCCGAAGAAGAATATGGGCTGAGGCTTCGAGTTCAGCCTGGATATTGCAATTTTCGATTCCACTAAGCCATTCAAGTGGATGATGGACCAGAACAATATTCAGTTCGCTATCGATCTTCCGGAGATCGGCAAGAGCCGCGTCCAGGCAGCGGCGTCTAATCCACAACTTCTCGTGATCGTCGTCGCCTTGACAAAACAGCGCGCTGTTGATGGGAAGGACGCCTAGCCGCCGGCCGTTCACCGCAAGCAATTCCAGAGGACCGCAAGTCGAGCTATGCGGCGTCGTTCGAATTCCGTCAAAGTATCTGTTGTGCCAGTCCAGGAAGCCGCGCAGTTTTTGGGTAAGGTGTGGCTTCGGGAGATCTGGCCGAAAATAGATGTCGGACTGCTCTCGGGAATCGAGCGTGCGCGCCCGCCCCACTCCCAGGTCACGATCGACATCGTGATTCCCCGGTATGACGAAGAGCCGATTCTTCTCCAGGTGGGCTGCAGCCAGCAGATCGTCGAAAAACTTTCCAGCAAGCTCATATTCCGTTTCTTTCCCAGAATGCGCAATATCTCCTGTGGCGAAGATTACGTCGGGAGCGAGTCCTCGCTCGCGATATTCGGAGACCGACTTGACCAGCGCTCGCAAAACGACATCGCGATCATACGGATCGCCCCCTCTGACGTCGAAATCCGAGACATGCAGCCAAGTTACACTCACAGGTGCTCTACGATATACCAGGCCCCGCGCAAGGACATCGCAATTCATGCTCGCCAAAACCCTGCCGTTCGAAGGACCCGCTGCTCACGCTGTCTATTTATGAACAGCGCTTGAAAGCCAGTACGAGAAAGCGCTGGAGGTCGGACTGCTAGACTTTTGAACAAGGCAAGGAAACACTCGTTTCCACCGGCGGCCTCGCCGCCTGCTAGATGCGTCAACCGCTTCACTGGCGAGTCGCCTCGTGCGCGGCACGAAAGCGCTACACAAATCAAAAAGGAGATCGTAACAGTTGCATCGAGTTTTGCGCCCGGTTTACCAGATTTCTTCCGCCCTGTTGTTATCCGCCGGCCTGTTATTGGCGGCGGGCAGCGCTAAGGCGCAGAGCCTTGGCTATGGATTCATCGGGGCCACGGCCGGAGACTTGAGCGGGGCTTTCCGCTACGGCCTTGGCGCGGAATGGGCTACGGCTCCGCACATCAGCATCGGCGGCGAAATCGGCGGCATTCAAAAAAATTCTTCGGGTCTGCTGGCATCGGGCAACATCACGGTGCATGTTCCGGCGCCGCGCGCATTCGATCCATTTGCCACGGGCGGCATTTCCGTCGCGCATATCTACCACACAACAGGCGCCTACGGAAACCTTGGCGGCGGCCTCAACTATTGGTGGAATTCGCACCTGGCTTTTCGCGGTGAGTTCCGCGGTTATCTCGGCGGTGGCGATCTTCCCGGCTTTGGCGAATTCCGCTTCGGAATCAGCTTCCGCTAGCGCGCAGTTGGAAGTATACGCGCGACGCCACGGCCAGGACCCCGCCACGGCGCTTGACGATGTCCTGACTAATTACCTTGCGTGGGAGCAGCAAGACTATAGCGAAACGGTGAATGCCGTCCAAGAGTGCTGCGAGGACGTACAGGCAGGAAGAACACAACCCGCTGAGGAATTTCTCGAAGGACTGGGCGCGAAGCATTGCCTTCCGCAAGCGCAATCTCAGATGGAGTGTGCGTCCACCCCCTAGTTTCTCCGAGCGCAGAAATACAGAAATACCGGCAAGCCCGTGCTTGTTGTGGATCTACTTTAGTACGGTCGCGGTCGTCGATGCCCACAACTCGTCCGGAGTGCCGTCCTTGACGGTGTCGGCCGCAAGCGACACCACGACGTTCTGACCAGCCGGAAGGCGCCTCAGTTGGCTGCGGTCGAAGATAGCGACCATCGTGCTTCCGTCGGAAGAAAATGCCGTTATCAGCGCGGGCGCCGCCTCGAACCGGACGTTGGTGATATTCAGGTTCAACAGGCTGTACCGCGCCGGGACGGTCAACTCCACCGCCACCAGACCCCGCGCGCGGCGCAGGTTGATTGTTCGCGGAAACAGCTGCAGCCGGAGCGGCGGGGCCATGACGTTCAGGTCCACTGTCGCCTCGAGCGGGGTGTCCGCGGAGGAGGTTCCGACGTGAACGGTATAGCTGCCCGGGGGCATCACCCAGTTGCCATCCGCCCAAGTCCCCTTCTGGCTGGGCCGGAAATAGGATAGCGGGTGGTTGGAGGCCGACGAGTCGATCTTGATGGTGACCGACTGGCTGGCGCCCGGCGCCAGATCGACTTTCTGGAAGCCGACCAGCCGCTTGGACGGCTCACCCGCCACGAGCGGCAAGGTGAGATAGACCTGCGAGGCTTCGGCGCCCCGCCTGCTACCGGTGTTAGTGATGGTGTATTCGACGGTCAATATGGCGTGGCCCGTCGCCGGGTTTACGCTAGGAGCGACTGAAAGACCGCTGTATTCGAACGTCGTGTACGACAGGCCGAAGCCAAACGGGAACACCGGCTCCACGTTATTGGCCTCATACCACCGGTAGCCCATCTGCAAGTCCTCCGTGTAGTGGCCGACAAGTTGCTCGACACCGGGTGTCCCAGTGACTCCTGGACCACCGGGCTGTCCGTTGTTCTCCCGGACGCCGGGATACTGGGCCTCGGTGGCGTAAGCCGCCTCGCGTGCGGTGTTGCCGAAGGTGACCGGCAGCTTACCGGACGGCGAGACGATGCCGAACAGCAGTTCGGCCACCGCGTCACCGTCATCCTGGCCCGGAAACCATGCCTCCAGGAGCGCGGGCACGTCTTTCAGCCACGGCATGAGCACCATGCCTCCAGTCTTCAGGACAACGACGGTGTTCGGGTTCGCTGCGATGATTGCCGGAACCAGCGCTTCCTGGTCCGTTACGGTTTGGCCGAGGGGAGTCTCGGGGCAGTCCTCCTCCGCTGAAGGGTCGCACGGGTCTGGCGGGGTATCTGTGGCGGGCACTACTGGCAGGGAGAGAGTGGGTATGTCCCTGGTTTCGCGCGGTGTGTCGCCGACCATGACGATGGCAACATCGGACTGCCGGGCAAGGGCAACGGCGCTGTGGATGTCGGAGCCGTTGTTATACGTCACCGTCGCAGTGGCGCCGATCTTTGTGAGCGCGTTTTTTAGCCCCTGCTCCGGCGTGACCGTGAACTGCGGCGGCGAAATGACCGTCGTGAGTTCGTGCGGGTTCCCATTCCGCGGCGGAAGCGAAGCCATGCCCGCGAACCACTGAGCGCCGATGAGCGCGACGGATCTGATGTTATTCCCTAGCGGGAGGAAGTTCCCCTCGTTCTTGAGGAGCACAATGCCCTCTTCAGCCGCTTGGCGTGCGACAGCGGCGCCCGGCGCGAAGTCGGTGGGCAGGAAAGCGTTGTAGGGATGGTCGAAATAACCAAATTCGAACATCTTCAAGTACCGGGTTCGGAGCAACTCATCGATGTCAGCCTCGGTGATCTCCCTAGCCGCCAGAGCGGCCATCACGTTGGAGTCTGAATAGAACTTGGGCTGCTTGTCGAGCTCGATCGACACGCGAGCGAGGATCGACCCCGCGGTGCTGTGCAAAGCCCGTCGGTCGCTCTCGACGTACCCGTCGAAGCCCCAACGCTGCCGGACAGTCCGGATCAGCAGGTCCTGGTTCTCACACGCCCAATGCAGATTCACGTCAGGGTACGAGCACATCGCGGATGCGGCATCACCGTCCCTGATCGCCATCTCGAACGGGAGGAGATACAGTTCGTGCATGGCTCGAGTCGGAACCCTGACCGCCTTTGTCCAGCGCTCTAATTGGCCCCCCTCGTCGTCGTTCGCCGCGAAGTGCTTGATCATTGCGTGAGTGCCGCGGGACTGTATGCCCTTCGTCTGCTCTGTCGCGACCACGCCGGCGAGGTACGGGTCCTCCGACGGGTACTCCTGTGCTCGTCCCGTGTACGGATGGCGGATCGAGTTCATGGCGGGACCGAGCAGCACCTGGTGCGCGAAGTTGCGAGTTTCCTGGCCTACGATCGCGCCCCAAGCGAAGTTGAGCGCGGGGTTGAATGTTGCCGCGGCGAGTGGTGCCGACGGAAGACCAGTTGCGGTCGGCTCAGGAACGCAGTCGCCACCCCTCACGCCGTTGCCACCGTTGATCTCCCGAAACGTCGGAATAGCGAGACTGGGAATACCCTCGATATGGCGTCCGAGCGGTTGGAATCCGCAGCCTGGCAAATCCTCATTTGGATGCGGAAGAACTGCAATCTGCTCGATCTTCTCGTCAAGGGTCATCGCGCGCAGCAGCAGATCGGTGCGCTGCTCGGCGCTGAGGCTGGTGTTCATCCATGGCAATTGGCCGAAGGCCAATTGTGAAAACCAGAGCAAGAAACAGCGGCAACGCCGCCGCGTGATTTTTTGTCATTTCGACCCTCTTCTCCAACTTGGCTGTGCGACAGTGGAGCCGCCCACCCTGTGTGTGCGATGACACTCACTCTGTTGTCGCGTGTCACTGGTTCACTATGCTGAATAGAACTGCCGCCTTGAAAAACGTTACTTAGGTATTTGTACGTGATTGCTTGTGCAAGCTTGCGAGTTACGGTAACTCGCCCTGGTCTATTTGGGAATAATCGTGACAAAGGGACTTAGCGAAGAAGTGCGAACAACCGCTCCCTGGGCCTTGTCGTCGTCAATACAATTGCCGCTTATCCTAAGTATCGTCGTTCGTACATGCGGCGTCATATTGCGACGGGAGCGCTCCGTGTTATGTTCCTCACAGTCGCGGGTTCGCGCTGGCCGGCGGACGTCCTCATCACCTTGGGGCATTATGGCTTCCTTGCGGCGGTGGCCCCGCCGCGCGCCAGTAAACGCCTTTAGGGGAATTTTCGACACGTCACTGGATCACGCGATCGTGTGCTTAAGCCACTCGCTTTTACACTTGTGCTTCGGTGCTACCAGGTACAGTTACTAACAAGACAAAGCACGACGCGGCCGCCGATTATCCATTAATCACAGTACTTAAAGTAACATTCGCCACAGTAGTTATATTTAGTAAGTAATCCAGGAGCAATCCGATTCAACAACAAGCGATCTTCTAACGCCGTGGCCGAAACCGATATGTCGAAAACAGGCTGATGGATGAGGGCACCCTGATGCCCGTGACCTGTTTTCGTTGTCACAGTAGCACGTCCGTTTTATCGTATGCGTCGACACAGTTCATCACTGTACGTGCACGGTCAGGGAACCGGTTTCGGTGTGGCCTTTCGCATCTTTGGCTGTCAGGGTGTAAGTGGTGGTTTTCTTCGGCGCGATCTGGAAGCAGTGATTGTAAGACGGCTTGGTGTCTTCGACATGAGGCTCAATCGTGATCGACACCGCGTTCGAAACGCCATAACACATGTTGGCCTTCTCGCCGCTCTTCAAGTGAGTGGGGCCGACCGAGAATTGCAACAACCTTACGCTGCCCGACCCGAAATAGGTGTCCACCACTTTTTTGTTCTGCGCGGCCTTTTTCGCGGCGAGCGCCTCTTCCGCCGCGCGCTGATCGCGATGCCGCGAATAGAAGACCCACCCTACGTAAAGCACCGCAAGGATAAAGGCAATCGTCGTATACGGAAGGATCTTCTGGGCGATTCCTGTCACATTTCTGCTATCGGCCATGCTCCATTATCGCGGACGGAGAAAGAGCATCGGGCACGTATTCCACGCCACAAACCGACGAGAACCTCACAAGCTCTTCGCGCCGCGCCCGGTCTGCACCTGGTAATGAACTCCGTCGGAAACAATGCGGATTTGGCCTTCGACGGCCGTGAAGTACACTTTGCCGCCGAACTTTCCGTACAGCGCGGGAGATCGGTTACCTTTCAGCCATCGGGCGAGCAGGCTGGCAATTACTATTTCGGGGCGTGGCTTCCGCAAACTCCGGTGACTGGCAACTGTTGATGCCGTGGCCCGGCGCGATCAAGATGTCGCACCTGAATTCTCCGCGCGGTACCGATTTCAGAAGGCTCTGGACCTGATCCTCCTTCTCAATGTCACCAGGAAAGAGAAACACGACAGTTCCGTGGCGGATCCGGAGATCTGTAGAATTTGCGTTGACCAGATAGTGGGCAGGTGGATCTTTGGTGGAGCGTTTCTCGGGATGTGGTTCACCGAAGTAGTGCCGTGGAGGAGCAAGCACTTCCAGATCCAAGGAAGGATCCCAGTTCAGTTTGTCGCCCGTGTGAATCTCTTGATAGCCGCCCGGACGTTTACGGAAGCGATTTCGCAATTGCGAATAACCGCCAAGTTCACTTTGCCAGTCCGGCGGAAGCGGGCCGTGGAATTCATAGCCTCCGTCGTACAACTTTCGAATGGGAAAATGATCGACCAACCAGAGCAGGCCGCCGTAGTGATCGAGGTGCGCGTGGCTGATCACAGCTCCGTCGATTGTGTGGATGTTGTTCTTCCTGAGGAATGGAGCAATCACGTCACGTCCGGCGTTGAAGTTGCCAGACCATCCGGAAGGATCCGTTTTCGATGGATAACCTATGCCGGTGTCATAAAGGTAAGCATGGCCGTTTGGGGTTTGCAGAAGGACGCAAGACCAGCGCCGCGCTCAATCTCCTTCATCTCAAAACAGGTGATGATAAATTTGCCGTTCGCGTGCTTCGCAAAGATCAGCGAACAACAAATCGCCAACGGTACAAAACAAATAAATAGGCGTTTTATCATGGCGTAATTATGAACCGGAGTGTTGCGGTTTGCCAACGTTTTTACTGTCAATCCAGGCACTGTAGATCGCATCTCTCAACATACTCGCGCCAGCCGCCCAACGGGATCCAGCATCAAGGACATCAGAGGCAGGCAAACTCCAAGGCGTCTGAACAAATTGCGCTGTGTCATTCGTGTGTAAGGCCGCGGATCAACACGCGAATCTCAACCCGAATTGAATCCCGCGCGCGCCATCGAGAAGAACTTCCCGATCGTGGTGAAGACTAAGATATTTGATGATCTCCAGAGCAAACGAGATAAGATGCCAATTACGATGAATCCCATTTCCCGGCGCGCGCTGCTTAAGACAGCTGCCCTGACTCCCCTTCTGGCTACTTCAAATATGTACTCGCAAACTTCCGCTTCCGGCCACCTCGTCTATGCCGGGACGTACACCAATAAATCGAGCAAGGGTATTTATGCTTACCGGTTCGAAGATAAATCGGGCGAGCTGACCGCGCTCGGATTGATGGCGGAAACGCCCGACCCGACGTTTCTGGCCATTTCGGCTAATCACCGCGCACTGTACGCCGTAAATGAAGTCGGCAACTACAAGGGCACACATAGCGGGCTGGTCAGCGGCTTCGCCATCGATCATCTATCAGGCAGGCTCACTCCGATCAATTCCGTGGCCTCCGGCGGCAGCGGACCGTGCCACTTGTCGGTAGACCATACCGGACATGCCTTGTTTGTCGCCAACTATGGGAGCGGCAGCGCGGATTCCTTCCGCATCATGGCAAAAGGCGAACTGAGTCCGGCCGTCTCACAATTCCAGTA
Organism: Bryobacteraceae bacterium; assembly: GCA_025927575.1. GTDB lineage: Bacteria > Acidobacteriota > Terriglobia > Bryobacterales > Bryobacteraceae > KBS-96. The sequence goes on along the minus strand of JAICLJ010000129.1, from coordinate 4,866 downwards.
CAGCGGACACAGCGTGAATCCCAGGCGGCAGGAAGGCCCGCACACTCACTGCACGACGGTATCGCCCGACAATCGCTACGTTCTCGTAAACGACTTGGGGCTCGACCGGATTATGGTCTATCACCTGGATCCGGACACTGCGAAGTTGACGCCCAACGATCCTCCGTATTGGAGCGCGCATCCGGGCACCGGCCCGCGCCATCTCGCATTTCATCCGAGTGCCAAATGGGCTTATTGCGTCACCGAGATGGGCAACACGGTCGACACGCTGGCCTGGAATGCCGACAAAGGGGTGCTCACGGATCTACAAACCGTCTCGACGCTGCCCGCCGATTTTCACGGTGAGAATACCGCCGCCGAGATCGAGGTGGATGCAGCCGGCCATTTTCTGTATGCCTCGAATCGAGGCCATGACAGCATCGCCGCGTTCAGCATCGATCAGCAGAGCGGCAAGCTCACTTCGATCGGCTTCACGTCGTCAGGTGGAAAATCGCCTCGATTTTTCACGCTCGATACGACCGGCCGCTGGCTGCTCGCCACAAATCAAGACTCGGGCAATATCGTCATTTTCCATCGCGATTCGAAGACCGGCCTTTTGCAACCGTCAGGCAAAGTCTACGAACTGGACGCTGCCGTGTGCCTTGCATTTGCTTGACCCGGCGCGCATCAGACCGTAAGGCTGAATACGTATTTTGCGGGCAGCTATTACATTTAATTACGGATTATCATAAAAATCCAACCAACAATCGTTGATTTGTTTCGGGATTGCCTGTAAACTCGAAGAGAATTCTTGGATATCGGCTCCAGGTCGAAGAGTTTCACATTGCGCCTTCAAACAATTCAGCGGACTTTTGGCAACGTGCTGCGCCTGCTGCTCGTTGCCGCGGGCGTGCTCGCCCCACTTCAGCTTTCGGCGGATTCGCTGGCGCTGAATCCCACCGGCCCCTTCCAGTCGTATGACGGAAGCGGTGAAATCGATGGTTTTGCTTTTACTGCCACCAGCGGTGTGGATGTGACCGGCCTGGGCATCTTTGCCGGACCCTCCATGACTTTGCCGGCAGGCAATTTTAACGTCGGCCTGTGGACGGATTCCGGAACACTCCTCGCATCCGCCATCGTTACGTCAGGCGACCCTTCGCAGGATTCATTCTATTTCCACTCGATTACGCCGACCCTTTTGACCGCCGGCCAAAATTATGTCGTGGGCGCTCAAATGGGGGGCGGCGTGCAGACCTGGTTCGGCGGCGCTTACACAATGGCTGACGGTCTCCAGTACGTCGGCAGCCGCTGGATCACTGGTGCCAGCCTTATCATGCCAACCGACTACGACGGCGTATCATCAGATCCGGGATACATTGGTGGCAATCTGCTGGTCGGGTCAGCCACGCCCGAGCCTTCCTCGACAGGGCTGATGGTGCTCGGCCTGTTCGCCGTCGTGGCTGGAGTAGTGGGACGGCCGCGAAAACGCCACGCTACAGCGGAATCCCGCTAGTCACAGGCTGAGTCTTTTAGTAGGCATTTTTCATCGGATAACCTGAGGACTATTGGATATACCGATGCATGGCTTTCCTCCGGCGCTTTTGCTGGCTATTGATTCCGTAGACGTGATATTTATCGCTGCCTTGTTTGTGGTTGGCGCACTGATCACGCTGCTTATCAATCCACTGAATTCCTGGGTCGATAAATTACTGGGTCGCGACAAAAAGGACAACGGATAACGGTGACTATTCCGTGGAGCCTAGTCACTCATCAGGAAAATATAGGGCCGATCTTCGTCGATCCTTGTCTTCTCCCAAAAATGCAGCAGGATCGTGTAAACCATCAGTCCGATCTCCCCTTCTCCCATCAGGAAAAACCGGAGAGATTGGCGCATCATATTCTGCCGGGTCAATCCCAGGAAAATTGAGATGGGATGCAGGAGTTCGCTGAGATAGGCGATTCCGTTTGCGACAGCCACGGCTTGCGAAGCCTGCACCGTGTACTGATCTCCATCCTGCTTTACCTCGAGCTCAATAGGTGACAGGAACTCGCTTCGATTGTCGAGCAGACTGACGCTGACAAACGCCAGTGGCCCATCGATCTTATAGAAGCGCCGGATCTTTCGCGCCTTGGCAGCACGCAGCTTCGGGTTGAGGCTGCTGATGGGAATCAGGTTCACCTTTCTCCCCACCATGCTTTCCCAGATTTTCTCCGATTCCGGACTGCGGAACCGATGCCCCTCCACACGCAATTCTTTCGCGCGGGAATAGCGGCTCATGCCGCTGAGGAGAAGAATGAACAAAATAAAGCAAGCCGCGATGACGATGCCGTCGGTACGCTCCACGATATTTGTGGCGGTCGTATAGAAGAACACGACGACCACGATCCAGCAATAGAGGCTCAACAACCAGGAGCGTTCTTTCCAGAGAGAGATGGCCGCGGCGAGGGCCGCCGAGGACATCAGGACCAGGACTCCGGTAGCGTAGGCGCCCCCCTGCGCATCGACATTCGCATTGAAGATCAATGTGATCAGCACGTCGAAGCCGAACAGCACAAACACCAGCGGCCGGGGATAGGCCACCCACTGCGGAGCGAGTCCCACGCGCGGCAGATAACGGGGAACCAGGTGCAGCAGCCCGGCCATGGCCGACGCGCCGGCGAACCACAGGATCAGAATGGTCGAGATGTCGTAAATGGACCCGAATACGTTACCGAGGTAAAGATGCGCGAGGTACGCGATGGCGCGGCCGTTGGCCGGTCCGCCAGGCACATACGCGGCCTTGGGGATAAGGAGCGTGGCCGCGAAACTCGATAGCAGCAGCATCACGCTCATGATGAGGGCCGCTGTAACCAGGAGCTTGCGGGTGTTTCGAATGCGCCCAACAGGCCGGCTCTGGCGTGCATCCTCATCCGTCCCCTGAATCAACGGCATCACCGAAACGCCCGTCTCAAATCCGCTAAGGCCGAGCGCAAGCTCCGGAAACACGAAGGCCGCCGCAAGGATCACATGGCTCCAGTCGGTCTGCGCCAGCAGCGTCTCGCGCCAATGGGGGATCACGAGAGGATGCTGGAAAATCGCCAGGATCACCCGGCCCAGCACGACCAGATTGAGGAGAAGATAGGGTATGCAGACGGCCGTCGCCAGATGGATGGCGTCTTTGAACCCTTTGAGGAATACTCCCGCGAGTAATGCCAGAAGTATCAGCGTGACGCCCATCCGCGCATCGCCCAGAAACGGGTGCAGATAGGGATTCTCCGCGGCGTGTGTAGCGGCATCGGCTGCCGACAGCGTCATCGTAATGACAAAGTCGGTAGCGGCGAAACCGAGCAGCACCAGCACCAACACGCGTCCTCCCCAGCCGGGAAGCAGATTCTCCAGCATGGCGATGGAGCCTTGCCCCACGTAGGATCGCCCGGCAACCTGGGCGTAGATCGGCACGGCGCATGCCAGGGTTACGAGAACCAGCACGGCCGTAGCAATAGGGGATAGCACCCCGGCGGCCAGGAGCGCAATGCCTGGTTGATACCCGAGGGTGGAGAAGTAGTCGACGCCGGTCAGCCAGATGACGAGGTACCACGGTTGGGCCCGATTTTGCGGAGAAGTGTGCGAATCGAGCGAGCCGGCTCGGATCCAATTCCGCCAGTACGTGGCCTTGGGTGGCGGCGAGAGCTGTTCTTCGAGAGGCTGAGTCTCGTTAGTGGCCACGACACCACCCTAGCGCAACGTAATGCCAATACACGGGACGGCTTTCAGCCCTACAATGCCTTCACCCCAGCCATTTTCAAAACATACGCGTTGCGAAACGGGATGCTCGCGCGCAAAGAGGCCGGCACGTCGATATGCAGACGCTTTCCTTCGGCATGCCAACGCAGCGGCGTGCCCGCTTCGAGTAGCGTCACGGCAGCGCCGGAGGGCGCGTCGAACCCATCCAGCACGATAGCCTGCTCCGGCCACCGCGGAAGGATCGCGTAGACGGCGTCGTCTTTGGCGGTAAAGAATGCATCGACACGCGCGTAACCGGATGGCGGTGTATCGACCAGTTGCGTGATGTCGTATTCAGCGCGAAATTCCTTCTGCTCCATATGCGGGACCGTTCCTTTGCTCCACTGCCGGGTTCGCTGTAGCGCGTGCGTGCCGTAGATACACTCGCCGTTCGGCCGCAGCCACTCACCTATTTGGGTGAGCCGCTCCTCCATGATGACGGGAATGCCGCCATCGGCGCGAGGGCCGATATCCAACAAAAAATTCCCGCCGCGGCTAACGATATCGATCAGCATGAGGATTAGCTGGCGTCCCGTGTGATAGTCCTTCAGCGTTTCCATGCGGTTGTAGCCGTATGAGAAGCCCATGCCGCGGCTCTCTTCCCACGGATGGTTCGACGCCTGCATGCCGGACGTGTACTCCGTCGTGTAATATCCGCCGTGCTTGTGGCGCGTTTCGCTGCCCCAGCGATCGTCGATGACCACTTCATCCTTGACAGGTGAATCGTTGAACAGCCAGGCCAGAAGTTCGGGCGAACGCCATTCCGAACTGGGCAGGTCCCATTCGCCATCGGAAAAAATGATGGACGGCTTCACATGCGTCACGATGTCCTTGAACTGCGGAAACAGATGGTTCGAGACAAAGCGCTTCTTATCTGTTAGCCAAAGCGGGTTGTACCACTCGTAAAGCGAATAGTAGATGCCCATCGTCAAGCCCTTCCGCCGGCCTGCTTCGGTTAGCTCTAAGATCAAGTCGCGTTTCGGGCCGATGTCGACGCTGTTCCACGGCCGGCCCCACGAATTGTTGGCTTGCACGCTACGCCACATCGTGAACCCTTCGTGATGCTTGGAGGTTGGCGCAACATACTTGGCTCCGGAGGCCACAAAGAGGTCGGCCCAGCGATC
>JAICLJ010000050.1 GCA_025927575.1 Bryobacteraceae bacterium | reverse complement strand
TTCTCCGATGGATTTTTGAATATTCCGCTTCAGTCCCGTTTCCAGCAGAAGCGACGCATACATTTCGTTAGTCGTCAGGTCTGTGGGGTGATCGGCTGCTAGCTTCTTCGCAAGCTGAATGGCCTGGTTCTTTTTTGGCGAATCGGTGGCGCCTTCGCTGGCAAGCACGGCGACGATGCGCTGCTGGTACAGGAGCTTATCTTTCGTATCGGCCTGGATGCCGGCCTTATATTCATTGAGCGCTTGCGGCAATTTGCCTGCGCGTATGTAGAAATCGCCGATCAGCTTATGAGCATCGGGGAAAGCCTCGTTGTCGCCCAGCAGACGCTGCATGACGGCTTCGCCCTCAAGGAAGCGATTGCGGCTAACCAGATAATTGCCGTAATTGACGTAAGCGATGGAACTCGATGGATCGTTCGCAACGCGCTCTTTCAGCACCTGTTCCGCATCATTCTGGCGATTGCGCTTGGCGTATTGCAGGAAGAGAAAATCGTAAGCAGGCCCCCAGGTTTTGTCGTGAGCGATCATTTCTCGCATCAGGGTCTCCGCCCGGTCGAATTGATTGTCCGCCGCAAGAGACTCCGCCAGCCAGCCGACGACGTCTCGCGAGTACGGTTTTAGCTGGTTGGCCCTTTGAAATGTCTCTACTGCTTTAGGCATATCTTTGCGGGCAAGATAGAGGAAGGCCTGCAGGCGAACGCCGTGATAATCATTTGGATTCCGCCTCAAAATATTCGCGCTCAGGTCTTTAATCTCGGGCAGCAAATTCGCAAATCTCTTCTGATCGAGCGCGTACGCATTGAGATAAATTTGAGCAAGCTTTATCTCCGCGTCCGTGTTGTTCGGATTTAGATCGACGGCTCGCCGGAGGAATCTCGACGCATCCGCATCTTTCTTCTGGTCGAGCAGGTTTAGCGCCTCGCGGTAGTAGGCTTCCGCATATTTCTTGTCTTTCGCGATCGCCTTCCGGTAAAGGATAGACGCTTCACGATATTTCTGCTTATCGTGGTATCGATCCCCGGCGGCGACCAGCCGTTGGGGGCTTTGCGAACAGGCGCTTGCGAACAAAAGCGCGCAAATCGGCAGAGATATGGCAAGGCGCGGCATAGCAAATTTGAATTGTAGGAGAATATAGCCTGCTATACAATCTCATAATTAGCATCAATCCACCATAAATTGGATAAATTCAGAATTTTACCGGCCCCGAGGGTGGGCCTGAGTATAATTGCCACCAGATGAGGTGTTTCTTCCGATGCTTCGCCGCGATTGTCCTCGTGGCGGGGCTTGTGCCGGGTCAGTCGGCGCCGACGCAAGCCGCCCCTGGGCCGCCAACTCCTGCTCAGGCGCCGCCGGCTCCGCTCGCGCCCGGTTTGTATGCCGAGATCGATACGTCGATGGGACCGATCCTGTGCGTCCTGTTTGAAAAAGATGCGCCACGAACCGTGGCGAACTTTCGGGGGCTGGTGACGGGCAGCAAGGAGTGGACAGATCCTCGCGACGGCAAAACGAAACACACGCCCTTTTACACTGGCTTGACGTTTCATCGTGTCATCAAGGGTTTTATGATCCAGGGCGGCGACCCGGCGGGCGACGGGACTGGCGGTCCGGGTTATTCCATCGACGACGAAATCAGTCCGGATCATCATTTCGACAAGCCGGGCTTGCTCGCCATGGCTAAACAGTCTTCTCCGAATACGGCGGGATCGCAATTTTTTATTACAACGGCGCCAGCCGCATGGCTCGAGGGGAACTACTCGATTTTTGGAGAAGTCGTGCGGGGCCAGGATGTGGCCGACCGGATCTCGGAAACTCCTACTGATGAGGACGACAAGCCGGTAACGCCGGTGCGCATTGTGCGAATCAGGATACGAACGATCCGGGCGACCGCTGCGCATGCTCCGGCGCGCTCAAGCGGCCCAGCGGTCAAGCGCCCGGCGATGGCGCCGCATCGCTGATTCGCAGCAAAGTGGGTGAAGACGTCCACTCCTTACAGTTGCCGCTCTGCCGGCTGCAAATCCTTAGCGCTCGCCAAGAACCCGTTTATCATTTCCAACAAAAGCTCCGGCTGGTCGGTCGCGAGGATATGACCGGCTTGCGGCACGAGAATAAACTCAGCCCCTGGGATACGCCGGGCGACGACGCGGCCGTTCTCGGGCGGCAGGACATGGTCCTGATCGCCATGGATCACCCATACCGGCAATCGTAATCGGGGCAGGCGGCCGTAGGAACTCCAGCACAAGATCCCGCAGAGTTGCCTCAATACGCTGCGGAGAGGAGGATGGAAATTGGCGCGCGCGTGAATATCCTCTTCAATGCGCTCACGGGGCGTTTCATCCGCGTAGAAGAAGCGCACGAGACTGCGGTCGCGGGCTTCCCCGCCCGTTTCCAGCCAGCGCTGGAGGCGAGGCGCGCGACGGAAATTGGGCCAGCGTCCCCGATAGAGCACGCCACAGCTTGTGGACAGAAGCACGAGCGCCCGGAACCGCTCTGGATAACGCAGCGCCATTTCCTGGGCGATCATGCCTCCCATGGAAACGCCCATCAGATAGGCTCGCTGAGTAACTCCCGCGGCATTTAAGACCGCCATAGCGTCTTCCGCCATTAAGCCGATACTGTAGGGTCCGTACGGAACGCTACTACGCCCCACGCCGCGATTGTCCAGCAGAATAACCCGGTGTTTCACGGCCAGAGATGGCGCAACGCGATACCACATCTCAACCGTAAAGCTGAGGCCCATCACGAGCAAAATCGGTTCGCCGGCTCCGTGCTCTTCCCAATAGATCCGGGCTCCTCGATGCGTGACGAAAGGCATGAACTTCAAGAGCGGAAAGGCGACTCCACAGGTTATTGTGGATACTTAGTTTTGCCGGCTTGAGAAGTGACTCCGTTCCACGCACGTTTCAGGAATTTGACGCCCTCCCAGGCGATCTCTTCCGGGCTCACCGCCAAGTCGCGCCAAATGGATGCGGCGGCCGATAGTTCGCCGATCGTGAATCCAAAGCTTTCGATCGTCAGCCAGCCATCGTACTGGACCTCACGCAGGGCGCGGAATACGCCGGCCCAATCCACGTGGCCAGTGCCTGGAATGCCGCGATCGTTCTCGCAGGTGTGGACATGCTTCAAGTGCGGCCCCGCCATGCGCACAGTGTTCCCGAGGCTTTTTTCTTCGATATTGGCGTGGAACGTATCCCAGAGAAGCCCCACGCGCGGGTCGCCAATCTGTTCACACAGCGCAACGCCATCGGCGGTCGTGTTCAGGAAGTACGTTTCGAACCGGTTTAAAGGTTCAATGCCCACGGAAACATCGTGACGAGCCAGCACGGGCCCCAGTTCCTGGTAGGTTTCGACAACCCATTGCCACTCATCGGCGGTGCGGCGGCGGCCAGGCAGGTAGCCCACCGGGGCGTACAGCGGTCCCGCGATCACGTGTGCGCCCGCTTCGGCGGTCGCTTTGATGCAATCGCTCAAATGAGAGCGCGTGCGCTGCCGGACCGCAGGGTCCGAATCGACCAGGCTGAACTCTTTCGGAAACACCCCACAGACCGTACATTCGAGCTTGTTGGCTTCAACCGCCTTCCGGATCGCGGAAGCTTCGAGCTGCGAGGGCCGGAAGAGCGCGACTTCGACTCCGTCGAATCCGTGCTGGCGGATTTGCGGCAGTAGCGCAAAGTCGGCGGACCCGAAGTGCCCCGTCCACAGGAACGCGTTGATGCCAAATTTCATTCGTCTCGGTCCTCCCCGTCATGCGATCCGGCGACTATGCTATCGCAATGCCCAATCACCGCACTCACGTGCGATCGCTCCGATTGCTCGCTGGCTTCCGCGCACGGATTCTTCAGCGTCATAGGCGAGTAGCAGGATTATCAAGGCTGAACGCGGCCCACGAAATCAATAGACGCTGCGGTGCTGCTCGATCCCTTTCGAGGCGAGCGAGAAGCGCGGTTCAACCGCCGGATCGGCGAGCCCAGTAACGCGCGCGGCTGTGTATTCGCCAACGGCAGGCCCATGTTTAAAGCCGTGCCCCGACCCTCCTCCGGCGAACCATACGTTTTCGAAGTCTGGATGGCGGTCGATCACAAAATCGCCGTTTGACGTGTTTTCGTACTGGCAGACACGCGAATCGACAACGGGCGCATTCGCCAGCGCCGGAAAGCGTTCCGCTACATATTCGCGCGCGGCTTTGATTTTCTCCGGCGCAACCAGGCGATCTTCCGAATCGGGATCGAACGCCGGACCGTGATGGTCGAACGCGATTTTGAACCCGCGGCTTTCTATATCGGGGAAGCCGTACATGCCGCGATTATCGCCAAAATCAATCCAAACCGGCATTTGCGGCGGTTCGAAGCTGTCGTCACCGGCCGGGATTCCGAAGAAGATTACTTCCTGCCGCGTGGGGAAGATGCGTTTGCCAAGCACATCCGGGAACATCTTGCCGAGCCACGGGCCGCATGCAAAAACAAACGCATCGGCAGCAATCGATTCCCGGTGATTCGTGAGGAGCGAACGAAGTCTTCCCTTCCCGTGTGGAGTTTTTACCTCCGCATGGCGGTATACGCCGCCGAACTTGACGAACTGTTCGACCACGGCGTGAACCGCCTGCCGCGCCATCAACGCTCCGCTTTCCGGCTCGTTGATCGCTACCGCGCCGCTCTTGGATTCGATCTGTGGATACCGGCGCGCTAATTCAGCGGCGGAGAGATCTTCGAACCGTACGCCTACCTTCCTCAGCATCTCGCGGCTGCCCTGAGCATATTCGTTGTCAGGCATCGCCAGCCACAGCACGCCGATGCGGCGGAGCAGGTTAAGGCCGGTCTGCTCGCATAAATTCGACCATAACGAGAGCGAGCGGTTTGCCATGCGCGTGTAGACCTCGTCCGATCCGTATGCGCAGCGAATGATGCGCGTTTCGCCGCCGGAACTGGAGCGACTTCCGGCGGGACCATACTCATCGAGGAGGATGACTTTGTGCCCCGCCGCCTGAAGACAGTAAGCGATCCAGGCGCCGAACACGCCGGCGCCCACGACGGCATAGGTTTCTGGTTTGCGCGATCCCGCACGTTCGCGCCGGCTCATCGTAACCATTCGAATAGCCTCAACTCCCCAAGCGAGAGATAGAGGCGTACCGATTGATCCTGGCAAGCGGAATGGGAACCGGTGGAAACCAGGCAAGCACCATTGAACGAGAGCTCGGTTTCATTCCGAACTCGATTTTGCCGGCAAAGCAAACGCCACATAGCTACCGCCGCTCTTCTCACCCGATTTTCCGCCGCCTGCCGCGATGACCACGTACTCGCGGCCCTTCACCTCGTAAACGGCCGGAGTTGCGGTGGCGGATGCCGGAAGCGTGGTTTCCCACAGCAGCTTGCCAGTCGCTTTATCAAACGCTCTGAATTTGCGGTCGTGGTCGGTTGCGCCGATGAACAGCAGACCGCCGGCGGTGACGACGCTGCCTCCATAATTCTCAGAGCCTGTATTCCGTATGCCCTCGGCAACCAATTTCGGAAATTCTCCGAATGGTTGCTTCCAAACGTATTGCCGTGTATTTAAGTTGATAGCGTTCAGCGTTCCCCATGGCGGCGCAACGGCCGGATAACCGTCCGGGTCAAGCCATTTGTTATACCCGTCGATGCCATATTTCAACGGCGTGAAATCGTGTTTGCGCGCGCGCTGCGCCCCGCCGAGCTTGATATCGTTGCCAGTCATGAGGTATTCGACAATCGCGTTAACCGGCGCATTCCCTAAGCGGGCAAATCCGGGCATGCGCCCACCCCCCTCTTGCACCATGTGAGTCACTTGATCGCGCGTCAACTTCGAGCCGATATCCACGAGTGACGGAAATTCGGGCGGAGTGCCTTTTCGATCCGGTCTGTGGCATCCCGAGCAGTTCTGCCGGTAGAGCGTTGATCCGGTGGTCGCGCGGTTTGCCATCACTCGCGGAACCAGTCGAAGGATCCACGCCATCTCGCTCGAGTTCACGTAAAAAATGCCGGTCTCCGGATCCCATGCTCCGCCCCCATACTCACCGCCCCCATCGAAACCGGGGAAAATGATCGTGCCCTGCTTGCTTGGCGGAGTGAACTGGGGACCGCTGCGAAGCTTTTTGAATTGCTCGAGAACGGCAGCGTGCGCCGCCGGTGTCCGCTGGGTCAATGTCGCCTCAGTAACCTGCTGGCGGGCGTATGGCTCCGGCTCCGTAGGAAGTATTTGCTTCGTCGACAGGCGCTCGCCATCGACATCACTCGGCGGCGCGTCAACCTCTTTGTAGGGCGACAGCGGTTTTCCGGTTTCTTCATCCATCAGCCAGACGCGGCCATACTTCGTGATCTGGGCAAGGGCATCCACCTTTTTCCCGTCGTGTTCGATCTGCACGAGAGTCGGAGCCGCGGGGAGGTCCCGGTCCCACACATCGTGATGAACAAACTGAAAATGCCAGATCCGTTTCCCGGTTTCGGCGTCGAGCGCGAGCAGGCAATTGGCGAACAGATCGTCGCCGATGCGGTTGGCGCCGTAGAAATCGAACGCCGCAGACCCCGTCGGCGCGAACACGATGCCTCGCTCCGCGTCGAGCGTCAACCCGGCCCAGGAGTTGGCGCCCCCGATATATTTCCAGGCATCCTTGGGCCACGTGTCATAGCCGAATTCGCCGGGCAGCGGAATTGTGTGAAAGACCCAGCGAAGCTTGCCGGTGCGCACATCAAACGCGCGGATGTAACCGGGCGCGGCGGGCAGATCCTCGGCAACCAATGCCCCCTGGATCAGCAAGTCCTTGTAAACGACGCCAGGGCTGGTAGCTTGAATGGTCAGATCCTGCGCGTTTTTGCCGAGACCGTCGTGCAGATCGATGCGCCCGTGGTCCCCAAACGAATCCACCGGCTTGCCGGTCTTGGCGCTCAACGCATAGAGAAAACTATCGATGCCCACAAAGAGGCGGCGTTCGTCACCGTTGCCCCAGTAAACAAGCCCCCGGTTTCGCTGCTTCTCGATCACCTTTTTCCCACGATGCGCGTCGAAATCCCAGAGCAGTTTGCCTGTCGCGCCATCGAGCGCGACCACTCTCAGCCGTGGAGTGGTTGCGTACACCACGCCATCGAGGACGATTGGATTGCACTCCATTTCCGAGCCTTCAAACTCATCGCTCGAATCGAACTGCCAAGCTCGTTGGAGTTGGCCGACGTTCTCTTTGTCGATTTGCGCCAGCGTTGAATAGCGGACCCCGCCCCGGCCGCCTGCCACCGGCCAGTCCTGGGAGGAGGCATACTTGTCCGCTGTCGCCGCGCCTAAAGTCACCGCGGCGCTCAAGAGAATTGCCATAGTTTGGCACTTGATCATGGAACCTATTTTCACGTCAGGCCGGTCAGTCTCCCATAGCGAATGCTTATTTCAGCGTTTGCAGATATCTGCTGTACAGATCGGGGAGATTCAACGGCGTGATATCGCTGCCATGAATAATGACGCGGTAACGGAGCCGCATCGACTGGCCAGCCGCCAATTTTAGTCCGCCACCGTCCGCCTGCGGGTCTTTGATGAAGTCCTTAAGGCCCCATGGATTGGCGGCGAATAAACCGTATGCGCGCACATGCCAGTAGGGCGGATAACGCGGATTAGACGGCGCGGGAAAAATGGTAACGCCGACGGTCTGCCCCTCCACCCGGCCGGAGTAATCGACCCACCTGGCTCGTTTTCCCCACACATTTTTTTCGCCCTGGGCGCCTTCCGCGTTCGTTATCTTGCCGCCGTGATCTTCGTCGATGCTGTCGGCGAGCCGGATGGCGAAAAAGCCTTCCTTTGTGTCGGCCCACTGCAGGTTGATCTTCGGCGTGAACGTAATATCGAAATCGATGGTCCGGATGCCCGTCTCGTCGTAGAAGACCATCGTGCGATCCTCGTTCATTATGTTGGCCCCGCCGGGATCGTGCCACTCAAACAGCGCACGCACGAGGCCCGACTTCTTGCCACTTTTCAATTTTTCGATATTGCGGATGACAATGCGTCCTTTATTATTACCCGGGTTGGCCGTTTCGTTGGCCCAGAAATTGATCCCGTTGATGTCGCCGTAGCCGATGAACAAACCACGTTGGTGCGGATGGTCGTGCGATTCTCCTTGAATGGTCTGCATGGGAAAACCGCGTGTCACGATCAGGCCAGTGGCGGATCGCAACGGCCAGAGGAAAGGCTTCGGGTAAGCGGCGCCGGTGTAGAAATCGGTAAAGGGAGCGCCGGCAATGGCGACTGAGACGTGATCGCCCGAAAATTTGAGTTTCACCTGTGCGTCCGCAAGCTGCGCGCACGCAAAAACAAGGGAGCAGGCGAGGCTCATTCGCCACGTAGCTTTGATGAAGGGTTTCATCCGATTGTTCGCAATCATACCAAAACGGTACTCTCCAAAAGCCGGGAACGAGGCATCCTCCAGAGATTGCCCGCAGTCACCCTGTGTTGACGGTCTCGACCGGCTCTCGCTATCCTGAAAGCGTCAGTTGAATCAAAGGAGACTCCATGGGTCCGATCGGTGTACCAGAAATGATCGCGATCTTTGTGATAGCTCTTCTCCTGTTTGGCCCGAAAAAGCTACCCGAGCTGGGAAGAACGTTGGGAAAAGCAATCACAGAATTCCGCCGTGCCTCGAACGAGCTAAAAGCGACGTTTGAGTCTCATTTGAGCGATTTGGAGAAAGAAAACCAGTCGTTGAAAGAGAGTTTGAGCCCGTATACAGCCCCGGATTACACATCCAGCTATTCGTACGACAACGACTATCATCCCTATGAGCCGGAGCTTGAATCCGGTTCGACGGAAACCAGCGCCTCACAACCAACCACTGCCAGCGCCACCGCACCACAGGACGCTTCGGCCAGCCGGGAAGAAACTGCTTCCGCGCCTCATGTGCCCGGAACAGTCGCACGATCCGCCAATTCGCCAAAGGAATCGAGCAGCGTTTCTGAGGAGGAGACGCATCCCGCGTAGTAAGTTGTGAAATCCGAATGCTAGATGACACGAAGGAGCGGCAAGCTCCCGACAGCGAATCTGTGCCTCCTGAAGGTGGCCAGCCCGATACGTCGCCTCCCGCCCCGACATCGACGGTGAATTCCGACGACGGCGGCGCGGTGGACGAGGAGGCGTACTGGTACGAACGCTACGAGCCGTCGGAAGACGACCCTTATCACGGCGAACCCTATGAATCCCCGGCGGCCGCTACTCCCGAGAATCACGGGAGTTCGCAGCCCGAGCAGAGCCTCGTGCAACAGAGCGTCGAGGCTCCCGGCCTCGCCGGCCATCAGCAAACAATTGACGTCCGGCCGGAAACTCCGAGCGCGGTCACGAAGTCTTCCCAACCGCCGCCCCCTCCCCCTCCACCCAGCACACCAGATGACGAGGAAGAGGATGACGAGGAAGAAGGCGGCATGCTGCGCATGTCCTTCATGGAGCATCTGGAGGAGCTGCGCGGCCGAATTCTGAAAGCTCTGGTGGGCGTGGGCGTCGCCTTCGTGGTCTGCTTGTTGGTTGCCGATCCGCTCTGGCGAATCGTTTCCGAGCCGGCCATCATTGCGCTGAAACACCTCCACTACAACCCGCAACTGGTCGCCATCAGCCCGATGGAGCAGTTTTCCATCATTTGGGTGAAGATGCCTTTGCTGGTCTCGCTCTTCGTCGCCTCACCGTGGGTGCTTTACCAGGTTTGGGCCTTTATTTCCCCCGGACTTTACAAGCGTGAGCGGCGCTACGCCGTGCCATTCATTCTGTGCACCGCGGGCTTGTTCATTACCGGCGGATTGTTCGCGTATTTTGTGGCTTTCCGCTACGGCCTCGAATTCTTATTGGGAATCGGTCGAGACATCAACGTCGCTCCGATGGTATCGATCAATGAATACTTCGACCTATTCATGAACGTTATTCTCGGCATCGCGGTCGTTTTTGAACTGCCGGTCCTGATCTTCTTCTTAACCCTGCTTCACATCGCATCACCGCGATTTCTCATGAAGAACTCGCGCTATGCGGTTCTCGCCATTGTGGTTCTGGCTTCGATTGTGACGCCGACGCCCGACGTATTCAACCTGATGTTGTTTGCGGTGCCGATGTGCATGCTGTTTTTCATCGGCGTCTTCGTGAGCTATTTGCTGGTGTTGAAGCGTGAAGGCAAGACGTTCCCCTGGGGCAAGGTTTGGTTAGGTATCGGCCTGTTGATACTGGGCGGTGCCGGAGTGGTTGCCTTACTGATCTATCGGTATCACTTCCACGTTGTCCAGCATTGGCCTTTCCTGATTAAGTAAAGACCACAGCCCGAACGTTATCGCTGTGAGATCGCGATCAAAAGTCGTGATCCCACAGCGCGACGCCGCCGAGCAAACCATCTTCGTTCGATACAATTTTGATCGTTTCCGGTAGCTTGAAATCGATGTGCTCGGCATTGCCGCCGCCAATATAAAGGTAGTCCCAATTAAAGAGTCTGCTGGTCTGCTCTATTGCCTTCTTTACCAGCCGGTTCCAACGCTTGTTACCGTGCTTCTCCAGCGCCTCGTGTCCGAGATAATCCTCGTAGGTCTTGCCCTTGCGCCAGGGATGGTGCGCTAGCTCCAGGCCGGGGCAAAGGTGGCCCTCGGTGAATAGCGCCGATCCTAAGCCGGTGCCGAACGTCAGGATCAGTTCAACGCCGCTCTTCTGAATCGCGCCGAAGCCTTGAACAGCCGCATCGTTGCACACACGTACCGGCTTTTTCCATTTGGTCTGAAGGACGTCTTGGAGCGCGAACCCTATCCAGTCCGAATCGAGGTTGTGCGCGGTCAACGTATGGCCCCGTTTGACGACGCCCGGAAACCCGACGGAAACGCGGTCGAAATCCGGCAAATTCCGGGTCATCGCCATCATTACATCGAGCATTGCGGCGGACGTGGCAGGCGCTGGTGTCGGCTCTCGAAGACGATCGGTGAGCGGCTTGCCCTTTGAGTCTAGGAGCATCATTTTGATGCCGGAGCCGCCGATATCGACGGCAAGCGTGATGGGTCCGGAAGGGCTCTGCCGGGTGGTGCGTTCTGGCATATTCAACACTCATCATAAGTGGCGGCGATTGCTATAAGGGGGTTGCGCTATCCCGGTTGGCCTTAACGCGCTGTCCAGCCGCCATCGATCAGCATGGTGTGCCCGGTAATGAGCGATGCCGCGGGCGAAGCCAGGAACACGACGGCGCCAGCCACTTCCATCGGTTCACCGATGCGATGGAGGGCTGCGATGCGTTCTGTCACGTCGGCCCGGAACTCGGGATCGGATAGCGCCGCCACCGTGCCAGGCGTGTGGATAAACGTAGGCGCCACGGCGTTGACGCGGATATTGTGGCAACCCCATTCCACAGCGAGACATTTTGTCAGGTGAGCAATGCCTGCTTTCGTCATGCAATAGACCGATTCGGTGGGAAGAGCGGCGAAACCCGCCTGTGAACTCATGTTGACGATACAGCCGCTTTTCTGGGCGATCATGACACGGGCGGCCGCTTGACTTGCAAAGAACGTTCCCTTGAGATTGATCGCCACCGTTAAGTCGAAGTCCTCTTCGCGCACTTTCTCGGCGAGGTTGTCCGGCGCGATGCCGGCATTGTTGACGAGGATATCCAGACGGCCGAACCGGGCGACTGCGTCGCTTACCGCCTGTGCGATCTGCCCGGTGCGCGCCATATCCATTTGCAAGGGCAACGCCCTGCGGCCCAGCGCTTCGATCTCCTGAACCAGACCTCCGTCGCGGCTTGCGTCGCGCAACCCCAGCGCGACATCCGCGCCCGCGTGCGCCAGGGCAAGAGAGATCGCTCGCCCGAGCCCGCGCGCGGCGCCCGTAACCAGAGCAATCTGGCTGGTGAGATCAAATCGAGGGAAATCGTCCATGATGACTGATTACCACGTCACCCTAAAGCGGGGACGGACCCCCTTTCGGAGGCCTGCGATGCGGGGGACGGACGGACCCCATTTCAAGGTTGGCAAAGAAAGGTAATTAGCTATCAGACATCGGCTCGGCAACATAGAAGGCTCATGCTTTTCTTTCGACCGAAGCAATTCTCGTTACCGCTCGAAGCGCGCTTCACCTCCGCGGCAGGTTCATGAGCCGCTACCATCAAGAGTGGCATGGGTCTCACGCTCGGTATTCACCCCGTTCGCGAGGCTCTTCGCGCTCGCCGGGCCTTCGCTAAGGTGCTGATCGCGAAGGGTTCCGCCGGCCCGCGCATTCAGGAAATCCTGACCCTGTGCCGGGACCAGTCGATCCTGGTGAGGTTCGAATCTCGTGAAGCGCTTGATCGAGCCGCGAAGGGAGCCCCGCATCAGGGTGTCATCGCGTTCGGCGCGGCTCACCAATATGCCGAGCTCGAAGACATTTTGGCGGATGCCCGGCTCCTGGTCATCCTGGATGGCGTCGAAGACCCGCATAATCTCGGCGCCATTATCCGGACCGCGCATGCGGCGGGCGTGAACGGCATCATCGTTCCCGAAAGGCGCTCGGCGCCGCTGTCCGAGACGGTTGCTCGCGTTTCCGCGGGGGCCCTCGAATACATGCCCGTTGCCCGCGTCACGAATGTCACGCGCCTGCTCGAGCAACTGAAGCAGCGCCAGTTCTGGATTTACGGGCTGGACGAACGCGGCACTGAGCCCTACGATCGCGTGGAGTACACGGAGCCTGCCGCCATCGTCCTCGGAAGCGAAGGCAGAGGTTTACACGACAACGTGAAGAAGCATTGCGATTTTCTCATCAACATTCCGATGGCCGGCGCCGTTTCCTCTCTAAACGTCTCGGTTGCCGCCGGAGTCGTGCTGTTCGATTGGAAACGAAAATGCGCCAGAACCTAGGCGCGGTCATTGGGGTGTTGCGTTCGACATTCCGCTCCCGGTTGGATTCGTCAAACGCTGGTGGATTTCCCGTTCTTCCTTGGCGCGATCGGGTAGGCCCAGCCTGTCGTAAACCCGCGCCAGGTGATAGTGCGGCAGCGGATCTTTCGGATTCAGTTTGATACTGCTGGTGAGTTCCTCCGCGGCTTCACGATACATATGCTTTTTGGAAAGCAACAATCCCAACTGATAATGCGATTCCCAGTTCTGCGGACCTAGGGCAATGGCGCGCCGCAGCAGCGATTCCGCCTGGTCCTGTCCACCGCCCGACGCCAGGAGTGTCTTCGCCAGTTGAAGCTGCGCCCCGGCATTCTTCGGATTCGCAGCCGCCCACGCTTCGTCCGCTTTTTTAACAGCCGCCAGATGCGGGCCCGCCTGATCCAGCATGCGGCCAAGAAACACATATGGCTGCTCGATTCGGGGATCGATCGCAATTGTATCGAGAAAGGCAACGATGGCCTCTTCGAAGCGGCGCTGCCCGTAACGCGCCACCCCGAGAGCAAGCGTGAGCTGGGCATTTTTCGCATTCGATTGCAGCGCCTGCTCAAGCACAATCGCTGCCTCCGTGAAGTTCTGGTCGTGGAGCAGCAGTTGAACATAATCGAAGGCGATTTCAGCATTCGACTTCTCTTGCTTCCACGCTTCGGCCAGATGCTTTCTCCCTTCATCGGGTTGGCCCGCGGCGATCAACGCGCGGCCTAGCGTATCTTCCGCCGCGGCAGAGGGATGTGCATGAGCCGCTTCCCGCGCGAGGGGCAACGCCTTCGCGGCGTCGCCGGCATTCAGGTAAAGGGCCGCCGCTCTGCTTAGCGCCCCGGCATCCGCGCCGGAACTTGCGGCAAACTGCTCTTCGAGTTGCGCGGCGCGGCTGAACTCGCCCGTTTTCGAATAGAACATCGCAAGCGCGTGCGCGACAACGGGGTTGCCCTTACCAGCGTCGTCGGCCTTGCGCGCAGCGTCTTGCGCTTGCTTCGGTTGCTCCAATCGCCGGTAAGTCTCGGCCAGGGACGTCCACACGTAAGGATTAACTGGATCGAGCTTGCCCGCCTCTTCCAGCGTCGTTTTCGCCTCGGTCAGTTTCCCCTGCTGAAGCTCGACCAGGCCGCGCTGAAGCAGCGGCACAGCCTGCCGCGGATCTGCCGCAAACAGCAGCAATGTAAAAACCAGTGCGATCAATCAGGCAAACCTCATCTTCGATTACTTCACCGGCGAATAAGCGGCCGGCTTCCACAAGCTGATATGCGTCACGCTCGAAATGTGTCCATACTTCTCCACTGATTCGACGCGCAGCTTCAGCCACTCCGGATCGGTGGTAAAGGTCGCCCATGCCTTTTCCCGCGCGCTCATATTTTCAAACGGCGTCAGATAGGTCAAATTCGGAAGCGCATCCCCATTCAACGCGTTGGTATAAAGAATCGGATTTACTCCGGTCCGATGAAATATTGCGATCTCAGAGCCGGCGAAGCGCTCATTCAAAGCCTGCAACTGCCGGTATGCAGGTGAGTGATACATCCTGTACTCGAAAATGCGAGCCGATCCGTTCCCATTCGTGGAAAACCCCGGATTGAAGTCTGTGGAGGCGAGCAGGCGCTCCGAATATGACGCGTACGGCGGCTCCGCGCCAGCGGAACTCGCAAACGCGCGCTGAACTGATTGGCAGTGATCGAGCGATCCGAACTCCGTGATTGTCATTGCCTGCGGCATGTGAGGCGCAATCACAGCTTCCAGGTAAATGGCTCGCAGCGTCCTCAATTCAGGCACAACAGCGCTCTGCTCCGTAAACCTATGCCACCGCGCCAATTCCATTCCGTCTTTTAATAGATAGTTCTGCACGAAGTAGATCTTGCCTTTTGTGGCTGACGCTGCGGGATCAGGAGCGGTCAACAAACTCAATCCTGCAAGTGCCTGCGCAAAGCGGCGGCGAGTCATTCCGCTTTGATCATGACATGGCAGGCGACAGACAAAAACGGGCGGCGTCGATGGCGCCGTTCCGCAAGCATCCGTCTCCTGGACGGCTTGCCACAGACGGCAGGCAAGCCGTTACGATGGCAGAATGCCGTGGACGCACTTAAGCTTCTGGATTTTGCCGCTCGTAATCGGGGGCATTCTGGGCCTGTTGGCCCTCGTAGTCTCCCGTGGCAGTCTGCGTAGAATCTATAAACAGCAACTCGCGGAATCACGGCGGGAACGTTTGTTTCTCGCGGCGGTCGGATTCTTTATCGCGGTGCTGGTCGTGCGCGGCATCACAATTGCCATTCATAACGACATCGGGCCATTTCACGATGTGTCGATGCGAGGCCGCCACATTCATCACCTTGTCTGGGGCATTTTGCTCCTGCTGCTGGTCGGCTATGGATGGCTTATCAAGATCGGGACCGGGAGTTCCGGTTCCCAACGATGGATGGGGCGGCTGATGTCTATGCTGTATGGAGTGGCGGCGGCGTTGACGTTAGACGAGTTCGCGTTATGGCTGAACCTGAAGGACGTGTACTGGGAGCGCCAGGGGCGCGAAAGTTTCGAAGCACTGGGCCTGTTCGGCGCGTTGCTCATCGCCGGAATTTCCGGCGGTCCGTTCTTTCGAGGCGTTGCTCGGAAATTCCTTCAACTCTTGGGAACATCAACAAAGCGAAATGGATAGGCGGCCATCTCCTATTCGTGCCGTAGCGCTTGGGTGGGGTCCACGCGTGTGGCGCGCCACGCGGGAATGTAGGTAGCCAGAAAAGCTGCCGCGGCGAGTAAGAGAGCCGTGAGGATGAAAGTTCCCGGATCGAAGCTCTTCACCTCAAAGAGCTGCGCGGCAACCACCTGGCCCAGAAGGAGAACGAGCACTAAACCACCGGCGGCGCCCACGGCAACCATCCGCATTCCTTGACCGATAATCATCGCAAGAATTTGCTTTCGGTCGGCGCCCAACGCCGCGCGGATACCGATCTCACGCGTGCGCTGCGTTACGCCATAGCTGATTACCCCATAAAGGCCGAGCGCAGCCATCAGCAGAGAAACCGCGGCGAACACGGACAGAAGAACGACAGCGAATCGTTGCGGACCGACGGCGTTAGCAAGTCGCCGGTCCATCGATTTCATATCGAATACCGCTTGATTTGCATCGGCATCGCGGACCGCCCCCCGTATCGCTCCAGTCAACCGCTGCGGATCGCCCTGGCTCCGAACGGTGAAATAGGCGCTCGCCCGCGGCTTCTGCAGCATCGCGTAATAGTAAACACCTTTACCCGAATCGCCGACCAGATGTGAATTCTTCACGTGTCCCACGACGCCCACAATAGTGGCCCAGGGCGAGTTCGCGTTGTTACGGATTCGCTGCCCGACCGGATCGCGATCCGGCCAGTACTGGCGGGCCAGGTTCTCATCGATCAATGCGACGGGCCGCGTTCCGGCTCGATCGGCGTCTGTAAACAGCCGGCCGAGGCGCAGGGGTATGCGCATCGCGGCAAAATAACCAGGACTGGCAACACGAATATCACCGTGGGGGCCAGGTTCGTCGGGATTCTGCGCACGGCCTTCGATTGCAAAGGAGGCCGAATTATCCCCGCCACTGAACGGAAGCACATCCACCGCGCCGGCCGCCAGTACGCCGGGAGTTTGCGAGAGGCTGTTGATCGCGGAGCGGAAGAACGAAATTTGGTTCGCATCATCCTTGTAACGGGACGCAGGTAACGAGACGGAAGCCGCCATAACGCCTTGTGCCTGGAACCCGGTTTTCACCTCGCGCATTTTCGCAAGACTCTTAGCGAAAAGACCAGCGCCTGCGAGAAGCACTAACGCCAGCGCCACCTGGCTCATGACGAGTGCCGCGCGCAGTTTGTGGCGGCTTCGCCCTTCTGTATCGGAGCGGCCTCCTTGTTTCAGTTGATCGTAGCTGCTGCCGAGCGTAGCGATATGCCAAGCGGGCGCCAAACCGAACAGCAGTACGGATAGTAGGCCGAGACCCACGGTAAACCAAACAACGTAAGCATCGATATAAATCGTTAGGCCGGACGAGAGCTCAGCCGGCGCGAGGGCGATAAGCCCCCTCAGAACACCGGCGGCGCCGAGCAATCCTATTAGCGTTCCAGCGGCGCCAAGAACAAAGCTCTCGGCGAACGCATAGCGGATGAGATCGCCGAGCCGCGCCCCCAACGCGGTTCGGATCGCGAGATCACGCGCACGCCCCGTACCCCGTACAAGCAGCAGCCCGGCAATATTCGAGCATGCGATCAGCAGCACGAAACCGACCGCCCCCCAAAGGATGAAGATGGGCTTCTTCAGATCGCCGGCGGCAAACTCGGTCAGCGGAACAATGAACATGCCCCATTGAGCCGCTTTGCCAAACGCACCTTGCGGATCCTGATCGATATCCCGCTGGGTAAGAATGCGCATGAAATTCGAAGCGCGCTCGAAGGTCACGCCGGGCCGGGTGCGAGCGATTACAAAATAGCTTTCGTTGTAGCGATTCTGCACAGCATAGCTAGAGGCCGGCAATCCGAGCGGCAGCCAGATATCAGCTTCCGTGGGCCATTGGAAATCCGGGGGCATCACTCCCGCAACGCGGTATGGCGTGTTGTTTAGCTCGACGGCCCTCCCCACAATCGATCGGTCGCCCCCGAAAAGCCGCTGCCACACACGGTAGCTCAACATCACGATGCGGTTGGCGCCGGGCTGGTCGTCGTCTTTTCGAAAATCTCTGCCGAGTAAAGGCGCGGCCTTGAAGACATCGAACCATTGCCACGTGACGGTCGCCCCGACGAGCCGCTCCGGAACATCGCCGCCGGTGTAATTGAATGACTGCGTCGTGGCGGCGGCGGCCGTCTCGAAGACATCCCGGCTGTCACGTATGTTCGCGAAATCGGGCAGCGATAGCACAATGCTCTTCATATTGAGCTTGGTGTACTTCACCCGTGGAACCACCACCTGCTCCGGATGATCGACCGCTGCCGGATGAAATAGCAGGCCGTTTACCAGGCTGAAAATGGCAGTATTGGCCGCGATTCCGAGAGCGAGCGACAGCACTGCGGCCGCGGTGAAGCCCGGGCTTTTGCGCAGCGTCCTCAGAGCGTAACGAAAGTGGAAATAACCTAGCATGACGTACTTCGAGTTCAAGCACGTAGAAAGCCACGCAAAACGCGCACAATTCGCAGCTACGAACCGGCTAGCTGTCCGATTTCGGGAATCCGGTGACTGGAAGCGGTGAACAACATTGTCCCTAAGGCTTCCGTCGCATTACCCCCGCCAGCACCGCATCCGCAATGGCATCGGCGTAAGCGGCCGTGATCGGCTTATATCCCGTGAGCAATTGATAATAGAACGGAGCGTAGATCAAGTCCTGCACGACGTCCACATCCACCGCCAATTCACCGCTCGCGCGGTACCGCCCCAGAACTTTTCCGCTGGCCGTGCGAAGCGGCACGATCCATATCTCCCGAAGGGCGGTGGCTATTTCTTCGTCTTGCTGGGCTCCTGCCACTAGCGCGGCCAGCAGACGCCCCTTACGTGTTATCAGAAATGCCGAGAAGTTCCGCAATTGTTCAGAGATATCCTGGCGTAGCGAACCAGTTTCCGGAAATGCGAGGTTTGGCGCCCAGGTTTCCCGAAATGCCTCTGTCAGTACGGATGCCTTGTTCGGCCACCATCGGTAAACGGTCGCCTTGCTGGCGGCAGCCCGCTCGGCAATCGCATCCACCGTCGCGCTGCTAAACCCCACTTCCTCAAGCAGTTCTATGGCGGCATCGAGTATCCGGCGCCGGGCTTCCTCATCTCGCGGGCGCCCAGGTCCCCGTAACTCCGGAGCAGCACCGCTATTTACGAGCTTCATATTCGCAACCTTACCGCATTTTTCGAAACTTACGCGTGTCGAAATGGATCGAAACTGACGTAGGCTCCTGAGTACCTCTCGGGAGCAGCTCACTTTATGTGGATAGTCCGCGTCGCCCTAAATCGGCCTTATACCTTTATTGTCTTAGCTTTATTGATCCTCATCATTAGCCCGATCGTCATTCTGCGGACGCCGACCGACATCTTCCCCAACATCGATATTCCCGTGATCGCCGTCTCCTGGAAGTACACCGGCCTAAATCCGGAGGAGATGGAAGGTCGTGTCACAACCGTTTACGAGCGGGTATTAACAACGCTCGTGGACAACGTCCAGCACATCGAGTCAATGACGATCAATGGCGAGACAATCGTCAAAATCTTTTTCCAACCGGGCGCAAGCATCGATAAGGCGACCGCACAGCTTACGTCGGCATCTCAAACCATTCTGCGGCAACTGCCACAGGGTATTCAGTCGCCGCTGATCATCACGTACAACGCCTCCACTGTGCCGATTTTGCAGCTTGCGCTTTCCGGCAAGAACATGACGGAGGCGCAGCTTAACGACGTCGCGCTCAACTTTCTGAGAACCCAGCTAGTGACGGTTCCCGGCGCCGCCATACCGTACCCCTACGGCGGCAAACAACGCCAGGTCATGGTGAGCTTGAACCCCGGCCTGCTTCAATCTAAGGGGCTCTCGGCCACCGACGTCGTGACCGCCATAGGCGATCAGAATCTGGTGCTGCCGTCCGGCACGGCCAAGATTGGTCAGTTCGAATATGACGTTGACATGAACGCGGCCCCGCGCACAGTTGCCGAGTTGAACAATCTGCCGATCAAGGTCGTAAACAACACGCCCATCTATTTGCGCGACGTGGCCACCGTAGCCGACGGTTTCGCGCCACAGACCAATATCGTACGCAAAGATGGACGGCGCGGCACTCTTGTCACGGTTCTGAAAGCCGGAAACTCATCGACGTTGGACGTAGTGCAAGGCATTAAGGACCTTCTGCCTCGCGTGGAGGCCACGCTGCCGCCGGAGCTGAAGATCCAGCCTGTCGGCGATCAGTCGATTTTCGTGCGTGCCGCCGTTGATGGCGTCATCCGCGAAGCGATCATCGCCGCATGTCTGACAGGGCTGATGATTCTGATATTTCTAGGCAGTTGGCGGAGTACGCTGATCATCGCAGTCTCCATTCCGTTATCGATCCTGACGTCCGTGATCGTGCTCAGCTTTCTTCACGAAACCATTAACATCATGACTCTCGGTGGGCTGGCGCTGGCTGTCGGGATTCTGGTGGACGACGCCACGGTGACGATCGAAAATATTGAGCGCTATCTCGAGGAGGGCTACAACCTGCACGCCGGCATTCTCGAAGGCGCCGCCCAAATTGCCGTTCCGGCCCTGGTCTCAACTTTGTCAATTTGTGTCGTCTTCCTGCCCATGTTCTTCCTGAGCGGCGTAGCGCGATTTCTTTTTGTGCCTCTCGCCGAAGCAGTCGTTTTCGCGATGCTCGCTTCCTACGTACTTTCCCGGACGCTGGTCCCTACGCTGGCAATGTACCTGCTGAGAGTAAAGCGCCATGGGCCGGTCCGCTCCCGCAATCCCTTAGTGTTGTTTCAGCGAGCGTTTGAGCGCGGTTTCGAGCGGACGCGCGCCTCATACCGGCTCATCCTGACGAGCTTCGTGTACCGCCGTTTTGTATTCATACCGGTGTTTCTGGGACTGTGTCTTTGCGTGTTTCTCCTGACGCCCTGGCTTGGCCGGGATTTTTTCCCCGACACGGATAGCGGCGAATTCATTCTGCATTTGCGCGCAAAGACGGGCACGCGCATTGAGGAGACGGCGCGGCTTTGCGACATCGTTGAGAAAGCCATCCGCCAAAACATCCCGAGCGAGGAACTGGACAACATTCTCGACAATATTGGCTTGCCCTATAGCACCATCAATACGACCTACAGCAGATCCGGTTTGATCGGCGCGGGCGACGCGGACATCATGGTCTCACTGAAGCCCGACCACCGGCCGACAGCCGATTATGTCCGTCTGCTTCGCAAGCAATTGCCCGGTGAGTTTCCCGGTGTGGCTTTCTATTTCCTGCCGGCGGACATGACGACGCAGATCCTTAACTTCGGCCTGCCCGCCCCGGTGGATATTCAATTTGACGGCAAAGATGTGCAGGCGAACCGCCAGTTAGCGGATCGGATGCTGAAACAACTCCGGCAAGTGCCGGGCATTGTCGACCTCCGCATTCAGCAGCGGTTCGACTACCCCAAATTCCATATCGATCTGGACCGCACCAAGGCCGCCCAAGCCGGATTCACTCCGCGCGATATCGCCAGCAGCGTCCTGGTGGCTCTCAGCGGCAGCTTCCAAACCACGCCCACTTTCTTCCTGAACTGGCAGAATGGCGTCAACTACAGCCTCGTGACACAGGCGCCGCAGTATGACATTGATTCGCTGCAGGATCTGCAGAACATACCCATTACCAGTTCCACGATGGTCCGCCCGGAGATTCTGGCCAACGTGGCAAAGATCACAAGGTCGAACAACATGGCGGTGATCAACCACTACAACATTCATCGCGTGGTGGATATCTATGGCGCCGTGCAGGATCGCGATCTCGGCGGCGTCGGCCGCGATATCACGCGAATCGTCGATGCGAACCGCAACTATTTGCCGCGCGGAACCGTGGTTAACATTCGCGGGCAACTCGAGACAATGCGCACGTCGTATCTCGGCCTGCTTGCCGGACTCGCGTTTTCAGTCGTGCTGGTATATCTGCTGATCGTCGTTAATTTTCAATCGTGGCTCGATCCGTTTATCATCATCACGGCGCTGCCGGCGGCGCTTGCCGGAATCGTGCTGCTGTTCTTCTTCAGCCACACAACCTTGAGCGTCCCGGCGCTCATGGGAGCCATAATGTGTATGGGCGTTGGAACCGCAAACAGTATTCTGGTTGTGGATTTTGCAACCAGGCAGCTTGCTGAGCATGGCGACCCGGTTGCAGCAGCCATTGAGGCTGGTTTTACACGCTTCCGCCCGGTTCTGATGACGGCGTTGGCCATGATCATCGGCATGATTCCGATGGCGATCGGCCTTGGCGAGGGCGGTGAACAGAACGCGCCGCTCGGACGCGCTGTAATCGGCGGCCTGCTATTCGCTACTGTGGCGACACTCTTCTTTGTGCCGGCTGTCTTTAGCCTTCTACACAGTCACCGGCCGCGCGGAGGCGCCCAGCAAAGCGCCCGGAGGGATCGCGAGCCAGCTCATGTCTAACCTCTCGCACGTAACGGAGCTATGCAATGCCAGTCGATGAGAAACCGCAGGTCGTAAACAACCAACCCGCTTCGGGCGGCACCGAACCTCCGCGGCGCCTCCGCCCCATTGTCGTTGTTCCGGTTGTCGTAATCGCTTTTATCGTCGGATTCTTCATTTACTCAGGAATTCGAACCCGCACTGCAGCGGCGAAGACGCTAGCTCGCGATACCAGAGAAATGGCGATTCCTGCCGTCAACGTGATCTCTCCGCAAATGGGCGCGCCGGCACAGGAAATTACCTTGCCGGGCAATACACAAGCGTTCACCGACACCCCCATTTATGCCCGCACCAACGGCTATATCAAAGCGTGGTATGTCGATATCGGAGCCCGTGTCAAAGCCGGCCAACTCCTCGCGACAATCGAAACTCCCGAAATTGATCAGCAACTGCAACAGGCTCGCGCCGACCTGGCCACGGCCGAGGCGAACTACACGCTGGCGAAGAGCACTGCCGCCCGATGGGAATTTCTTCTGAAAACGGAATCGGTTTCAAAACAGGAAACGGATGAGAAAGTCGGCGATCTGAACGCCAAGAAGGCGGCGGTCGATGGGTCGGAGGCGAATGTCCGGCGGTTAGAGCAAACCCAGTCCTTTCAGAAGGTTTATGCTCCCTTTAGCGGCGTCATCACAGCCCGCAATGTCGATACCGGTTCGCTGATCAACGCGGGGGCCGGCTCGCCCGGCAGCCAGTTGTTTCACATTGCGGCGCTGAATAAGCTCCGCGTTTATGTGGCTGTCCCGGAAGCCTATTCGCGAGCGGCTCGCATCGGTTCCCCGGCCGATCTGACCTTGAACGAATTTCCCGGCCGCACGTTTCGGGGCAGGCTCGTGAGAACGTCGAATTCCATCGACCCGACTTCCCGCACGTTGCTGACGGAAGTCGACGTGAATAATCCCACGGGCGAGCTTTTGCCGGGTTCTTATGCTTTCGTGCATCTGAAGCTGCCGTCCCAGGTTCGTGCGTTCACGATTCCATCGAATACCCTCATTTTCCGTTCGGAGGGACTGCAGGTGGCTGTGGTTCGAAACAGCCATGCCGAACTGATCCCGATCAAGATCGGGCGAGACTATGGCGCAACTGTCGAGGTGGTTTCCGGCCTGCACGCCGGCGAGCAATTGATTGTGAATCCCGCAGACTCGCTGGTATCCGGAACGGAGGTCCGGGTGGCGCGCGAAGGCTCAGAAGGCGGACAGGAATGAAGCCGCTGAAGTTCGGCTTGCTGGCGGCTTGTGGCTTGGTGCTCGCAAGCTGCACGGTGGGGCCGAAGTACGCAAAGCCGCCGGTTCCTTCCACACCGGCATATAAAGAGGCGCCTCCGGACAGCTTCAAAGAAACGAAGGAGTGGAAGCACGCTCACCCGGGTGATGCCACGCTTCGCGCGAAGTGGTGGGAGATCTTCGGCGATCCCCAACTGAACGCGCTCGAAGAACAGATCGATTTCTCTAATCAGACGCTGAAAATCTACGCAGCACGGTTTCGGGAAGCCCGCGCGGCCATTCGCTTCAATCGAGCGTCGGAATTTCCGACCATCTCGACAGCTCCCGGCATAGCGGCGCTCCGCGATTCGGCGCACCGTCCTAATTTCCCCGCTGCCGCCACAACCGCCAGCACCGGTGATTTTGTGCTTCCGTTCGATCTGTCCTATGAAGTCGATCTTTGGAGCCGCATACGCAGGAGCGTGACCGCCGCAAAAGAAGAAGCACAAGCGACGGATGCCGATCTGGCTACGGCCAGCCTCAGCCTGCATGCCGAGCTTGCGATGGATTATTTCGAACTTCGCAGCGCCGACGCTCAACAGAGATTGCTTAACGATACGGTCGACGCTTACACCCGAGCTCTGCAGCTGACAACAAATCGCTTTCAGGGAGGCGTGGCGCCCAAATCCGATGTGGCCCAGGCGCAGACGCAGCTCAACTCCACACGCGTGCAGGCAACTGACGTGGGCGTGCAGCGCGCGCAGTTTGAGCACGCCATCGCAATTTTGGTCGGAAAACCGCCGGCGGCGTTTAGTTTGACTCCCCAGCCGCTGAAAATCGAGCCGCCCACGATTCCGGTTGGCATACCATCGCAGTTGCTTGAGCGCCGCCCCGATATCGCCTCCTCCGAGCGCCGCATGGCGGAGGCTAACGAACAGATCGGCATCGCGCAGGCCGCGTTCTATCCAAGCGTTGTGATCAGCGCAACCGGCGGGTTCGAAGGCAGTTCGCTTTTGAATTGGTTCGACTGGCCCAGCCGTTTCTGGGCAGTCGGTCCTTCCATGCTGCAAACGCTTTTCGATGCGGGCCGCCGCCGCGCCGCATCCGAAGAAACCATAGCCAATTATGATGCCAACGTGGCCAGCTACCGGCAGTCCACGCTTACGGCTTTTCAGCAGGTGGAAGACAATCTCGCTGCGCTCCGTATCCTCGAACACGAAGCGCAGCAACAGAGGGACGCCACTTCCTCAGCCCAGGAAACGCTACAACTGTTCAACAACCGTTACAAAGGCGGTGTCGATACCTATCTACAGGTGATCACCGCTCAAACAGCGGCGCTCACCAACGAGCGAAACGACGTCGATATCCTTCGACGCCGCATGGACGCGAGTGTACTGCTCATCAAAGCCATCGGCGGCGGGTGGAACGTCACAAACCTCCCGAGCCTGAACGCTCTCCGGTAATCGTGGAACAGGAGCCGTCTTCCCACCGGCACCCGAGGCGATTCCCTGGTCCTGCTTTACAAACCTTGACCCCCTTTGCCCGAACCGCGCATCGCGGAATCCGTCTTTAGAAGCAGGGGATGAGAAGGAAGGAAGGAATCAATGATGCTACGTAACAAATTTCTATCATTGGCAATAAGCGCGGTATTGGGGATCGGCGTCGCCGTCGCCCCGCTCGCTGCGCAAGACGCGGCTCAAGGCAACGAGACTCATCAGAGACGTCAGCCCGATCCGAAGAAACAGGTCGAGAGACTCAGCAAAAGGCTCAATCTCACCGACGATCAGAAGACCCAGTTGCTGCCCATCCTGACCGACCGCCGGCAGCAGATGCAAAGCATTCGTCAGGACACATCGCTTTCGCAGCAGGACCGCAGAGAAAAGATCAGATCGGTGATGCAGGACAGCAATACGAAGATTACGGCCCTGCTGAACGACGATCAGAAGCAGAAATACGCTGACATGCAGAAGCAGATGCGTGAGCACGGCCGCGAGCGCAACCAGCATCGTGGAAGCAGCACCGGCGCCGAAGGCGCAGCCCCTCAGAATCAGTAGTCATCCCCCAACCCCCTGAAAGCGGGGGACATTGATCCGGTGATCGAATCGATGTCCTCCGCTCTTTTTATCCCGGTTCCGCGCCAGACCTGCGGCTCCAGGCCGCCACGTCGCATCCAACGTGGCAGGGCCGTTGAGCCCAACTTTACCTATGTCCCTTTTTGACCCATTGACGCTGCGCGGCGTCACACTTCCCAACCGCGTTGCGGTTTCCCCGATGTGTCAGTATTCGTGCGACGACGGCTTGGCGAACGAGTGGCACTTTGTCCATCTCGGCAGCCGGGCGGTTGGCGGAGCGGGTTTGGTCTTCACGGAAGCGGCGGCGGTCGTGCCGGAAGGCCGCATCTCGCCGCAGGATCTCGGAATTTGGGACGACAAACACGCCGAGGCGCTTGCACCAATCGTGCGATTTATCAAAACCCAAGGGTCCGTTCCCGGCATGCAGCTTGCGCACGCAGGCCGCAAAGCCAGCACCTACAGACCATGGGAAGGGCACACCGCTGTCCTGCCGGAACAAGGGGGCTGGACCGATGTTTGGGCGCCTAGTCCCGTTGCGTTTTCCGGTGATTATGTCCAACCGAAGGAACTTGACCACGGCGGTATTGACCGCATCGTGAAGGCCTTTACCGATGCCGCTGTCCGTTCCGCCCAAGCCGGCTTTCAGGTGATCGAGATCCACGCCGCCCACGGCTACCTGCTGCACGAGTTTCTTTCACCGCTCAGCAACAAGCGCACCGATGAATACGGCGGGACCCTGGGAAACCGCGCTCGTATGTTGGAGCGGGTCGTGACGGCCGTTCGCGAGCGGATTCCGGAGCTGGCGCTGCTTGTCAGGCTTTCCGTGACGGATTGGGTGGAAGGCGGCCTGACGGTCGAGGAGTCGGTCGAGGTCGCGCGGATTGCAAAACGGGCTGGGGCCGATCTGATCGATTGCTCCTCAGGTGGGAACGTTCCCCATGCGTCGATTCCGGTGGGACTCGGGTACCAGACGCCCTTCGCCGAGCGCATCCGGCGCGATGCGTCCATTCCCACGGGAGCGGTGGGCATGATCACCAGCCCGGAGCAGTCCGATCACATCATTCGGACCGGCCAAGCCGACTTGGTGCTCTTAGCGCGCGCGATGCTGCGCGATCCCTATTGGCCCTTGCACGCTGCCGAGGAATTGGGCGTGCAAATGAGCTGGCCGGTGCAATATTTGCGCGCTGCGTCGAAAGGCTCGACGGCCCGCCAGGGCCTGACAGAATTGGAAGATTGACGGCGCGCTCACGAAACCAGGTTTCGTTGTATGGCGAACTTCACCAGTCCGGCGA
Source organism: Bryobacteraceae bacterium (assembly GCA_025927575.1). Taxonomy (GTDB): domain Bacteria; phylum Acidobacteriota; class Terriglobia; order Bryobacterales; family Bryobacteraceae; genus KBS-96. Next base: position 1,815 of record JAICLJ010000050.1, on the reverse strand, counting down.
GATCGAAAATGTCCAACTTTCGCATCAAACTGGAGCGATAAGTATCCACGGTTTTCGGACTAAGCGACAGCCTGGCGGCAATTTCCTTAGCGCGGACACCGTCGACCAGTAGCGTGAAGACCTGGTATTCGCGGCTGCTTAGGGTGTCCAGCGGGTCGGAATTCCGGCGGGCCGGGGAGGTTTCGGCCACAAGCGATGCCATTTCAATAGTCGGCGACACATAAATGCCGCCTTGCAGGATATGCTGGAATGCCTCCGCCAACTGCTGGCGCGTCGAACTCTTCAAAATGAACCCGCAAGCCCCCGATCGCAGCACTTCCAGCACTGTTTTCCGATCCTTGCGAGCGGATAAAACCGCGCACCGCGTTTTCGATTCTCCGGCCCGGACCTGGCGGATCACCTCGACGGTCAGCAGATCGGTCAGATCCAGATCGAGAAGCGCGATGTCCGGCGCCACCCGCTGGATATCGGACAACGCCTGTTGGCCGCTCGGGGACTGGGCGACGACGGAGCACCCCGGAATCGTGTTGCAAAGGGTTGCGAGCCCTTCCAACAGAAGCATTTGCTCTCCCGCGACCAACACCCGGGTCAGGGCGGGCTCCGGGCTAGCGGCAACGGCTGTACCTGCGGAGCCGAAGGACGAAAGTGTGTACATTAAACTCGACACGGCTTAGCTATTCAACTAGTGGGTGAGCGGGCAGAAAACTTCTCACTCGGGTTTACGAACGGACGAGTTTATGGGGGGCGCAGGGGTGAGCGGCCTAGGTTTGTATGCGGACCAGCGGGGGTTCCGTCGCTTCACTCGGAGCCGCCGGATCGTACACCAGCGTCTGCGGATCGCGCCAGCGGTCCATAATTGACACCTGATGCACGCAGGAAATTGTACAATACGGAGCGCAGGTCTTCCGCGTCCAGTACTCCCGCCGGATGTTTGCGACCGTGTAGTCTTCAAGCGAAATGCCGGGCGCGCCCCTCTGCTGCGAGCAGTAATGCACGAGGCCGTCCTCGCAGACATATAGATAGCGGGCTCCGGCGCGGCACACCCACCAGTTGTTCGGCTTGCCTTCTACCAGGTTTCGTTGGTACGGGTTCAACCGGTTGATACGCCCAAACGAATGCGTGGCCAGGCTCCTGATTTCGTCATAGACTTTCCGCTGCACGGCGTCCAGAGCGCGAAGCTGTCCATACCCGTCGTGGATCACCCCGACGGTGCCCATGAAACCAAGTTCGACCGCGCGCCGCGCCACCACTGCCGCATCCTCCGGATTAGCGATGCCTGCGCCCAGCACCGAATTCACGTTTACTTCAAACTCGGCATACTCCGCCAACAGCTCGAGCTTCTTGTTGAGCACCTTCAGACTCTTCTTTGAAATGTCATCCGGCAGCACATTGTCGATGCTCATCTGCAAGTGGTCGAGCCCCGCTTCGTTGAGCCGCTTAATCCGATCCGCAGTCAGCAGGTATCCGTTCGTGATCAGGCCTGCGACGATGCCGTGGCCGCGAACCTGAGCGATGACTTCCTCCAGATCCGGATGAAGCAGAGGCTCCCCGCCACTCTGCGTGATGATGCTTGTTCCAAGTTTCGCGAGCAAATCTACCCGCCGTGTCAAGTCTTTCACGGGAACAGGCGGCGATGTGGTGTCGTATTCGTTGCAATACCGGCAAGACAGATTGCACCGTCGTGTCGGAATCATGTGCACTAGCACGGGATGATCGCGCGAGATCAGACCTTTCGCAATCAGCCGGGCCACGCGAAACTTCAACCCGAGCGCGTGGAATGTCCGGCGGTTCATCGAAAGCCCTGAACTCAGTATA
>JAICLJ010000066.1 GCA_025927575.1 Bryobacteraceae bacterium | reverse complement strand
GCGGAGCTTGCGTTCCAGTATGCCCGGTTTCGGCAATATTTGCGCTTGACGATCTGCCGGAGAAATGGGCCGATTTCGCGGATCGTAACGCGAAATTCTTCGGCCGTTAGCAGTTTCGAACGAGAATCGTTTGCGCCATCAAGGTTAGCCTGCTATGTGCTTTCTTTGTTTCTACTGATCGCGCAGTTGTTAATGGTGGCGCCGTTCTAAGGCCGGTAGACCGCGCACGACGTATCCGTTTCCCATACACGTACGGACGATACTCTCGATCCTTTCAGCCCCTTTTGAATCTCGTCACAGAAGTACTTAGCCAGGTTTTCGGCCGATGGATTTAATTGATCGAACGGCTTGAGATCGTTGATAAACTGATGATCGAAGTACTCACTCGTTAGCCGCAAAAGCTTTTTGACTTCGACAAAATCTACCAGCAGCCCTGCGTCATTTAAATCCGGGCCTTCCACACGCACCTGCACACGGTAGTTGTGACCGTGCACGTTTTCGCACTTGCCGTGATAATTACGCAGCGCGTGTCCGGCAGCGAATGTATGTTCCACGAAAACTTCAAACATCGAAAAAGTTTTTAACGTCCTGTAAATCGGTAGTAAAGCGGTACGGTGGGAGGCTATCGAAGAAGACTTGCCCGTACCGCAGCTTAGTAATTCTATTATCCAGCAGGACCAGTACGCCGCGATCCGACTGGCTTCGGATCAAGCGCCCGAAGCCCTGTTTCAGCGCCAGCGCGGCTTGGGGAACCTGATACTCATAGAATGGGTTTCCGCCGTTTTCGCGAATTGCATCTACGCGCGCGGCAACTACGGGATCGCTCGGCACTGCGAAGGGCAGGCGGTCGATAATCACGCAGCTTAGCTGGTCACCCTGCACATCGACGCCCTGCCAGAAGCTTGATGTCGCGAACAACACCGAATTTGGCGTGTTGCGAAACCGGTCGAGGATCACGTTCCGGGGCGCCGTTCCCTGCAGCAGTGCCGGAAACGGCAGCCGTTCGGCGAGTTGCTCGTAAACCTGCCGCATCTGGCTGTAGCTGGTGAACAGCACGAACGCCCGCCCGCGCGACGCTTCGAGTATTGCTTCAATCTCCGTAGTCGCCAAGACGGTGAAACCCGCCGATCGCGGTTCGGGGAGGTGCTGCGGAATGTAAAGCAGCGCCTGATTTCCGTAATCGAACAAGCTTTCCACGCTGAGCGTCCGGGCATCGTTCAATCCCAGCCGGCTTTGCGTGAAATGAAAATCGCCGTCGACTGTCAACGTGGCCGACGTCAGAATCACGGTATCAACCCGATCGATCAACCTCTCGGTGAGCGTCTGCGAAACATCGATCGGCGTCGCTTGCAGATAAGTTCCGCGGCCGCGCCGCTCAATCCAATACACAAAAGTGCGGTCGCGCCCTTCCATCCAGAACTCGACGGCTTGCCGAAGCAGCGCCGCACGCCGGAGGAGGGGAATGGTTTCCTCAATAGCGCGCGGCGCGAGTTCCAGTTGGGCCGTTACGAGATCGACCGCAATCAGCAATTCACGATAGGAATCGCCGTGGCGTTCGAGAAAGCCTTCGTGGTCGCGGAACCCTTGGCGGCCGTCGCCCGGGAAGAGCCGGAACAATTCCTCAGCGCGATCCCCTAAGTAGATGAGCGCCCGATCCAGATCGCCGGTTGCAAACTGCTTTCGCCGCGCAATCCCGGCAGCGTCTTTCGCCAGTTCCTGAAATTGCAGATTGCTCACGCTCATGCCGAAATACTGGCCGGCGACATCTTCGATCTCGTGCGCTTCGTCAAAAAGCACGGCGGCGTAATTGGGCAGGATGCCGCTCCCGTACGCGTCATCTCGAACCGCCAGATCGGCGAAGAACAAGTGGTGATTGACGATGATGATGTCGCTCTCGGCCGCCCGCCGGTGCATTGCCGTCAGGAAGCATCGGTCGAACTGCTTGCACATCTGGCCGGAGCAGAGTTCTTTCCGCGCGTCGAGCTTCGACCAAACTGCGCTGGATTCGGGCAAATCCGTCAACTCGACGCGATCTCCTGTTTCGGTCGTAGGCTCCCATTCGCGGATAATGCGAAATTCGCCGATCTCTTCCGTTCCATTCAGGATCGGCTCGCGCTCGGCGTCGTAAACTTTCTGGCGGCACAGGTAATTGGCGCGTCCCTTCATGTAACAAACCGCGAGAGGTTCCTCGAAAAACGTCTGCAGGAAGGGGAGGTCTTTGAAAAAGAGTTGTTCCTGCAGGTTCTTCGTGCCTGTCGAAACGACAACGCGCTTGCCGGACAGGATCACCGGCACAAGATAGGCGAGGGTTTTCCCGGTGCCGGTTCCGGCTTCGACGATGAGATGCCGGCGCTCGGCGAGAGCGGACTCCACCGCCAGGGCCATTTCCAATTGACCCGGCCGGTATTCATAATTGGGATGAGCCTGCGCCAGCAGCCCGTTTCGGGTAAAGAACTGCCTGACCTTTGAGAGCTTGACGGAACTGCCCACGCGTGCAGTCTCAGTGTAGTACGAGTTCGGGAATGTGCGATCGCGCCCCGCCGCCTGCACTTGCCGTAATTGCGCAGTTGCTATATTTCGATGCTTTACGCCATATTGGTTTTGGAGTTCGATGTAATCCGCTTCCCAGCCACTCTCCGTCCACGACAGATGTGGGCCGCGCTGTTGAGGCAAGTGAGAAACTCGCATCGAATGGACGGGCGGATACCGAGATGGCGGAAGAAATCCTGTATTTTACCGAGATCCTCGGCCTGAAAGTGTTCGACCTCAAAGGCCGGAAAATCGGCAGGCTCCGCGATGCGGCACTCGTTCCTCTGATCGACCCCCTTCGAGTCGACCGTTTTCTGGTTGGCGCAGGTTCGGCTTGGTTCAGCATTCGACACGACCAGATCCAATCCATTTCTTTCGAGGGAATCCGTCTCAGCGATGAGCGGTTGACGCCCTATCATTCCGACGAATACATGCTTCGAATGCGGCGCGATCTGCTTGACCAGCAAATCATCGATGCGCAGGGCCGCAAAGTCGTCCGCGTGAACGACATCACCTTTGCAATGAAACGGCACGACGGCCGGGATTTCCTTCACGTCATGGAAGTCGATATCGGAATCCGAAGCATGTTCCGGCGCATGCTGCACGGCATCTTGCCGCCTCGCCTCATCCGGCGCTTACAAACCGGCATCAACCCGCATTCCATTCGCTGGGAATTTTGTAACGTACTGGAACCCGATCCCCAACGGAGGGTACGTCTAAACATCTCGAACCGGTTGCTTGAAAAGATGCACCCGGCCGACCTGGCCGATATCGTTGAGAAATTGAGTCCGGAAGACCGAGAAGCGCTCATCAGGGCGCTAGACAGCGGGACCGCTGCCGAGGCATTGAGCGAGGTGGCGCCCGATATTCAAGCCAGCATCCTGGAATCGCTCGGTTCCGAGAAGGCCGCGGAGATTCTGGAGGAAATGGCGCCCGACCAAGTCGCGGATGCGCTTAACGAGATGGAGGAAGGCCGCTCCGAAGAAATCCTCGATGAAATGGAGCCGGCAGACAAACACGAATTGGAAGAGCTACGCGAATTTCGCGAAGACACCGCCGGAGGGCTCATGAATACGGAATTTATGGCGCTACCCGAGACGGCAACGGTCTCCGATGCAATGGCTTCTCTGCGTCAAAATGAGGAGAACCTCGACAATCTCTATTACCTGTTCCTTGTCGATGCCGACGAGCGATTGACCGGCACAGTGCCCCTCACGCGGTTGTTCCTTGCGGTCGGTGAATCACCGCTGAAGGATCTCGCGACCCACCCTGTCTCGGTGGAACTCGGCGAGCGGGAGGACCGAATTGCCGAGCTCTTCGACAAATACAACCTGCTGGCGCTCCCTGTCATTGATGAACAACACCGACTGGCCGGCGTGATTTCTGTCGACGACATCGTCAACGTGCTCAGGCGGCGTTGAGCGCGGCTGAACTGAACCGGAGCACCGGCTCTGTGCTGCTCTCCTCTTTGTTTTTTGACATTTCGTAGAATCGTTAGTTGGCGCTTTGCACCGGCACCCTCAAGCTGAAGCGCGGGCATACGCAGACAGAGTGGCGAATTCAAGCGAAATCCAGAGTCCAGTTAAACCGGGCATAAACCCGTGGCTGATTGCCGTCACCGTGATGCTGGCCACCTTCATGGAGGTGTTGGATACAAGCATTGCGAACGTCGCGCTGCCTCACATCGCTGGGAGTCTTTCGGCGGATGTTGACGAAAGCACCTGGGTGCTGACCTCTTATCTGGTCTCGAATGCGATCGTACTGCCGCTGACCGGCTGGTTTTCCACTCTGTTCGGGCGCAAGCGGTTCTACATGGCTTGCGTGGTCATCTTTACGATCAGCTCGTTCTTTTGCGGGCTGGCGCCGAATCTCCTGCTGCTCGTCTTCTTTCGCGTCATTCAAGGCGCCGGCGGCGGAGGTCTGCAGCCCGTCTCGCAAGCCATTCTCGTTGAGAGCTTCGACAAGACGAAGCAGGGCATGGCTATGGCGGTCTATGGCATGGGTGTCGTTGTCGCTCCGATCATCGGCCCAACATTGGGAGGCTGGATCACCGACAACTTCAGTTGGCGATGGATCTTCTTTATCAACATTCCGATTGGCATCTTGTCCATTCTAATGACTTCGGCTCTGGTGCGGGACCCACCCTATCTGGTGCGCAAGACGTTCAAGACCGGATTAAAAATCGATTTTATTGGCCTCGGCCTTCTTACTGTGGGCCTTGGATTTGCGCAAATTGCGCTCGACAAAGGCGAGCGCGACGACTGGTTCGGGTCGACCTTCATCGTGTGGTGCGTCGTGATCGCGATCTGCGGGCTCGTCGGATTGGTCTTCTGGGAGCTTCGCCAGAAAGAGCCAATTATCGACCTGCGTCTTCTCAAAGACCGCAACTTCGCTGTGGCGACAACGACGATGTTTGCGCTTGGCGTCGTGTTGTACGGGACCACTGTGCTGCTGCCCATCCTGGTGCAGACCTTGATGGGCTATACGGCGGAACTGAGCGGATTGGTACTTTCGCCGGGAGCCATTATCACGATGCTCAGTATGCCGCTCGTGGGTAAATTGCTGAGCAAATATGAGGCCCGCTGGCTCGTAGTGTTCGGGCTGGTGGTGCTCGCGACAGGCATGTTCCAGTTATCGAGCCTCAACCTCGAAACAAATTTCGGCACGTTCGTCTATACGTGGATGATTTCTCGCGGAGGACTCGGCTTTCTCTTCGTGCCCATCAATGTTATGGCCTTCAACTTCATCCCGAGGGAGAAGACGAACAACGCCAGCGGACTAATCAATCTGGCTCGCAACATCGGCGGCAGCATCGGTATTTCGGCGGTGACCACGATGCAAAGCCGGATGAGCCAGAAACACCAAGGCATGCTGGTCGAACATTTAAACCCATACAATCCGGCCTACCAGCATGCGTTGCAGGGGCTGGCCGCCACTTTGCAGGCGCAAGGCGCGAACGCCGTACAGGCGCTTACACAGGCGCGCGCCATGTTGTATCACGAACTAGTCAGGCAATCCGAGATGCTTGCCTACGTGGACGTGTTCTGGCTGCTCGGCGCTACGTGCATAGCAATGATCCCGCTTATGTTTCTGATGAGGCGCAGTCGTCCTCACAAAGGCCCGATCGCAGCGCATTAACGACTAACGTCTCCACACGGAGATGCATCGAGTTACGGCCGCAGCTCCGTTTGTTATCCTGAGATTTCCGGCATTTGATTGCCACCAAAGCGCCGGTTGTGTCTCCCGCCATGTACATCCGAAAGCAACGCTTATTGACCCCTGGTCCCACCCCTCTTCTGCCCTCCGCGCTCCACGCCATGATGGGTTCGGACATCCACCACCGCACCGATGATTTTCGCAAGCTGTATAAGCAGGTGCTGTCCGGCTTGCAAGAGGTAATCGGCACCTCGAACGACGTGATCGTGCTGGTGTCGTCTGGTTCTGGCGGCCTGGAAGCCGCCACGCAGAACTTCTTTACGCCCGGCGACGAAGTGCTGGTCTGCTCAGCCGGAAAATTTGGTGAGCGCTGGGTCGAGATTGTGAAGGCGTGGGGCATGAAGGCCACCGTGCTGACGGCGCCCTACGGCGATGTCGTGAAACCTGAAGCGGTTGAAGCGGCGCTCGCGCAGAACAAGAACATCAAAGGCGTGTTCGTGCAGGCCTCCGAAACGTCGACCGGCGCGGCGCACGATGTGAAAGCGATGGGCCTCGCCGTTAAGAAAACGGACGCGATTTTCGTCGTCGACGCGATTACCGGCCTAGGAACCATGCCGCTCGATGTGGAGGGCTGGGGGCTCGACATCGTAATCGGCGGGTCGCAAAAGGCGTTTATGATCCCGCCGGGGCTTGCTTTCGTGGCGATTAGCCAGAAGGCCTGGAAGCTTGGTGAGACCGCAAAGGCGCCTCATTTTTATTTTGATCTGAAGAAAGAAAAGAAGAACGCGGCCACTGGCGAATCGGCCTGGACGCCGAACACGTCGCTGTTGCTTGCTCTCGCCGAGTCGCTGAAATACATCAAGCAGCTTGGCATGCCGAATCTGATCGCCAACGCGCAAATGCTCGCGACGGCGACGCGGGCCGCGGTCACGGAACTCGGCCTCGAAGTCTTCTCCAGTTCGCCGGGATCCTCCGTTACCGCGGTGCGCGCGCCGGACGGCATGGATTCCGGCGTGATCGTCAAAGAATTCCGCGACCGGTTCAATGCGATTATCGCCAACGGACAGGGATCGATGAAGGGGCAAATCTTCCGAATAGCGCACCTGGGCTTCTTCGATTTCCACGACTTGTTCGCCGTCATCGCGGAACTCGAACTGATTCTCGCCGCCAACGGGCATCCGGTCCCATTCGGTAAAGGCGTGGCGGCCGTGCAGAATATCTATGCGGAAGCGGCGCTGCCCAAAGAAGCGCTGGCGTTGAGCTAGTTCAAAAATCATGAAAATTCTTGTTGCTGAGCCCTTGGCTCCAGCCGGCGTGGAGTTGTTACGCGCCCAGCCAGGCTGGGATGTTGTGGTCTCGAATCCGAAAGAATATGAAGCACACCTCGCCGATTCAGACGCGCTGATTGTTCGCAGCGCCGTCAAGGTCACAAAGGGCGTGCTCGCGAAAGCGCCGAACCTGCGCGTGATCGGCCGCGCCGGTGTTGGCGTCGACAATGTCGATCTCGAAGCGGCGACCGCGGCCGGCGTCCTGGTGATGAATACGCCGGGCGGCAATGCCGTATCGGTAGCGGAGCACACGCTCGCGCTGATGCTTTCGATGGCCCGCTCCGTGCCGCAGGCCTGCGGTTCGACGCGCGCCGGTAAGTGGGAAAAGAAGAAATTCCTCGGCAACGAACTGCGCGGCAAAACCCTCGGCGTCGTCGGCTTGGGAAGCATCGGGCGCGAGGTGGTCAAACGCGCAAAGGCTTTCGAGATGAAGGTCATCACGCACGATCCCTACGTGAGCCCGCAAAGCGCGGCCGCGCTGGAAGTACCGCTGCTGACGTTGCCGGAACTCTACAAACAGAGCGACTATATTACGCTTCACGTTGCACTGACGCCCGAGACGGATCACATGCTGAATGCCGACGCGTTCGCACAGATGAAGCCATGCGTTCGGATCGTTAACTGCGCTCGCGGCGAATTGATCGACTTCAAGGCGCTTGAAAACGCTCTGGCGGCCGGCGGAGTGGCGGGAGCCGCGCTGGACGTGTTCGAAAAGGAACCTCCCGGAGAACATGCGCTTTTTTCATTTGACACCGTTGTTGCCACGCCTCATATCGCGGGATCCACGGAAGAGGCGCAGGAGATCGTGGGCGTGCGCATCGTAGAGCAGATGATCGAGTACCTGCAGAACGGCGCTGCGATCAACGCGGTCAACATGCCGTCGATGACGGCGGAGCAGTACCGCACACTCGGTCCCTATGCCGATCTCGCGGAACGGCTCGGCCAATTCCTCAGCCATATCAGCGAAGGCAATCCCTTAACGGTGCGCATCTACTACTTCGGCCGTATCGCGGAGAACAACACGCAGCTTCTGCGCAACGCCGGACTGGCTGGAGTGCTGAGCCGCTCGCTCGAATACAAGCCCAACGTCGTGAACGCGATGCAGATCGCGAATCAGCGCGGCTTCACCGTTGTGGAGCATCGCGAACCTCATCAGACGCCGATGGATTCGATTCGCATCGAGCTTGAAACTGACGCGAAAACCTCCAGCGTGGAGGGCGCGGTGGTACTCGGCCGTCCTCGTCTGCTCCAGGTGGATGGCATTCCATGTGAAGCGACTCTCGACGGTAACCTGATGTATTCGAAGAATGAGGATGTGCCCGGAGTGATCGGCTATCTCGGCACGGTGCTGGGCCGCAATGGCATCAACATTGCGAACTTCGCGTTGGGCCGCCAGGATGCCGCGCAAGTCGCGGAGCGCAAAGCGAGCGAACCGCTGCAAGCCATTTCGATTATCGAAACCGACGAGCCGGTTCCCGACAGCGTGATCAGCCAGTTATTCGAGCACAAAGCCGTGAGATTTGTGCGGCGCGTGGTGTTCCGCAATCATCAGGCACATATTGCTTAGTGAAGGTAAAACTGCCGCATGAATGTCTTGTGCAGCCGGCAGTTTTGCCGGCAAACACCGTAATCGGAAGATCGAAACACTAGGTCAACAGTCTTGTCATCCGCCACTTCGATCAAGCCTGCCAGCGAAAGCATCAGGTCCGACGATGTTGGAGTAGGCGGAGGTACCTGCGCCATTTCCCGCCCTCACCCGGTAATACACGGCCTCCGAAGTAGTCGATTTACCGGTTTCTGAAAAAGACTCGGCGTTGCCCGGCAGCTTCGAGACGTGTTGCCATGCGCCTTTCTGCCCTATGCGGCGCTCGACGGAAACGAACTCCGGGTGTCCTCCATGAAGTTTCCAGGTGAGTTGGATTCCGCCGGCTGCTTTGGTCACGTTTAGTTCGCTCGGAGCCTCGGGCAATTCGGGCCAATCAAAGTAACTCCCATCAGCAATGGCTTGCACGCTGTCGGTTAACGGCACGGCATCCAGGGTATCTGTAGTCCCGGCCTTCCAAGAAAGCTTAGTGATTCTTCCGGATCGAACATCAATCAGAACAGGATGCTGAATTCCGGAATGTGTCATTCGAAGCGTAATGTTCCGGGCGTGGAACTGGTCCCCGGGCTTGCTCAGCATGGGAAGCCAATACGCGACGATCGCCTTGCCGTTTAAAGATCGGAATGGATAAACGCGCACCGGCGGCGATGACTTATCGGTTTCAACGTTAATCGATGAATCGAGCCGCGTATTGGAAAACAGTGTGTTCGTATTCCGCAGGGCTTCGAAGGCCGGCCGCGGCGTGAAATCATTGGGCCGGAACATCAGTCCATGCAGCATGCCGAAATCGTCACTCTCGTTCCCCTCGGTAGCGCCGGCAAGCAGCCAGACAAAAGTTCGGACGCCCTCGGCTCGATCAACAAGCATGCCTCGTGGAATGTATTTCGCCTGCACCGATTCGTCCGAATTCGTCCACGAGGGAAGGCCGTCGTTAAATTCGTCGTCCCAGAAAACGAGGTCTTTCCGGATTCCCGGATAGCCGCGCACCATGTCACGCAATGGTTTTGCGGAGGCATTGGTGTCTCCGTGTCCGTCCGTCGCTTCCGGGTTCAGGTTGTGGCCGTAATTGGGATAGTTGTGATACGCGAAAACATCGATCGCAGCGGCGCAATCGCAGGCATCCAGCGCCCGTTTGGCGAAATCGACGTCGGCGCCAGCCAATCCGCCAAAGACGGCCTTCGCGTTTGGGTCGGCGCCGTGGATTGCGGCGGCAGAGGTTTTGAATAACTTTCCGTAGTCTTCGGGATTGGAGACAGGATTCCAATAGTCGATGTTGGGCTCGTTCCAGATTTCGTAATATTCAACGCGGCCGCGGAAATGATTGACCATCCAAGTTACATACTTAGTGAAAGCTGTGATTTGCTGGGGTGTCACCGGTGGCCAGTAAGCGGAGTAGATGCTTCGATCGGGATTATGAAAACCGCCGGGCTCCGGTGAAATGCTTTGGGGAGCGCGCCCACTGGGAGAGGTATAGAGCGGATTGCCATACAATAATTGAATTTCGATATGGACCCCGTTTTCGACGAGCGAGTCGACGTAATCATCGAGTTCGGGAACGATGGAATACTCTCCTCGTTTGCGCTCAACCCAATCCCAGCTTGTGTAATCGGAACTGTTCTCGTATTGGCCGATTCGGATGAAGTTTACGCCGGCATCGAACATGCGAGTCCACCACCAGCGGTTCCAGGGAAGATACGGGGCGCGAGGAAGGTCCGAATTGATTCCGAAACCATCGTGGATCTGGCTCGACCGGCGAGGTATCAGGTGATCGGGTAAATCTTTTTCGGCGCTAAGAAGCTGCGGCCATGGCAATAAAAGACAAGCGGCAAGGACCAGAACCGAAAGCTTAGAGACTGCCCGTAATTGAGAATGAATCACTTTGCCTCCTCAGTCAACGCAATTCAGAATTTCGGATATCGTTGCTTTTCACGGCAATTGAAAGCGTTTGCCCGTGTACTTCTCGACGGCATCGAGGTCGAGAGAGACACCCAGCCCGGGCCGTTCCGGTATGGGCAGCATGCCGCCCTCCTCCAATTCCCATTTGGTTTCGACAATCTCGTCAATAAACGGCGATCCTGTCAGATATTCGACCATATCCGTGTGCTTGCTGGCGGATGCGAGCTGAAGGTCGGCTGCCAATCCCAATGCGGTATTCCAACCGTGCGGAATGAACCGGATGCCATTCTCTTCGGCCATCCAGGCGATTCTGCGCTCTTCCGAAATGCCTCCGACCTTTGTGACGTCCGGCTGCACAATATCGAAGGCGCCGCGCTGCAGCCAGGGAAGAAACGACTGGCGCCGCGTCAAGACCTCACCGCCCGCGATCGGTAGAGGCGAGTTCTTTCTGAGAAGCAGATAGTCGCGCAAGTTATCGGGCGCAAGAGGTTCTTCGAACCAATACACACCGTAATCGGCAAGCATGCCGGCTGTTCGCGCCGCCCACTTATATCCCTGGTGCCAGAAAGCGTCGCTGGCGCCGGCATCCACCATCAGAGCGGATTGCGGTCCTACCGCCTCACGCGCGGCGCGCACGATCTTTTCATCCAAGGCGTTGCCGCTCCGGCCGAACGGCCCCCAGCCGATCTTGAATGCCTGGAAGCCTTGCGCGCGTACGGCGTGAAGATGTTCCGAGAGCGGCTCCGGCTCCTGCATCAGAAGCGAGGCATAAGGCCTGACACGATCGCGGTAGCGGCCTCCCAACAGCCTGCCAACCGGCTGGCCCGTGGCCTTTCCCAGGATGTCCCACATCGCAATATCAATGCCGCTGATTGTGTGGGTGAGCGCTCCGCCGCGGCCGAGCCAAAACGTGTGCGCGTGGAGTTTCTCGCTGACTCGTTCGGGTTCGGAGGGATTTTCGCCGATGTAGAGCGGCTTCAGAATATCCAGACTGGCCTGCACGAGCCGATCGTTCGTGAAGGAGGAGCCCCAGCCTGTTACACCTTCATCGGTAAAAACGGCTATCAACGTGTGAACGCAATCGTCCGGCTTGATCTCGTTCGCCCAGCCGCCCTCGGGAGTGGCTCCACGTAGCCCGGCGGCTTGAATATCGATGATCTTCATCTCTGTTGATGTGCTCGGTCACTACTTAGGATAGGGATTCAATCATGACAGATCACGACAATGGCAGCATGGCTAATCCTATGTGGCTTTTGAGAACGACTGTGTTGACGGCTCGTCGAGACGAGCCTGACACTGCCGGCTCAGAGCCTGAGCCACGGTTGCGGTTGGAAAAAAGCGATCTATGTCAGGCTGCTTTGGGGAGAGCCGAGGGCACAGGCGGTCCGGTCCGCTGCTTCAGGTAGACCTCGATGTCGTCGATTGAAAATTCGAAGCCAAATCCGGATGGGTCGAAGGGCTGGTTTTGCTGTTTGGCATCCAGGTAGAGGCGGGCGGCTTGGTCTAGTTCGCGGCGTTCGCGGTCGGACCGTTCTGCCTGTATTTCCTTTAACTCCGCCAGCTCTTTTTCAAAGCGGCGGAACAAGCGGGTTTCCTGGATCACGAGATTGTTGAACTGTTTCTGGTAGGCGAGAAAGGTGTGCGCCTGGATGAGTCCGGCGCGAACGGGGCCGGCTTCGGCATCGAACTTGTCAGCAAATTCAAGCTGGCCCAACGCGTAGAGGTTGGTTTCCAGCGCCGGGATGCGCAGCAGGCGCCAGCGGGTGTCGGCGAGCGACTGAACCAATTCTTCTTCACGCGCGGTAGCTGGTTCAAATTCATCAATGAAGCGGCAAACGTGATCCTGGTAAGCCTGGGCATCATCTCCGGGCATCAGGACGGTGCGTCCGGTGAGTCCGGTTTTGAGTGCGTTCAGAGAAGAGCGTTTCTTTCCTTCTTCGGATTTGGGGCCGGAGGAGGATTGCGCGTTCGCCAGGTTAGCGGCGAGCTGAACTGCGGTGGACATTAGGGCTCCTGTAGTGAAAGGCGATACCCAAACTGGTCGCTTACGCTTCCGGTTCGGTTTCGAGTTTCGCGTCGCTCAACCGCGATGCGGAGAGCCAGGAGCAGGCAGCTCCTGTGCCCGGAAGAACAGTAGCATGGTCTGAAAAGGGCTGATGGGGTAAGTGGCTGATTCAGAAGAGGAAAGAAGTTGAACTGAAATGGACGGAGGCGGCAGCGATGGGCGGACGGGCGTTTGGATTCCCTATTCGGCGTGAGCACGCCGAGCACTTTCCAGTCAGCGCATTACCCGCCAAGTTGATGTAGGCGCCGTCCGGGAACGATGGGACGCAACTTCCGAACGCTGTCTATGTCATGGCCAATGTCCGGATTGCCGACCATTCGGGCGTTGGGTAGGCAGCTCACCTGCCTTTCAGTCCGTCGCGCCAGTTCATTACCTCTAGCTCGACCCGGACTGCGTCTTCGACGGCAACCACGGGGCGCGCCTCGAATACAAATGCGGGCAACATCGAGCAGAACTTGTGAACGGCCAGCGGATCGTCGCAGTCCACCAGCATATGGCCGCCCCACTCGCCGACCCGCACTACAAACACTTCGATTTTGAAATTAGCGGGTGCCTTCCATTGACGGAACACCTCAAGGATCCGTTTCTGGGCATTCTCGTACTCCAGAGGCGAACCTTGCGGGCGTTCGAACCAGCTGATCATGTATTTCATCTCATCTTCTCCATTTGCGAAAAGGACCCGCCGATCACAATCGCTCAAGTCTACACCCGCGGCGAGAGGGCTTTGGGCGACAAGCCTCCCTTGGTCGATCTTTCCGTTTTCGAAAAACCATTCTGAGTGCTCTGTGCTTGCGCTCTTCACACAATCGGTCTTGAGGCCACTTATCTCGCACGCAGTCTGATGCAGCGCGCTTGTGCCTAGGTTTCGGCATGCATCCAGGCTACTGTCCGAGTGAGCCGTGTCATGACCGGATCCTCGACACTACGACCCGCCAAACGCCGCCGCTCAGGCGCGCGCGGCGCTTACAAACGCTCGTATGCGCCGATTGAAGCCTGCCGCATCATCCCAGAAAGGTGCATGTCCCGTTTTGGGCGTGTCAATTTCTGCGTGAGCGATGGAAGCTTTGTGCTGATCGACAGCCGCTGGCCTGACAATCGCATCATCAGCGCCCTGGGTGATCAGCACAGGCTTGCGGATCTTAGGCAGGAGATCGTCATTATCCAACGAGCGAGAGAGCAACGCTTGACGGACATAAGGTGGAACCGATACACCAAAGCCCAGCATCAGGTACAGCTCCTCGGCCGAGAGCTTTTGCGGGAAACAGAGTCGCAACAACGATTCAAGACTGCGTATACTCTCTTCCACATCCTTCGCGAAGAAACCCGGTACGAGGCTGAGAAACTCGGGAGTGAGCACCGAGATCGCCTCGTCACTGCCAAGCTTCGTTACTCCGCCGATAAAATCGAGGCCGCTGATGCCATCCTCCCCGTAATGCCGGAGGTAGTCGAGGATAACGAGTGGTCCGTAGGACCAGCCACACAGAAGCGGATGATCAAGGCTCAGATCTTGTATGACTGCATTGACGTCATCGGCCCACAGTCCTGAGTCAGTGTAGCCCTCGCGCGGCTTATCAGAGAAACCATGCCCCCGCATGTCCATTGCGACAAGCCGACAGTGCTCGGCCAACTCCGAATTCATCTGCCGGCTCCACGTGAGCCAACACTGCGAAAGCCCATGGATGAATAGAATGGGGTGGCCTCTTGGGTTACCCGTCTCGACGACATGGAGCTGTATGCCTCCGCCCCCGGTGATTCTGTGAGTGTTCATTCTGGTCCTCCCCCCTGAAGCTATTGCGCCTCTGTGAGGCTCGGTATAGGCTGACAAGGGAATAATCTCACTGCAAGCGACAATCCGACGCACCACCTCGTGACCCGCCCGTTGTCCCATGAACCTCGGATGTGGAAATGATAGTACTTCAACTTCAACGTAAGTGCAACCCAACAAGCACCCAACAAGCAAAGGTATGTAGCGGCTTGAGATGCGAATCAAGGGCTGGGCGCACCCGGCTCCCGGAAGTTGAACGCGGATCGCTCCATTCAGGGTCATCGTTGCCAAACGAAGGTTCGCGCATGGGAGTTCATCATCCGGCAGGTGCTGGGAAACGCCACTTTCACCGGCGCGGGACCGTCCGATACTGAAAACATCAATTCCATTTTTGAACAGGCTCAGTCGAATATGCCTGCGCACGGGCAGCATTTCCACTGACGAATGCGCCGATGTTTTCGCAAGAAGATGCGTTTATAGATCAAACGATTTGTTGGGCCCGACCTTGTCGCATGCGTCCGATAATACGACCGCCGCCGCGACGCTTTCCACTCAGCCCTCACAACCGCCGTCGCGAACTGTCGCCCTAGTCGGCCTCAATATGGATCGGGGGTCTGTGGCATTGACGCCTACTACAACGCCCGAGGAAATCGAACAAATGGTCACGACGCAAAACGGACGGGATATGATTTCGTGGGCCGAACACTTTAAGCCGTCTCCGCTTTACTGAGTCTTGGGTGATCCTGACTCGGGTACTGGTGTCTGGCTGAGAAGAGCACAATAATAAGAGATGACAGGTACTCGCAGGAGGACCATTGGGCTATGTGTCCGCATCACGTGCCACACGAAAACAATCCACGCGGGCCAGAAGCCGTGTTGTGAGAACGGCTGCAGGTATCGCTTTCGCTGGCGGACCGCCAACTACGTTACGAGTGGCCGACAAGCGGCTGCGACTCTCCTAGCCAACTAACACCGTGAGTGGAAGGACCGTTTCTCCGAAATCGCGATCGAAGCTTACTCATCTCTTTTATGGCGCTATTGAAGCTGGGCCCCTTTTGTGCGATATAAGTAGTGTGCCGTTCCGTTCGGGCGGCCTCTCCGAGCACCATTCTAATAAATGTCCGACCTCTCACCTGAAGCGGACCTGCTTGTCGCCGCGCTTCAGTCGCTTCCAATAGCGGTCGCAACCACCGACGTTTGCGGCACTATTCGTTCAATTAATGCTGCGCTGACGGCGCTTACCGGATACACCGCTGAGGAAACGGTGGGGGAGCCAGTTACTCTGCTCTCATGCGACACGCCCGAACTCAGTTTTCCCGATATTATTCAAGAGGCAATTCGGTCTCGTGAGCCCTGGCGGGGCAAATGGATCTGCCGGAGAAAGACTGGAGATATTTTCCCCACCGAACAAACCGTAAAATCGATCGAGAACCGAGACGGTGAGGTCCTTCATGTTGTGGTGACAATCCAGGACGCCACCGGTGGCTGCCTTGACGGTACCGAAGCGAAGGCCGTAGACCTATTGGCAATCGAGGCGCAGCGTGACTTTGAGCTATTCTTCAACCTCATACCGGACCTGGCTTGTATTGTCTCCACGGATGGATATTTCAAAAAGGTGAATCCGGCTTGGGAAACCACTCTCGGTTACACGCGCGAGGAAGTGCTCGGAACCCGTATGCTCGAGTTCATTCATCCAGACGATCTCGAGCGCACTGTGGATGAGATTGCGAGACAAGGCCGCGAATACAGAACCAGGCACTTTGTGAATCGCTATCGCTGTAAGAACGGCTCGTACCGAATATTTGACTGGAGAACCACGTTCAACAGAGACGATTCGACGCGCTTTGGCGTTGCAAAAGACATCACCGAACAACGGCTATGGGAAGAATCGCTACGGGAAAGCGAGGAGCGCTTCCGCATTATGGCAGACAGTTGCCCGACCATTATCTGGGTAACGGACGCCACGGGTAAGACCAGGCTGACAAACCGGATCTGCCGCGAATTCTTCGGAACTACTTTCGAACAGGCGGACCACGATCAAGCGTGTTTACTCATTCATCCCGACGATTACTCGGCGTATATCGGTACATTCCTTCTCGCCGTGCGAGAGCAGGCGCCGTTTCGAGCCGAGGCGCGCGTCCGACGTTCCGATGGTGAGTGGCGCTGGATCGCATCACATGCGGAACCGCGCTTGTCGCTAAGTGGCGAATTCCTGGGCCATGTAGGCATCAGTCCGGATATTACGGATCGTAAACAGAGCGAAGAGGCATTGCAAAGGGCGAAAGATGCCGCGGAAGGAGCGAATCGAGCCAAAAGCGAATTCCTCGCCAATATGAGTCATGAAATCCGGACGCCGATGAACGGGGTTATCGGATTGACGGAATTAGCACTCGACACCGACCTCACTGCCGAGCAGCGAGGATACCTGGAGGACGTCAAGCATTCCGCCGCCTCACTCTTGAGGATCTTAAACGATATTCTGGACTTCTCTAAGATTGAGGCTGGGAAACTGGAATTCGAAGCAATCGAATTCGATCTGCGCCAAACTATCGAATCAATTTTAAAAGTTCTGGGCATCCGTGCGACCGCGAAGAATCTGGAACTGGCCTGCGATTTCGACCCGCTTGTTCCGGGCAGAGTGCTTGGAGATCCTGGCCGGCTTCGACAGATTCTTATCAATTTAACCGGCAACGCGATCAAGTTCACCGAACGAGGGGAGGTTGTGATTCGAGTGGAGCGGTCGTCGGAGACTGCCGAGGGCGTGGAACTGCATTTCAGTGTCAAGGATACCGGTATCGGGATTCCTTTGGACAAGCGGCAGTATGTCTTCGGCGCTTTTTCGCAGGCCGATAGTTCCTTAACCCGAACGTTCGGAGGCACCGGACTGGGACTAACGATCTCTTCTCAATTGGCCGAAATGATGGGCGGACGGATCTGGTTGGAGAGCGAAGAGGGGAGCGGGTCTACATTTCACTTCACTGTGCATCTGGGCGTTGTACCGCCCCGGCCGGAAGAAGAGCGGCAGGGGGCTAGCGGCTTTCTCGAAGGGCTGCCCGTTCTGGTAGTGGACGACAATGACACGAGCCGGAGGATTCTTGACAAGCTGCTCTGCCGTCGTGGATTAAAAACGGCATTGGCCGATTCAGGGCCGGCTGCGCTTAAGGCTCTGCAGGACGCCTCGGAAAGCGGAAATCCTTTCAAACTTATCGTTCTCGACGCCAGTATGTCTGGAATGGATGGTTTCACATTGATGCAGCGCATCCAGGCGAACCCACACTTCGGCGGCGCGAAGATCGTGCTGCTCACCTCTGGCGCACAGCGCGGAGACGCCAGCCGTTGCCAGGATCCAGGTGTTTCGGCGTGTCTTGTCAAACCGGTGGGGGAGATAGAACTTTTGGCGGCCATTGCTCGAATGTGGTAGCCGGCCGTGAGAACAGAAGCCCAGCCCGAGCTAAGTCCGCACCATACAAGCTCCACCTCCGTTTGCCTCTGCAACCTCCTCCTCGAATCAAAGTAAAATCGAACGAGTTCCCCCGAGAAGCACTCCGGCTGTAGTGCCGACTTTTGCGATAGCCTTGTTGAAAAGCAAGCACTTACCTCTCGGCATCAGCCCTTATTGCGAAAGTCAGGCTAATGTCCGCCGACAAGAGTAACAGAAAACGTTGAAGGTTTATAAATCCACATTGAGAAATTGTCGGCTAGTGGTCGAAGCCCTGCGACTTCGGGCTCGTAACGCAATTCTGCCCCGATCTGAAATGCTGTTATTTACTACGGGACAAACTTTGCGCCAGAATTTCCGCGCAGGCGAGAGCGGCTCGCCAATTATCGCCCGAATCTTCAAAGCTCCACCACGCCGATAAGACGGCTTGCGCAACGCCCCAGGCGAGGATGCGATGTTCGTCCAACCCAAGTTCCCCGGCGAGTATTTCGACGCGCCTCCGCTGGATACGCGCATCCATGAAAATCGCGGGGTGCGGATTGCGCAAAAACGCGCCGGCCTCGTATGCGCGCTCTCCCGAGACGCCCTTGGGGTCGATCGCAAGCCAGCCGCCTCGTTTCGTGGACAGGATGTTGAAGTGGTGAAGGTCTCCATGCAGCAGAACGGGAGATTCGCTCGACGAGAGTAGCTCCGCGAACAGAGATTCGGCCATTGCGACCAGCCGCGGCGGAAATGGACCGGTTCCGCCGCCGAACCGGAAGCGCAGTTTCTTCAGGCCATCGGCCCATTGGGCGACGGTGGGGAACGAACCCTCCGGAGGCAGCGGACGCCATAGCTTGCGCATCACGCTGGCGGCGATGCGCGTGGCCCGCTCCTCGTCTTCGAGAGACGCGAGCATCTTGCCGGGTACGAGACGCTCCATCAGCAGGAAACCTCGTTTGCAATCGAAATCAAGCAGCCGGACGGCGCCGCAGCCGTCGTAGCACTGAAGCGCCTGGATTCCCGAAATCAGCTCCGCATTCGGCACGGCGATTTTGAGCACAACCCTCCAGCCGGCGGCAGTGCGCGCGGGCGCTACATAGCTAAATGAAAGCTCGAAAGGCTCCTCGATCGAAAGCCGCCAGCGCGACGCACATTCCCCGATCAGCGCCGGAAGGGTCTCCAGCCAAGCGGCGCCATTTGGGAAAGCGCCTATTACGTTATTTCTTAAGGCGGCCGGGAGGTTGCTCGCAGGCATGAAGCCAGGCATAAACCTTTGCGATTTCTTGTTTATTTCAGAAACGAGAGTCAAAGCGCTCGCTGGCGCTTTGCGGCTCAGTTTCAATGTCCCCGATCACAGAACTTGGATACGCACTCGCTAGTCGTACTTCTCGAAGATGATATGTTTCCGGTCGAAGCCGCGCTGTTTCAGGCGGCTGCGGATATCGTCGACCATTTCTTTTAAGCCGCAGAGATACACATCGAGGTCGGTGCGCGCATCCAGAGCTTCCTCGATGTGCTGCTGCACGCGGCCGGTGCGGCCTGTCCAATCCTCGCCGGGCCTCGTGACCGTCGGCCAGAATCGAAAGTTTGGATGTTTTCGCGCCAGCTCTTCGAACTCCTCACGATACAGCAATGTGTCAGAATAACGCGCGCCCAACAGAAGAGTGACTTGGGTACGCAAGTCGGCCAGGTTCGCCGCCAGCATGGAGCGGAACGGCGCAATACCGGTCCCTGTCGCGATCATGAGAATGTCGCGGTCGCGGTTCCTTAGCGTGAAATAACCCAGCGGTTGCCGCAGTTCAATTTCCGCGCCGGGTTGCAGCACAAATAAGAACGGCGAGAACAAGCCGCATGAAACTTCGTTCAAGCACAGGGCAAAGCGGTTGCCGTCTGGAACGGAAGCAATCGAATAAGCCCGGATGATCTCTTTGCCTTCGAACATTCGCCTGAAGGACACAAACTGGCCCGGGGTGAACGACAACTTCTCTCCGCCCGTGAGTTCGAAATCGAAATGACGAACACCAGGAGCGATTTCTCTGGATTCAACTAATCGCGCGGTCATCGGTACACCCTAATTCCAGTTTAAAGGGAAGCCGCTCGACCTGCTAGTTACGAATGGCTCTTGCCCGCGATTGCCGCAGTGTTTTCGACTGTGTCGACGCTCGAATTCCCATTCGCGTGCAACGCGGTGGGATGCAGTTCGGCGCGCGTCTTCGGCAGCGATTGAGGGTGTTTATCCTGGAGGAATTTGATCAGGTTTTCGCGAATGTAGCAGCGGCAGTCAAACGATTTACCGGAATCCGAAGAACTCATCAGTGCGCGGAGTTCCACCACGTTATTTTTATAGTCGGTAACTTGCAATCCCCAAACTTTGCCATCCCACAACTCCGTTGTCTTCAGAAGGCGGTGCAATTCCTCGCGGACTTCGTCAACCGGAACCGTAAAGTCCGTGTATAGGAACACCGTTCCGAGGATGTCGGCAGTCTGATAAGTCCAGTTCTGGAAGGGATTTTCAATGAAGTAAGTCAACGGAACGACCATGCGCCGGAGATCCCAAATGCGGACAACGACATAAGTGACGCCGATCTCTTCAATGCGGCCCCACTCGCCGTTGACGATCACCACGTCTTCGAGGCTGATGGGCTGCGTCAGCGCGACCTGAATACCGGCCAGCAGGCTGGATAGTGTAGGTTTAGCGGCCATGCCAATAACCAGGCCGGCGACTCCGGCCGAAGCAAATAGCCCGGCGCCGATGTTCCAGATGCTGGGGAATGTCACCAGCATCGCCGCAATGGCGAGAATGGCGATCAGGACGGCGACCACTCTGCGGAGCACGCTGACCTGCGTCGTAACACGGCGGGCGTTGACGTCCGTGCTGATCTTCGCGTTATATTTTGCGTCGACCACGTCCTCGAAGACTTTCAGCATTTCGGTCAAGAACCAGGCAAAGCAGGCGATCAGGACCAGCCCGATAGCATGCTCCGTGATGCGCACGGACTTCGATGGGAAGGACAGAAGCGGCAGTACGATGGACACCGCGATCAGCGGGAGTATAAATCGGACCGGACGGCGAGCCCATTTGACAAACGAAACGACAACTGCGTGACGTTTACGCCGGGCAAGTCTCTGACCCAGGGCAAAGAGGATGTAATGGACAAGCAGCCCAATCAGAATCGCCGCGACAGCACTGCCGGACGATATCAGTACACTTTGCCAATTCTGAAAATATTGCAAAATTCCCTAGTCTCCTCTTTGCTTTGGGTGCGCGGCGCAGGTCTACGCCGCTTCTACTCCCAGACTAGCGCCTCTTGTAGGATTCACCAGAAAGGAGGTGCGTTTCCCCCGATTTCGGCCTTTCAGAACCGGATCCAACGAGCTTCGCGACGCGATTGTCTAAAATGAATATTCCCCATGCAGACACAAGTCCAGAAGCCGAGTCTATTCAAAAAGATTGTCCTGACCGTAGTTGTTGTGGCAGCGGCCGCGATCGTGATCGCTGCTTTGCTTTGGTTTATCTATGCCTTACGGTAGGCGCCGGCCGCCTCTGGCGGCGCTGGAGCTTACGGCTGCGGTGGCTCTTCGTGCTGCGGTTCGGGAACAATGGAACCTGTATCGGCGAGCCTGACATTAATCACCTGTTTCTTGTGATTTCGGACAACCTGAATCGGAATAGGTTTCGCGGACATTTGTTCCGCGCGGAGCCCGCGTGTAACGTCGCGAGCACTTGTGACGGATTTATCCGCTAATCCGACAATCACATCTCCGGCTTGGATCCCGGCTCGTTGCGCCGGCGAGCCGGGTTGCACGAACTGGATCAACAGTCCTTGTTTCACGCCAAAGTAGCCGGCGAGCTGAGACTCGATGACTTCGTATTCGACGCCCAGCACGGAACTACGCCATCGAAGAGCGGGCGTCGGCATATCCGGCATAAAGAATCGCGGCACGGAGAAATCAAAGGGAATCATCGTTTCGGGAGGAAGAGATGGGGGATGCTTGCGCGCTTGTAGCGTAGCCGTGAGTTTCAAGATTTTGCCATCGCGAAGAACCGTTAATCGCACCTTCTGTCCTGGTGGAGCGGCTTGAACCAGGCGGCCCAGAAGTTCCGTGTCCCCAATGGCCTCATCGTTGTACTTCAGCAACACATCGTTCCATTTGAGTCCGGCGCGAGCCGCCGGAGAATCCTGCTCTACCCATGTGATCCAGACACCTTCGCCCGGGTTCAGCTTCAACTGCGCGGATCGTTCTCCGTCCACGGCCGCCACCGCTACACCCAAGTACGTGTGCGAGCGCGCATGCGGGTCCGTACCGCCCCCAGGGGAGCCCGCGGCCCAGAGGCCGCAAGGCAGGGAGGATAAGACAACGGTGAACAGAATCAGGCGGAGCAAAACGTCATACCTTCAATCGGATCGCCGGCTCAAAACAGCCGCCACGCCAGATTGGATAGAGAACCTACTTAGTATGGACGAAACTGGAAGTTCAAAGTCACGCGGCTCAGTACACGTCGGTCGACGCATTCATTGCAGCCAAAGCCCGCTGGCACCGTGTTCGAATGTAGTCGTTTTGCTCGGTCCGCATCAATTGCTGCAGCGTGCCGGCAAGTTGCGGGCTGAAGGCGAGGCTCGCGGGCGAGGGGACCAGCAGGTCGATAGCTTGCGTCCTCACGTCCGGATTAACATCATGTTCCAACACATAGGAGATCGCCTGTCGAGTGGCGGGATCACCCTCAAAGCGCCCAAGAGCGGCCAGCGCCTTCATCCGAACGCCCGCGCTTGGATCGTGCTGCGCCACATCCACCAGGGTGTCGCGCACGTCTTCACCGGATTCGTTCTTCAGAATTTCTACTGAATCAACGCGCAAGGCGGGATCCGTTGGATCTTTTGCCGCGCTCAGCAGCAACTGCCGTATCGGCTCATCCTGCCAGGTGCCGGAAACAACGTGCTCGGTGATTTCATCGATCACGAATTGGATCCGGTCGCCCGAAGACGGCTCGATTGAACGGATGCGCACCTGCGACGGGTTCATCATGCCCATATGGGCCGTGGCGGCGGCGTACGGATACTCCGGTCCGGGGAGGCCGTTGCGCTCCACCAGCCGGCTCACTCCGAAGCCGAGACAGATGAGCAACGACGCCATGGCGAGCCGCATCGACCACGGTGAGGGTTTCAGCCCGAGCGAATCGATCCAGCCGATCCAGCCCGGCTCAGACGCTTCCCTCGCGATGCCTAACGTTTCCCGTAACTCTTGCCGGCATTGCGAAAGGAAATCGAGTGGAACTTCGGGCTGTTGGAGTTCAAGGCGTTCGTGCCAGTGGCGTTCCCGGTCTAAGGCCTCCCGGCAGGCAGCGCATTCAGTGAGGTGCGCTTCGAGCCACTCCTCTGTGGTGAAATCGAGTTCGCCGTAGAGGTACAACGAAAGATTTGCCTGGGCCTCGCTGCACGTCACACAAAATCTCCGAGCGCTGCACGCATCTTCTGCGTCGCTCGAAACAAGCAATTTTTCGCCGCTTCTTCAGTCGTGCCCAGAGCCTCGCCGATGGAGCGGAGCCGCATCCCCTGGTAGTGGCGCAACTCGAAGACCATTCGTTCACGGGGAGTGAGGCTCGCCAGAACTTCGTGAATACGATTGCTCACTTGAGAACTGAAGTATTGTCGTTGCGGATCGACGCCAGCGCGTTCTTCAGGTAAGAACTGAAAGCGGTCCACCTGGCCGTCGGCCGTCGCCACGGCGGATTGCTCTTCCTTGCGCACCTTGCGTTTCCGGATCTGGTCGAGACACAGATTCGAAACTATGCGGTACAGCCAGGTGTGAAAGCTGCAATCGAAGCGGAATGCATGCAGATTGCGGTAAACGCGCAGGAACGCCTCTTGATACACGTCGCGGGCATCTTCCTGAGAACGGAGCAAATTCAGCGCCAGACGCAGCACCGGCTGATCATAGAGGCGTACGAGCTGCTCAAACGCTTCGCCATCGCCGCGCTGAGCTGCGCGGATAAGGGCAGCTTCGTCCTTCCGCTCCGTCGTGCCCCGAGCGGCGATTTTTCCGAGCGTGTCTACTCGTGATTCCAACATCTGAATAGACGTGCGAGCCTGCGTTTGGTCACAAAAATAGAGCAGAAGTTGCGGGCCAATGGGAAGCCGGCCGGACGGTCAGGATGCTAACTCAAGCCCAATCAGATGTTTATCGGGATCGAGCGCGGCAATCCGGAACGCGCGAATCTGGCCCTCGCGCGCGAGCGAGGCGTCTTCGGCCTCGGGGGCGCCCTGTTTCCAGCGCGCTGCCAGCATGGCGCTTAGCGTTGAAACGTTCGACTCCTTGTTCGCGGAGGGCTCGGCGGCCTTCGCCGCTTTCGGCTTGATGCTGCATTGGCCCACAATGCCTTCGTCCAGCTCAACTTTCGCCCGTGTCCCCTGCACGTCGACGATGCGGCCGCTTACGGTGTCTCCCACTCTGTGCTCCGCGATATAAAGATCGGCCTTTGTCGGCTCGAGTTGCTTCATGCCGAGCCGTATTCGCCGCCTTTCGGCATCCAGTTCCAGTACAACCGCGCGCACGATTTGCCCCTTTTTCAGAACTTCGCGCGGGTGATCGAGCCGCTTCTCGCTGGTTATGTCAGAAATGTGGATCATGCCCTCCACGCCATCGCCGAGGTCGAGAAATGCGCCAAACGGAGCCAGGTTGGTTATGGGGCCTTCCACGGTCGCGCCGGCCGGATATTTTGCCGGGATCGCCGCCCATGGATCTCCTAGTGCCTGTTTCAAGCCGAGGCCGATCCGCCTCTCACCGGTGTTGACCTGCAGGACAACGACATCCACCCGCTCGCCGGGTTTGAGGACGTCGCTCGGCTTCCGTACACGCTTGTCCCAGGACATCTCGGACAGATGGATCAGTCCGTCGACGCCCGGCATTAGCTCCACGAATGCCCCGAAGTCCGTCAGGCGCGAGACTGTGCCGCTGACCCGGTCGCCCTGGTTGAATGTGCGGCCCGCTATGGTCCACGGATCATCCTGCAACTGCTTCAATCCGAGCGAAATTTTCTTAGCTGCCGGATCGATTTTCAAGATCTTCACGGTCAGTTCATCGCCGGGTTTCAACACTTCCGAAGGTTTGCTAACCCGGCTCCAGGACATGTCCATGACATGCAGCAGGCCATCGACGCCGCCGATATCCACAAACGCTCCGAAATCCATCACGTTGCGTACGCGGCCCGTGACCACGGCGCCCTCGCTCAACGACTGAAGGGCTTCGTCTTTACGGCGGGCCTGCTCTTCCTCAATCACCACGCGACGATCGACGACAACATCTTCCTTCTCGACGTCGAGTTTGGTGATACGGCACTGGATTTCCTGCCCGACCAGATTCGGCATTTCTTCCGCATTCCGCACGCCGCTGCGGGAGGCGGGCATGAACGCGGGCACTCCAAGATCCACCCGGAACCCACCCTTCACCTGTTCGGCAACCGTCCCGGCAATTGTCTCGTGCTCGGCGAACGCGTGCTGCAGACCGCTCCAGTCCTTTGGCCGCTCGATCCGCAAAAGCGATAAACGGTAGTAGCCTTCGTCATCACGGCCGCTCGACATGACCGCGATGGCGTCACCCGGGTTAGGGTCGGCTTCGTGCTGTTCACGCCAGACGCTCAAAGGCAGCGCACCTTCCATTTTGCGCCCGATGTCGACCAG
>JAICLJ010000133.1 GCA_025927575.1 Bryobacteraceae bacterium | reverse complement strand
CGGCCAGCTCCTTGGAATCTCAAGTTAATGTCGCTGAACCTTGATGGCGGTAATCGTCGTCAGTGTTGCGACTGAGGGAAGGATGTCAGGAATAGGGAAGTATAACTGTCGCTGATGGAATTTATTTATTGACGCCGGTCAATCTCTCACGGAGCGTAGAGCGCAATGACGAAGTATCCACTTCCCATCTACGTGCAGCGCTTCTTCACAGAACGTCTCGCAACTCAGCTTCGAGCAAGCCCGAACACGGTCGCAAGTTATCGCGACACATTCCGCCTGCTACTGAAGTACGCCTCCGATCGCTTCGGGCGCGCGCCGACTGACCTGCAGGTGGCCGAAATCGGCGCGGAACTCGTCGGAGATTTTCTGGACTTCGTCGAAACCACGCGCGGAAACGGCGCCCGGAGCCGCAATACCCGCCTGTCAGCGATCCGGTCATTCTTTAAATATGTCGCCGCCAATGAACCACAACTCTTGCACCATTGTCAGCGGGTCCTCGCTATGCCATCCAAGCGGCATGACAAACGAGCGATCAATTATCTGAACCGCGCGGAAATCGAAGCGCTTATCGCGGCGCCCGATATAGCGTCCTGGTTCGGCCGGCGTGATCGCACTCTTCTGCTGCTTGCCTTGCAGGCAGGCCTCAGAGTTTCGGAGTTGATCAATCTGACCTGCAGTGATGTGGTACTTGGCAGCGGCGCACATGTACGGTGTATGGGCAAGGGACGTAAAGAACGGTCAACCCCACTGAGGAAAGACTGCGTAAAGACCCTCCGTACGTGGCTTGCCGAGCGAGTCGGCGCCGACGCCGAGCCTCTGTTCGTCAGTAATCGCGGAGATCGGCTCAGCCGTGATGCTGTTGAACGTATTGTCCGGAAGTATGCGGACATCGCCCTCAGCAAATGCCCAACGATGAAGACCAAGCGCGTAACACCACATGTACTTCGCCACAGCGCAGCCATGCAGCTTCTTCAGAACGGAGTGGACCGCACGGTGATCGCGCTCTGGCTCGGCCATGAATCCGTCGAAACTACACAGATGTATATCCATGCCGATATCCAACTGAAAGAGAAAGCCATGACGAATACTACGCCAGTGGGTACCCCCACTGGCCGCTATCGGCCGAATGACGAGCTGATCGCCTTCCTGGAAGCGCTCTGATTATGCCGATATGCCGTGCCGATGAAGCCGTGTTCCACAGGGCCACGCAGCATCGGCGCGGCATAATCCGAAACCCGGCATTATGGCCAAGTTCATGACACATGGTCGATACGTAACCTTCCGGAGATTTGAACTGCTCGAACACAGGCAGTTGAATGAAATCGCCCGCTGGAGAATAGAACGCACGATCGCCTCCGTGCTTGATCACGGCCGGAAGGCTCGCGAAGAAGTGATCTGCGTTTTGAATCCGCACCGAGTCTGGTAATTGCTCCTCGGCTTTGGTCATATAGCCGTCAGCCTACCTGGCATTGAATACGTGATAGCACCGTGCAAAGCAGCGCGGGCGATCTTCAGGTGTATCGCAGTCTTCTTCCTGCTCTTCCGCACGATCATAGAATTTCCAAAACACAACGGTCGTGCTGCGTTCGCCTTTGCGCACCTGCGCCCGCTTCTTGCCACTGCCGGTAAGTCGCCCATTCGTTGACGTATACGCATGTTTCTGAGCGGTAGCCCACAACATCAGGCCGTTTACGCCACGGGACGGCTTGCGATTCATTGCGTTCAGCGGAGCAGATAGCGTGTGTCAGGGCATCGCGTATTTGCCCGCGCCCTCTTCGATTGCCGAAACAATACCGTTGTGATTTGTTCATAGACATCGGCCTTCGCCGGATTCGATTGCATCAGCGATCTCCTTGGGTGCTGGCTGCGCCTGTGAAGGAGAAGAGCTGGCGAGGTCAAGGCCGGAGCGAAGCGGAGTGCATTTCAGATGGGATGAGAAGGCCGGTCCTTAACGGAATAGCGTTAAGCTTTCCAACAAACGCACTCGACAGGTGCAAGAAAGGGCCGGCTTATGAAGAAGAATAACACTGTCAAACAGAGTCTGAAGAAGGGCACTAAGAAAACAACAAAGGACGCGAAAGAGTCCATCACCATTGGCATGGACCTGGGAGACAAAACAAGTCGATATTGCATTCTAAACGGCAGCGGCGAAGTAAGAGAAGAAGGTAGCGTACCAACGAGCAAGAAGGGGATGATGCAAATGTTCGGCGCCATGCGACGGTACCGGATCGCCATGGAAGTGGGAGGGCACTCGCCGTGGGTGAGCTGCTTGCTGAGCAGTTTGGGGTACGAAGTGATTGTGGCGAATGCACGGCAGGTCAACCTGATTAGCACCAGCAGTCGAAAGAACGACCGATTGGACGCGCGCGTACTCGCCCGCTTGCCGCGCATGGACGATGGTTTTATCCGGTCCTTTCCGCCCCACATTGGCTGTTAGCAGCCGATCCGCGACCCATGGCGAGAATTCCTTCACGATGGCAAAATCCACGATTTCCTAAGCATGAGAAAGCAGCAGCCAGACCAAGATGCGCAATCAACGGCAGTTCACGATAGATTTGCTTTGCCGTCAATACACTAGATTACATTGCAAGCCTCGATCATTCATCGCGGTCCGGAATGCGCCGCTTTGCCTCCCGAAGCTGTTTTGGAGGCGGCACTCTTCTGCTTTCCCGCATCGGTTTCGGATTTCTGACTCGCCTCATCCAGGATCGTTGTACAGATTTGCGTCAGGATCTCGTCGGTTTTCTCCTCTTCGGCCAGCGTCTCGCTTAGCAGCTTCATCACAGTCCTTAGGCTAAGCGTTTCTGCAATGGTTCGCATCGTGCCGTAGCCGGAAATCTCGTAGTGCTCGACCTTCTGGGCTGCCGCCGCCAGCTCTAGATCGGCAGTGGATTCCTGCTTCTTCTTCCCCTCGGTGATTTTCTCTTGGCCTTCCTCGATTAGGCCCTGCATTCCCTTGCAAACCTTTGTTTTCGGCTTGACGCCGAGGTCCTGAAAAGCCTCTTCTAACCGCTCGACATGGCTCTGAGTTTGCTCCAGGTGGTTCTCAAATGCCTGCTTCAATTCCGACTCATGCGCGGCCTTCGCCATTTTCGGCAGTGCTTTCAATATTTGATGTTCCGCATGAAGCAAATCCTGCATTCCCTCGACCAACAACTCCTGTAGTTCCGGCATAGTGTTTGGTTCCTTCTGTTAGTGGACGTATGCGCCTCTTCTTCTTGATCATCAATTCTTGTCACAAAAACGGGCTGTGGCACCTTCGCCGCGTCCATCGTCCGTTGCTGATCAACCTGCTGGTTCAATAGGTTCTTCGCTACTGCGGTTCGTAAAGGCTGGAACTGGTTCGTGGCATATGCGGCCACAAGGCCCCTCCCTATGGTGTCTGAGGTTTAAAACCACTTTGATACAGCTATCTTGCTTATCGCGAAACATCATACATCGACGGCCGTCACGGACCGCGTGCTTATGAGAGCGATTTGCTAAGGGGGCGGCTTCCGCTCTTTCTCATGCGTGCCGTTTGTGCTAGGAACCGCAATATTCTCCTTATCGGCGGATTCTCCGTCGGCATCATTTCCTCGGCGGGCCGGGCGAGTTCCCGACGCGCGGAAAAGTCCTTCAGAGGCATGAATTGCGCATCTTTGATCGATGTTGTTTGATTAATCTGAATCCAAAGGAATTGGGACGGTACAGGCCCTAGGCAGGCAAGGCTGCCCAGGTCTTCAAAAACCCACAAGAAGAGCTCTGTCGGACTGATTGCCGGCCGTTTTCTACGGATCTGGATTGCAAGCGTCCAGCATCCGTCTCAAGTCCAATCCAGCGCCAGTCGATTCTTCAGAATGTCCGCACTTCTAACGCGCAACATAACTCGTGGTTCCTTGTCAGGAAGTTTAATGCTGTAAGCCTTGGGTTTAGATGCAAAGCAAATCAGCTTTGGGCAGGACTCGCCGGTTTCGTGCCTTAATAATTCAAGGTCTGTATCGATTGCAGGAGGTTGGACAAGCGGAACTAGACCGTTTTTCTCGATCTCGGGAAGTCCAGCGATTTTAGCTCGGTGATAGAGAAATTCGTGGCGACGACCCAGATAGTTTGCAAGCTCTCCAATCGCGGGAAAACACTCGTCTGGGCGCAGTTTACCCGATTGCAGATCGTTTGCAGAGCAGTCGACCGGATGTAGCCGATTTCCGTGTATCGAAGCCAGACTGCTGCAGATGCCCATCTATATATGACCCTCTATCTTATAGACGCCAAATTGTACAAAGCTGATCGCAGCAAACTAATATCGATCGGGATCGCAGGTCCGGCCGGTGCGGCGGTAAGTGCGGGGTGACCATCGAGCAGAAGGTGACAATTTCCCGGTTGTTCCCAATGTTCGCTTGTGCATTGCCGGTTATCCGTTCGAGAGTAAAGCATATTGCGCACTATTGACGGACGGCTGCCGCCTGCGGAGGAAACACCACATGAGAATCCAATTAAATTCATTGCTCTCAAAGTTTTAAACAGCCCGGAAACCTTTACGACCAGAACGCAATCTTCATTGACGTGCGGTGGCTCTGGACGGCTGTACCTGGCGCCTGTCTGGTAGCGTTCGCTTTCTGGGAAATTTTTCAGGATCTGTTTCACCCCGCTCTAAGTGGCTCTTTCAGCGGTTGGGTGGGTCGATCGACCTTCCGCCTGTTCCGCCGCTATCGACCCTCGCTGCTCTCGATGGCTGGTCCGCTCACGCTCGTCATCGTCATCTTTTCGTGGGCTCTCCTTCAGGCGCTTGGCTTCGCTTTGATCTATTGGGTCGCGTTTCCACAGGATTTCCAGCTAAATCCCAGTAACCAGAGCGGCGAGGCCCACGGCTTCTGGATGATCTTGTATTACTCGCTCGAGGTTATGACTACTTTGGGGCTTGGTGATGTGTTGCCCAAAACGGATTGGCTGCGGCTGCTCGCAACCTTTCAAGCGTTGGTAGGCTTCGCCCTACTCACGGCGAGCCTGTCCTACATCGTGTTGATCTACCCGGCTCTGGGCCGCCTGCGGTCTCTCGCTCGACGGACGGAAATACTCGTCGAGGCGGCGCGCAAGACTGGAATCGATGTTGTTTCCGGCAGCGCGGAGCGTCTGATCGGCGATCTGGCGGATGGCGTCATTCAGGCCCGCGTCGATTTTATGCATTTCCCCATCATTTACTATTTCCACTCCGACCACCGGCGTTCCTCGCTTGCGCATTCCCTACCGGTTCTGCTGCGCTTCGTCGAAGACGGTTCAACGCAGGATGCGCCGGAGCGGGTCCGTTTAGCCGCCGCGGTCTTGCAAGGAGCGCTCGAGGATTTGGCTCACGTTCTGTCTCGCCGCTTTATTCATGCGACTTCGAGCGATCCTGGCGCGATCTTTCGGGCCTACGCCGAAGAGCATCTACTCGCGGCAGGGCATGACTAGACAGTAATGTTACGAGCGAAACTTCGCTTCTGCGAAGCAAATCTGCAAATAGAAGACAAACGTGCGACCCACAACAGAGTGCTTGCTTTCGCTGTTCGCTGCCCTCCTGATTTCGCCGGCTTCCGCGCAAATCCAAAACCAGCCCGACGACGGCCAGTGGACGATGCCTGCAAAGAATTACGCCAGCACACGCTACAGCACACTCGACCAGATCAACGCCGCGAACGTCAAGAACCTGAAGATGGCATGGTCGTTTTCTACCGGCGTGAGCCGCGGACACGAAGCCGCGCCGCTAGTAGTGAATAACACGATGTATATCGTCACGCCGTGGCCCAACTACCTGTACGCGCTCGATCTTACTAAGCCCGGCGCGCCGATGAAGTGGGTCTATCAACCGAATCCGACGCCCGCTTCGCAAGGCGTGGCTTGTTGCGATGTAGTGAATCGCGGGGCCGCGTATTACAACGGCCGGATTTATTACAACACGCTCGACCTGCAGACGGTCGCCGTGGACGCCAATACCGGCAAAGAGGTGTGGAAAACCAAGATGGGTGATATCAATCTTGGCGAATCGATGACCATGGCGCCCATCGTTGCGAAAGGCAAAGTAATTGTGGGGAACAGCGGAGGCGAGTTCGGCGTGCGGGGCTGGATGGCGGGCCTCGATGCCGACACTGGCAAAATCGCATGGCGCGCGTACTCCACCGGGCCCGATTCGGACGTGCTAATCGGCGCGAATTTCAAGCCGTACTACCGGTCGGACCGCGCCAAAGATCTAGGCAAGAATACCTGGGCAGGCGATCAGTGGAAAATTGGCGGCGGTGCAGCATGGAGCTGGGTTTCCTACGATCCCACCCTCGATCTGATTTATTACGGCACCTCGAACCCCGGCCCTTGGAATCCGGAGCAGCGGCCCGGCGACAACAAATGGACTTCCAGTATCTTTGCGCGCCGCCCTGAGACCGGAGAAGCCATTTGGGCGTATCAGTTCAATCCCCACGACGAGCACGATTATGACGGTGTCAACGAGAACATCCTGCTGGATCTGAACATCAACGGGAAACCGCGTAAAGTTCTGGCGCATCCGGATCGCAACGGTCGACTGTATATTATGGACCGGACTGATGGCCAGGTGCTCTCAGCAGAACCGTTCGTCTATTTAAATACCAGTCTTGGGGTCGACCTCAACACCGGCAAGTTGAAATTCAACGAAGCTAAGGCGACCGGCTTCAAAACAGTTCGCGATGCTTGTCCCGCTCCACCTGGCGGCAAAGATTGGCAGCCTTCGGCCTATTCGCCGAAAACCGGCTTGCTTTACATCCCGCACAACAACCTCTGCTATGAGAGCCAAGGCACGCAGGCCAACTACATCGCCGGCACACCGTACGTCGGAATGCTGTCCCGCATGTACGCCGGTCCCGGAGGGAATCGTGGCGAGTTCTGCGCTTGGGATCCCGTCAAGGCGAAAAAAGTCTGGGCAGTCAAAGAAATGTTCCCGGCCTGGAGCGGCGCACTGGTTACGGCCGGAGATGTTGTCTTCTACGGAACGATGGACGGCTGGTTTAAAGCACTGGACGATCGCACCGGAAACCTCCTTTGGAAGTTCAAAGTTGGTTCAGGAATCATCGCGCAGCCGGTCAGCTATAAGGGGCCGGACGGCAAGCAGTACATCGCGGTTCTCTCGGGCGTCGGAGGTTGGGCCCACTTCACCGAGAGGATGCAGGGGAGAGACCAGCGCAACCACGAGCGAGATCCAGCCGGACCAGAAGAAAACATGCTGGCGCGGTGTGGAGATGCGTTGCACGCGTGCGCCACGGGCGTAGAGCCAGGCTGCGGCGGCTAGTGGAATAACGATACCGGGGTCGAATTCCCAGGCTCGCCACAGATCGTCCGGCTGGAGCGGCTCACCGGTATGCGCCAGGGCCACAGCCGGGAGAAGTACGCCTGCGGCAATTGCGAATTTGCACTTCATTGGCAGGCCCCGAGGATGGATTCGACAACGGCCTGCGCCATGGTGCAGCACGAAATACTGATGCTGGTTTCGGCTCCGCTACTCGTCCTCTCACGTCCGCTAGCGACGTTTCTATGGGGAATGCCTTTCGAGTGGCGCCGCAGCCTAGGGCAATGGGCCAAAACAGACTATATTCACAGCTCCTGGACGTTTCTGACGGATCCGCTTACCGCCTGGTCGATTCACGCCGCTGCCATTTGGAGCTGGCACGCGCCTTTTCTTTTCAATCTCACGCTCAAGAGCGAACTCGCACACAGCGCCCAACATTTGAGTTTTCTTCTCTCAGCTTTACTCTTCTGGTGGGCATTGTTCTATGCGCGAGGCCGCAAGGCGTATGGCGCAGGCGTTTTCTACCTATTTACCACCGCCGTGCACACAGGCATTCTCGGAGCCCTGCTGACCTTCGCTCCGCATATCTGGTATTCGTCCTACTCGACTACCACGCAATCCTGGGGATTGACTCCACTGCAGGACCAGCAGATCGGCGGATTGATTATGTGGATTCCGGCCAGTCTGATTTATCTTGTGGCTGGGCTTTGGTTATTTGCTGCCTGGCTGAAGGAAAGTGATGCCATGCTCGAAAGGACCGGTGGTGCGAAGTAAAGTTCTCATCGCCGCTGCGCTATTGTCAATTTTGCTGCTTTATGCGTGCGGCGACGGCAGCCAGCGCCAGCATGTCGCTGAAACCACCACCGGAGGAAATGTCATTCGCGGCGCCCGAATGATCCAATATTACGGTTGCGGTTCCTGTCATAGCATCCCAGGTATCTCCGGCGCATCTGGCTTGACCGGACCTCCGCTGTCCGGTGTCGCGAGTCGAATATATATCGCTGGAGTGCTTCGGAACACGCCTGAAAACATGATGCGCTGGATTGAAAATCCCAAAGCTGTGGACGAGAAGACAGTAATGCCGAATCTAGGCGTCACTCACGCAGATGCAACCGATATCGCCGGATATCTGTACACCCTGCAATGAAAGCGAGTTTAGAGGAGTTCGCCCACATTCCCTTCGCCGCTTCGCATTGCTTGCCTGCCGCAAGGGATTTCGGAGCAAGCAATTCCCATTTCTGACATTTTCCCAACCGGCTACTTCGCCGCTGATGAAGCGGAAGTTACATCGGGAGATACGCGGCCGTCTTTGGTTGCGTTTGGCCTGTTCGCTATCCCCAGCGCAGGGTTGCTCGGCCGACGCCGTATCTCTTTACCATTGACTGCTAGACGAGTCGTCTCGATGTGGCTCAGAGCCTAGGCGCCGAAAGGATTAATTTTGACGAGGACGACCTGTTCAAACACTAACCTGAAATCCGAAGTTGAGGAAAGCAAGCGTCAGAAAACTCTGCGACAACGCATATCCCGCAGAGATCTGATGGCTCCAGGCACTCGTTCATTTTTGAGCTGATTTTGTGTTCGACTTGAGGCTCCTCGAAGCAATGTCATTCGGCAGACTCCTCCGCGAAGCGGTGCAGCCTTGCATTCCTAATGAGGTTTCAGCACGACCTTTATACATTCATCTTGCTTGTCCTTGAACATCGCGTAGCCTTCGGGTGCTTGGCTTAGCGGCATGTGATGAGTAATGACAAAGCTAGGGTCGATTTCGCCGTTCTGGATTCTTTCGAGCAGGGGCTTTAAATACCTATGTACGTGACATTGGCCGGTCCGGATCGTAATGGAACGGTTCATCATTGAACCCATTGGAAACTTATCTATGAAGCCGCCATAGACACCAATGACGGAAACCGTGCCGCCATTCCGGCAGGCCATAATAGCTTCGCGCAGCGCAATCGGTCGGTCCGTTTCGAGCATTAGGGCCTGCTTCGCCCGATCATAGGCGCCCACAAAGCCGGGTGTGTGGGCCTCCATTCCTACAGCATCAATACATGCGTCGGGGCCTCGCCCCCCCTGTCATTTCCTTTAATTCGGGCAGCGGATTCGCTTCTTCGTAGTTGATCGTCTCGGCTCCGACTCTTTCCCGGGCCATTCGAAGCCGCTCGGGAAATCGATCAATTCCAATGACTCTCTCTGCACCGAGCAGGAAGGCGCTTTTCATCGCGAACTGGCCGACAGGCCCGCATCCCCAGACAGCGATTGTGTCGCCTGGCTGGATATTGCACATCTCAGCTCCCATGTAGCCGGTGGGGAAAATATCCGATAGAAAAAGAACTTGATCATCCGTGAGATGCTCTGGGATCTTGAGAGGCCCCACATCCGCGAACGGTACGCGGACGTATTCGGCCTGCCCTCCTGCGAAACCACCTAGCAGGTGTGAATATCCGAAGAGACCGGCAGGAGAATGGCCCCACAACTTTTCGGCCATCCATGCATTCGGATTGGAGTTCTCACATACCGAGAATAATCCGCGCTGGCATGTGAAACAACTGCCGCATGCTATAGGAAACGGTACAACGACCCGATCGCCTTTGTGCAAATTCTGAACGCCGCGGCCTACTTCG
The DNA here is from genome assembly GCA_025927575.1 of Bryobacteraceae bacterium. GTDB lineage: Bacteria > Acidobacteriota > Terriglobia > Bryobacterales > Bryobacteraceae > KBS-96. The sequence continues at coordinate 4,285 of JAICLJ010000133.1, read as the reverse complement.
ATGATCTCGCCCATGAATTCGTGGCCGAGGACATCGCCGCTCTCCATGGTCGGCACAAAACCGTCGTATAGATGTAAATCCGAACCGCAGATGGCGGTAGATGTAACCCGCACGATCGCGTCACGCTCGTTCAGTAGCTTCGGGTCGGCCACTGTCTCGACTCGCACGTCCTGTTTTCCGATCCAACAATTAGCTTTCATATCTGTTCCTTCGGGTTTTCGCCTATTCAGTCGGCTAGACAGCACTCAAAATATTTGTCCGGAACTGCCGCTTTCGGGCCGAGCAGGATGCATTCCTGGATGGATACTTGCGTCCGACCTGACCACCTCGCCGGTTTCTAGTAGCTGCTTTAAATTGTGGAGCGTAATGTTCGCTAGTTCGCGAGGCAAGGCTCCGAAAAACTTTCCGAGTTTTGTCCTCACTCCGCTGCCGAAATCGAGGTGGACGTTGACCTTTGTCCCTCGCCCTCCGGTGGCGCGAGCAAAACTAACCCATCCCGAATGCGGGGCGGTAGTAGAAATCGACCGCCACGCAATGTACTCGTTCGGTCGATCCTCTGTGATTTCGGCGTCCCACTCCAAACTGGCGTTGCCGACCGGACTACGAAGCTTCCAATGTGAACGGCCTGTGTCTGTCACTCGAACTGACTCAAGCTGTGGTGAAACGAGCGGAAGGTTTGCGAAGTTGCGCCAGAATGTGTACACCTCCTCCGGCCTTTTGTCGATAAGGATTGAACGACCGGTGCTAGAGTCAGTGCTGGAAAATCCGCTCCTCTTAGAGCGCGCCGCGAGTTTTTGTGCGCAATACACATCCAGTCCGGTTATCCCGGCGACGGCGGCGGCCGCGAAACCGGATCGACCACTCTGTGCATCTGCCGATAACATTGCCTTGCCCAGCGATAACAGGTCTAGAAAATCACCCCCAACCCGTCCCCACGTCCAAGGCGCCGGGTTATCCTGCGCAAGAATACCGACGCCTGCCGCAAGTTCACGCACCCCGTATAGGCGAAGAATTGTTTGGGCGCGGTCTGCTTCGGACACCCCGATCAATCGCGCTACCATTCGGGGCGCCGCAGTTTCGGCGAAGCCCAGCCCAATGCTGAACCAGCCTAGCCCGCTCGCGATTCGCTCTGCAGTTTGCCGGCTCGAGCTTTCTTCTTTCCGTGATGGTTCATTTCTTGGATTCATTTCAATCCGTCCTTCGACGCCAGTTCAGGGGGTCATTATCTAAGTTGTGGCCTACAAACGTTTTTCGCTGCCGAACACCTACGAAGCGTTGAGCGAAGCTGCTGCTCAATCGTTACGCTGGCCTTATTGCGAGGCAAGGTTCTGTGGGCGCAGCAGGCTAGGAATGGGCTGCAAGGGAGCTGGAGATCGCATGAATCAATCGCAGGAGATATTCGGTTGAGATCCATAACCGCAAAGCTTTATTGTTTATTCATCTATTTTTGAAGCTGATTTGATAAAACGCATTCTGCGGCGGCTGGATGATCCGTCCCACTGCATCAACGCATCAGAACTTTTACCGGGAGTGTAAACCACGTCTGAAAGCGTCGAACTGAAAAATACTGGCGTGACCATCACAGTATTGATGGCCAGTGCAACGGAGACGGATCTCTTTGAGCGTGCAGAATTGGAGGATACAAAGTTAGGTGTAAGTGAAAAGGACGATCCGGCTGAGGTCGCGCGCGAAGACTTCGAGGCTTTGATGGCGGGTAAGGACCATGCCGTCGTTGACTCGTTTAATAACAAGCTCTAGGCTGCGGCAGGCCACCTAATGCCCGATCTACGGTCGCCGAAATGCACTGGAAGCAAGCAGAGCCAGGATCTGCTAACAAGTAGAGCGACACATCCTTAATATGAATACGCGCGGCCGTATCATGCCAGGTCGAAATGGCCTATTTCTGAGCGTTTGATATTTGATGAGGCACGGATGAAAAGGTATCTGGGCAGAATTCTGACCCTCGGTGGGATTAGTATCGGCGCCGGAGCAGCCGTTCTGGCGTTACGTCGACAACGCGCTCCTTCACTTCGCGGCAAGGCGATCTTGATTACTGGAGGCTCCCGAGGCCTTGGCCTTGCACTCGCCCGTGAATTGGGACGCATAGGGTGCCGAGTCGCCATTTGCGCTCGGAGCGAGCAAGAGCTCGAGGCGGCTGCGCATTCGATCGCGATGGACGGAACAGAAGTACTTACGGCGGTATGCGACGTGTCCGATCCATCCAGCGTTCAAAAATGCGTTCAAACGGTTCGATCCCGGTTCGGCAAAATTGATGTTCTCATCAATAATGCGGGGATTATTTCCGTTGCTCCGCTGGAAAACACCACGGTTGCCGATTTCGAAAGGGCAATGGCGGTGATGTTCTGGGGCGTGTTGTACCCAACGCTCGCGGTATTGCCAGAGATGAAGGCCCGAGGTGATGGCTCCATCGCGACCATTGCCTCGATTGGAGGCAAGATCAGTGTGCCGCACCTTCTTCCTTATAGTTGTGCAAAATTCGCAGCAGTAGCGTTTTCGGAGGGCCTCCGTGCCGAGGTGGCTCGGTACGGCATTCGAGTAACCACCATTGCTCCTGGTTTGATGCGCACAGGATCTCACCTGAAGGCGGAATTTAAGGGACAGCAAGATAACGAGGCGACCTGGTTCACGCTATGCGCTACGTCTCCTCTCATTTCGATGGGAGTGTCACGTTGCGCTCGCCAGATCATTGCAGCAGTTAGGCGAGGAAAGTCCGAAAAGATTCTGTCGACCCAAGCAAATATGATCGCGCGAATGAACGGACTATTTCCCGGCTTAGCGCCTAACGTGCTTGCAGTTGTTAATCGGCTACTGCCCTTTTCCACTAATGATCCTGAATCAATGGTGACAGGCAAAGACGCCGTAAAGCGAGGCAATTATTTGCTAAAGGTTGCGGCGGGCCTCGGGCAAAGAGCGGCGAAACAGTTCAATCAAGTGGAACCCAACCAGCCGAGTGGCTGAACGAGTAACGGTTGGCACCCCCGCGCGTGAAGGGCCGGGCCAACCCTTTAGTGCAATGAGATCAAACGTTCCTCGCTCTAGAGAAAAACGGGTACGTTTCCAAATCGGCCCTTGAGAGTTTGTAGTTCCTGGATAAGCTCGTCAATTCTCACAGCTTATCCTCGGACCCAAAGCTCGACAGTCGCGTTTCGTTTGCCATGTGCAGTAGATAACTATCACGGTATGGCCTACGGCTCACGCACGCTCTTCCAACGCGGCAAAAAAGCACCTGGCATTACCAGGCATACGTCGACGGCAAGCAGGTGGGGCCATTCTCTGCTAAGACGACGAACCGCAAGAAGGCTCAGCGGGAACTCGATAAGCTGTTGGGCAAGCGAGCCCGTGGCGAGATCGTACACGCAAAGCGGACAAAGAGAAGGTCGGAGACTTGCTCGGCGATGATCTCGCGTATGCGGACGAGCGACTGGAATCAGCTGGACTATTCGCTGGGTAATCGAGGCGAACGTGCGGCCAGCAGTCGGGAAGCTCCGTATCGCCCGCTGTGATGTGACCCGGCTCTGCCAGTATCGGAAGGAACGGCTTTGTCGAGATCCGCAAGACCAAAAACAAAGAGGCCCGCCTTGTGCCTATCTTCGATGGACCGATGCGCGAATGGCTGGAGTGGGCCGTGAGTAACGGGGGGCCTGGGCAGACGAGATTGTTCGTCTGGGAGGACGGCCGACCGTTCACGGAGCGTAATTTTTACGATCGATGGCACGCGGCGTGTGAGCGCGCCGGCGTGAAGGGCTTCATTCCGTACGACTCCCGGCGCTCAGCGAGTCGCAATATGCGCAATCAAGGAATTCCGCGGCCGCTGCGCAAGAAGATCATTGGGCACAAGACGGATTCAATGGATGAAAGCTACGGAATCGTTGACATCGAGGACGCAAAAGCTGTGCGCGAGAGCATGAGCCGGCGATTCGCAGCCACCACAACCAATGCAAAAACCACTGCAGGTAAAAAGTCTTCCCGGTCCAAGAAGGCTTTAAGCGCTTGAGAATATTGGTGCGGATGGGGAGACTTGAACTCCCACGCCCTTGCGAGCGCTGGAACCTAAATCCAGTGCGTCTGCCAATTCCGCCACATCCGCGCTAAGAACGGCGCCGAATCTCAGCGTAGCATCTCACCGTCGCAACGACGCTGCCTCGGCACTAATGCTTTTTAATTACGGCCTCAGTGTGAGCCAGTCCTCTATAATCAGTCAGATTCGGGAATGTTGCCACGTGTTGTCATCTGGGCTGCGCCGGTTAGCCTGGTCGTTTTAGCT
>JAICLJ010000225.1 GCA_025927575.1 Bryobacteraceae bacterium | reverse complement strand
CTTGGCGGCAACGAGCGAGCGGATCTTGCCGGAATCATCAGCGTTATGCGCCGCAAATACGACAATCTCTACGGGTTTCTCCTGCCGCTGATGATGCTGATCAAGCAGGGCCCGCTCCAATCGAGCGGATCAATCTATCACTTCCACGTGCAATTTCTTCCTTTGCAGCGCAGCGCAGCTAAGTTGAAATATCTGGCGTCGATCGAGAGCGGTTTCGGTACATTTCTGGCCGACACGCGGCCGGAAGAGAAAGCCGAGGAACTCCGCAAGGCTGAGCCGGTCTCCTGACCAGCTTTTCGGAACTACCCTCGGGCCAGGCGTGCCCGGCGCCTATACATGAACCGCTTTTAATTTTTCAACTCTTCGCGGATTTCCGCGGCGGCTCGGCGAGCATCGGCAACGGCCCCCGTGGGGAAGCTGATGGCGCCTACCTTTGGATGCCCGCCGCCGCCATACCGCTCGCAGATGCTCGCCAGGTTATGCCGCAAAGGCTCGCGTACCCAGGGATTTGAGCCGACTGACACCTTGGTCCGGAAGCTTGAGGTAGAGACAGAAACGGTATACGCGGAATCGGGGAACAGGTAATAAGGGATGAATTTGTTGTAGCCTTCAATGCCGTAATCGACAAGATCGAAGTAAATGACGCCCTTATCGCACGATCCGGTTTTGCGGATAAGATCGATGTTTTTCAGATGAGCCGACCGCAGGTGGTTGTACTCGGCTTCAATTTCGGGGTCTGCCGCGATCACTCTAAGCGGCTGATGCTGCATGGCGCGAATAATCTTTTCGACGAGCGCGTGTCCTTGTACGCCTTCGATGACCAGGGTCAGTTTCATGGCCGGCTCATGCAGCGCCACCGCCGCTTCGGCGCTTTCGTAAAGGGCGCCGTCAACGATGTCGGCCCACTTGACGAGATCGTCCAGATCCGGAGCGCTATAGGCAAATCGCGTTTCGGCGATATGGGCGATAAATTTCGTGCAGGAGTGAAAGCTCGGATCGAACATTTTCCGGCCGCTCTTGTCATGGCGGAAGTGTTCAGCATCTTCGGCGCTTAGAAAAGCGCTCTGGTGATGGTCGAACCACCACGTCAGATTCGGATGGGTCGAATACTTGAAATCGACGATAACATTGATGTCGCCGTCGAAAAGTCCGTCTTCGAAGAGTTGATCAGCGCGATGAGCGAGCCCCGTATACACGAAGTCTGCGCCCGGATAGAACTTGCTTTGTAAAAAGCGAGTTACAAACGCCGCTGATGCAGCCCCATCGAAGCAGTGGTCGTGATGGAGAACTCGCACTCGCATGCAGTGTTAATTTGTGTCCCGAAAACCTTTTAGCTTGCAACAGGTTGGCCGGGATTGCAAGCGCGCGGCAGAAAAAATAATAGATATCCGCGGATTGGGGCGTGCTCGCCGACGGCATCCGGGGCGTATGGCGAGCGAGCCGAACCGCTCAGACACAAGGATTCGAGGCCGGGTAGCGCCTGCCAGCTAACCATCTGATTACATGGGGCCGGTTCGCGGCAGAACCCTGCCGGCTGGCCCTTGTGGCCTAACGGATTGCATACCTCCATCAAATCCAGTTATCGTGGAAGTTACCCCTGCAATATCATGCTGAAACCCAAAGAAGAACGATCGGCGGACCTGAACCCCCAGGAAACGTCCGAATGGCTCGAAGCTCTGGAGCAGGTAGTTGACGAACAAGGGCCCGACCGGGCTACCTACCTCCTGCAGAGCGTCGCGGAACGCGCCCAGCGATTAGGCGTGAGCGCCCCGGCGAAGATCACGACTCCCTATGTCAACACCATACCGATAGAAGAGCAGGTTCCCTATCCCGGTGACCGGGCTCTGGAACGACGCCTCAAAAGCCTGATTCGCTGGAACGCGGCGGCCATGGTCGCGCGAGCTAACAAGTACGATCCCAACATCGGCGGCCACATTTCGAGCTACGCATCGCTCGCGACGCTCACCGAAGTCGGGTTTAACCACTTCTTCCGGGCGCGTATTGGCGATCAACCGGGGGATTTGGTCTACTTCCAGGGTCACTCGGCGCCAGGCTTCTATTCCCGCGCTTTTCTCGAAGGGCGGCTGACCGAAGATCATTTAAAGAATTTCCGGCATGAGCTGCGCGACAAGCCGGGACTGTCTTCGTACCCGCATCCCTGGTTAATGCCGGATTTCTGGCAGTTTCCGACGGTGTCCATGGGAATAGGCCCTATTAACTCCATTTACCAGGCGCGTTTCCTGCGTTACCTGGAGAATCGGGAAATTATCCCGCGCACGGATCGTAGAGTCTGGGCCTTTCTCGGAGATGGCGAAACAGACGAGCCGGAGTCGCTTGGCGCCATCACGGTGGCTTCGCGCGAGAAGCTCGATAATCTCACGTTCGTCATCAATTGCAATCTCCAGCGGCTCGACGGTCCAGTGCGCGGCAACGGCAGCATTATTCGGGAGCTGGAAGGCGTTTTTCGGGGCGCCGGCTGGAACGTAATCAAGGTTCTTTGGGGCAGCGCCTGGGACGAACTGTTTGCGCGTGACACCACGGGCGTGCTGCTGAAGCGTATGGAGGAATGCGTCGACGGCGAATACCAGAACTTCAAGGCTCGCGGCGGCGCATACGTCCGCAAAGAGTTTTTCGGTAAATATCCCGAGCTGCTGAAGCTTGTCGAAGACATGACGGACGACCAGCTTGCGCGGCTTCCCCGCGGAGGGCACGATCCGCTAAAGGTTTATAACGCCTACAAGCGCGCGGTCGAGCATACGGGCAGCCCCACGGTCATTCTGGCCAAAACGGTCAAGGGCTACGGGCTCGGCGAGGCCGGCGAAGGCAAGAACGCCACGCACCAGCAGAAGAAGTTGAACGAAGAGGAACTCACTTACCTCGCCAAGCGTTTCGACCTGAATTTCGGGGCGGAGATCGTTCACAATATTCAGTTCGTCAAACCGCCTGACGATGCGCCGGAGATGAAGTATATGAAGAGCCGCCGGGAAGCGCTCGGTGGCTATATGCCCGCCCGGCATCCGAAAAAAATTCAAATCAAAGCGCCGGATCTCGAACTGTTCCACGAATCTCTGCAAGGATCCAAGGGACGCGAGGCTTCGACGACCACGGCCTTTGTCGCCATCCTGAAGGCGCTGTTGAAGCAGCCCGAGATCAGTAAGTATATAGTCCCGATTATTCCGGACGAGGCGCGTACGTTCGGTATGGATTCGATGTTCCGCGAGAGGGGCATTTACGCGTCGGGGGGCCAGCTCTACAAACCCGTCGACAGCGACATGCTGATGTACTACAAAGAAAGCCGGAGCGGGCAGATTCTCGAAGAAGGCATCACCGAAGCTGGTTCGATGGCCTCATTTACGGCTGCGGGAACGGCGTACGCCAACCTTGGCGTGCCCATGATTCCGTTTTTTATCTATTATTCGATGTTTGGCTTCCAGCGTGTCGGCGATCTTGTCTGGGCCTTCGGAGATTCACGCGGTAAAGGATTTATGCTCGGAGGGACGGCTGGCCGGACGACCCTGCTTGGCGAAGGGCTTCAGCACCAGGACGGCCACAGTCATGTTCTTATGAGCGTCGTTCCGACGGTGGCTTGTTACGATCCCGCTTACGCTTACGAGATCGCCATTATTGTGCAGGAAGGCCTCCGGCGGATGTACCAGGAGAACGAAGATCTTTTCTACTACCTGACCATTTGCAATGAAAACTACGTGCAGCCGCCGATACCGGAAGGCGACATTCGGGAAGGAATTCTGCGCGGGCTCTATCCGTACAAGCGCGCGGAGGGCGGCCCCACCCAGGTTGTTCTATTTGGCAGCGGGCCCATTTTCAATGAAGCTTTGAAGGCGCAGCAGATCCTGCATGAGAAGTACGGGGTGGCTGCCGATCTCTGGAGCGTCACCAGCTATAGCGAGCTGCGCCGCGATGCGCTTTCAGTGGAACGATGGAACCGCCTGCACCCGGCGGAGACGCCGAAGAAGCCGTACCTGCTTCAGGCGCTGGGTGAGGTCGATATGCCGATCGTCGCAGCCACCGATTACATGAAGGTTGTGCCGGATCAATTGGCTCCCTGGCTGCCGGGGCGATTGACTTCGCTTGGAACCGACGGGTTCGGACGGTCGGAAAACCGTGAGCACCTGAGGCGTTTCTTCGAAGTGGATGCCGCTTCGATCGTGGCTGCCGCGCTATCGTCGCTCGCGCGTTGGCAACGGTTCGACGCGCAAAAGGCCCAGCAAGCCGTACTCGATTTGGGATTGGATCCCGAGGCGCTCGATCCGGCTCACCGTTAACTCCGGATGCGCTGAAGGCGAATCACACTTGGGCCGGGGCCGCCCGGCCCGTACAAAAAATGGGTTGTTTGTTGTATTTCCCTTTGGCCGTTATCACGATACAGGTGAAAACGGAAAAGGCCCCGGCAGTCGCCGGGGCCTTTCCCGTTTCTTGCTTATTCCTGAGCTGAAACCTGTTGGTCCGTATCGCGCCACGCGCTGATCTTGAGCCTGCGGCAAACCCAACAAAGATCTTCGGTCTGTTGCGGACCGCTCATCGGCGTGTAGCCCGTGCCGCAAACCGCGCAACGCCTATCGGCGCGCACTGGCTTATCTGTCTCCACCGATTTCTTAGCCAACTCCAGCAAGCTCTCTGGAATGATTGGCGGTGAATTCGGCTGGTTCTTCTTTCGCATAGTTTCGCTTTCACTATAGAACAGTCCCACCGCGTCCGCTGGGGGAAACCGTTCTAAGCCGCCCGCTCGCGGCGAATCACGTAACCCGCATCTAGCGCCGATTGGCAACGGCCGCAGGTTTGGCCCGGCGCGACCACAAGCCGTTTGCCCTCTAAGACCACCGAAGCCTGGACCGTGTGCGTACACATCGGACAGTAAACTATCTCGACTCGCCGAGTCAATTGTGAAGGTTTATTTATCATGCCCGTCCTCCTTGCGCCCTCGATGGTGGAGACGCAGAAAGCAGGCCGATAGATGCGACAATGCCCGAAATTTTACAATCTTGTTTCAGTGTCCTGGGCAGAATGCCTGACCCACTACAATGAGGGGGCATCCCGCGAAATCGTTCCATGACTCAGATCGCATTTCTCTTTCCCGGCCAGGGCTCTCAATCGACCGGCATGGGAAAACTACTTGCAGAACAATTTCCTATCGCTCGTGAAACGTTCGAACAGGCCGACGACGCGCTTGGCATGCCGCTTTCCGGGCTTTGCTTTGTGGGTCCCGACGAGGAGCTCAAGAAAACCGAGAACACTCAGCCTGCACTCTTGGCCGTTTCGATCGCAGCCTGGCGCGTCCTCAGTGAAGCCGGTTACCACGCCGATATGGTGGCTGGGCATAGCCTGGGCGAATACTCGGCGCTGGTTGCGGCCGGCGCGCTCGATTTCGAGGACGCTCTCCGCCTGGTTCGAAAACGCGGCCAGTACATGCAGGAAGCTGTGCCGCTTGGCGTGGGCACCATGGCCGCCTTGCTCAAGCTGCCGGAAGATAGGCTGGATGAAATTCTGGCCGGGGCGGCGCAGGGAGAAATCGTAACGGCAGCCAATTTGAATTCGCCGGACCAGATTGTGATTGCCGGACACACGGCAGCCGTCGAACGCGCCATGCAATTAGCGAAGATGGCTGGCGCCAGGAAAACTGTGCTTCTTCCCGTCAGCGCTCCATTCCATTGCCCGTTGATGAGACCGGCGCAACAGCGGCTGAAGCAGGATCTGGACGCAGCGAATTTTAGGGACTTGAGCGTGCCCCTGGTGAACAACTGGCAGGCCCGGGAGATCCACAGCGCTGCCGATGCGCGCGAAGGGCTCTATCAACAAGTGCCCAATCCGGTGCGCTGGACCGCGTCGATTCGTAGACTTGCGAGTCTTGGGGCGACCCGGTTCATCGAAACCGGGCCTGGCGGCGTGCTCACCGGCTTATGCCGGCAGATCGAGCCAACTCTCAAAGGAGTCAAATTCGGCGAACCCGCCGACCTGGAGAAAGTGAAGGATGTGCAAAGTTAGCATATTGCTGTTGATTGCGGCGGCGTGGTTTGTTACCTCCTGCGCCGTCAAACCGATCGATATCGAAAAATTGCGGCAGGACTTCATCGGCTCCGCTCTGGCGCTTTCCCCGATAAACGCAACGCAGATCGGCTTCCATCGCTACCAGGAAGTCAACCTCGACGATATCCTTGACGATTACAGCGAGCGGGGAGTGCAGGGCATGCGGATCTTCCTGAATACCATGCATGTCGATGTCGGCAGGATGGACTCCTCGAAGTTGGATGCGGGGACACGCGCCGATCTGGATCTGATTCGAAAATATTGCGAAGCGCAGCTACTCGATCTTGACAAGATACAGACCTATAAGCACAACCCCACGATGTATGTGGAACTGATCGGCGCAGCCATCAACGCGCCATTCACTTTAAACTATGAGCCGGAGGAAAAGCGCTTCGGCCATATCATTGCGCGCATGGAGAAAATACCGGCGTTTCTGAATACCGCAAAATCCAATTTGGTGAATGCGCCGGAAATCTGGAACAAGGTGGCGCAGCAGGAAAACCAGGGCAACATCGACCTCATCGATCACGAGGTTCGAGCGAAAGTGCCGCCGGCTTTGAAGAGTTCGTACGATGCGGCCGCGGCGAAGGCCGTCACGGCGCTGAAATCATTCAATTCCTGGTTGGAAAACGTGCTCAGCCGTCATCCCGGTGACTGGAGGCTTGGGCACGATTTGTATGCTCAGGAATTTAAGTACGCGCTTGCGAACGGCGAGACGCCCGAACAGACACTCGCCGCGGCAGAAACGAAGCTCGATGAAATTCGCCGCAACATGCAGCGGCAAGCTGGGAAGCTCTGGCCGAAGTACTATCCGGGAAAGCCCGAACCGAAGGATTTGAACGGGCTTGTCTCGGCCGTGTTGGACAAGATCGCCAAGCAGCATGCAGCTCCGGATCAATTTTTCGATTCGGCCAAAGCTGATCTTTCCGAAGCCACGCAATTTGTAAAGACGCATGAT
>JAICLJ010000294.1 GCA_025927575.1 Bryobacteraceae bacterium | reverse complement strand
TAATGTCGGACAGGCGGATGCGCCGGACATTCTGCAGGCGGAGGTAGAAGCAGAACAAGCGAGCGTGGATTACATTGCCTCGCAAAGGCAGTTCCTGAAGGAATTTCAAACTCTCGCGGCACTAGGGGGAAAACCCGACGTCGTCCTTTCGCCATTAGCAGGAACCCTGGCCAATCCGCCGCAAATTGACACGGAAGCGGTTCTGGAATCGATTCTTCGCACTAATCCATCCGTAAGGCGCGCGGAGCAAGGCATTGCGACGGCGCAGGCGGAATTGAAGAGCGCACGGCGTGAATCGATTCCCGACCTGCAGATTCGAGCAGGTGTCGAGCATAATTTCGAGCCGGTCAACGAACCCGGAACGCGACCCGTGGGTGTGCAGGCATTTGCATCCGCCGGCGTCACTATTCCGATCTTCAACCGCAACCAAGGGAACGTGGCGGCTGCACGTGCTGGAGTGGAACAGGCCGAAGCTGAAGTAAGCAGAGTTCGGTTGTCGGCACGGAAAACCGCGCAGCCTTTGATACAGATGTATTTGACCGATCGAATGGAAGCGCAACGCTACAAAGACGAAATGATTCCGCGTGCGACACGCGCTTACCAGCTCTATCTTGAAAAGTACAAACAGATGGCGTCGGCATATCCACAGGTGATCGTGTCTCAACGCACGCTGTTCCAGCTCCAGGTCTCTTATATGAACGTCCTTAAGGATCTATGGAGCAAGGCGATCGCTCTCCAGAACTTCACGCTGTCAGGCGGCTTGGAGTTGCCGGCTTCTTACGGTAGCCAGTCGACAAGCCTGAATCTGCCGGGCGCGGTGGGAGGCGGCAGGGAGTAAAGAGGCTTTTGTGCAACCAGGAGGGGTCACACGACCGTACACCCGCGCTCGCGTGCGGCGGCTCTGTTTGTGGGTTGTTTTTACAAAGCCGCCGCAACTGAGCAGAGCCACCCGTTTTTATAGAATGGATCGACCGCAAGCGGATCCGCGTGATGATGACTCCCAAGGCGCTAAATCGGGCTCTGCTCGCCCGCCAAATGCTGCTCGCGCGAGAGAAGGCGCCGGCGCTCAGCGCCGTCGAACGGCTGGTGGGATTGCAGGCACAGCAGGCGCGGCCGCCGTTTGTAGGATTATGGTCGCGAATTGAAGGATTTCAGCGTGAAGAACTGCTGAAGCTGCTTACCAACCGCAAGGTGGTGCGAGCCACACTGATGCGAGCCACCCTCCACTTGATGAGCGCGAGGGACTATGTGGCGTTTCGCCCCACGCTTCAACCGATGCTCAGTCTTGGAATGAAGTCTGTGCTAAGGGATCGGGCTAAGGACTTAAATCTTGATGTAGTTGTGGCGGAAGCCCGCAAGACGTTTGATCGCCGGCCCAGCACCTTCGGGGAGCTTCGCCGCGATCTGGCAACCGCGTTTCCGAATGGCGATGAGCGCGCCATGGGCTACGCCGTGCGCACGTTCCTGCCACTTGTCACGACACCAGACGATTCAACGTGGAGCTTCCGGGCCGATTCCAGTTTTGCATTGGCGGAATCATGGCTTGGCAAACCTCTATCCCACCGGGAACAGACGGAATTGCTTGTGCTTCGCTATCTGGAGGCTTTCGGGCCGGCAACAGCGGCTGATGTGAAAGCCTGGTCCGGATTGCAAGGCACGCAGACGATTTTGGACGCACTTCGCCCAAAGCTTCTGGTTGTCCGCGACGAGCGCAAACGTGAACTGTTTGACCTGCCGGAGGCTCCGCGCCCGGAGGAAGATACGCCGGCGCCGCCGCGCTTCATAGCCGCGTTCGATAACCTGGTTCTCTCCCACGCCGACCGCTCACGCATTGTTCCGGCGGAGCATCGGTCGCGGATCACGACGAGAAATTTGCAAGTGCTTCCGACGGTTCTGCTAGACGGATTCGTGGCTGGCACGTGGCAATCGAAGGCGTCCAAGAACGTCGCCACACTGACGGTGTCGCCGTTCGACCGCCTTGCCAAAGCAGCAAAAGCGGAGCTTTCTGAGGAGGCAGCGAAACTGGTGCGCTTTATTGAACCAGAAGCGAAAAAGTTTGAGGTCGAATTCGCATAGAGAGTGGATAGCTCTCAAGAGGATCGCGAGCAGGCCGATTGTCATCCTCGGATATAAAGCGTCGGAATTCCCGGATATAAAGAGGTCGAGTAAGTCTGTCGAACGCTGAGGTATTGGCAGCTTACTGTGACTATCTCTCGAAGCAGTTATTTATCAGCGGCATTGTTCCTTGCCTTTGCTCTCGGCTTGAGAGCGCAAGACACGCATCCCGGCGCGGGTGCAGTCAATTTGCCCGTGTGCGGCGGGTCTCCCGGGTTCGACGATACTCCGGGGCTCATTAACATCATCAAGAATTCGACGATGAACACGTTTTTTGTATCGCCACTCCAGCCGTGTTATGTGCATTTCACCGGAGCAAATGGATTGCCCGCTGGAACGCGCCTGGTCGGCACGCTTGGGCGCTCCGTCCTACGCTTATTTACTGCTTCGGACAACCTTCTATCAATTGGTAAATCCGACATCACGATCGAAGGACTAACGCTCGACAATCCCTTCAGCTCGACCACGGGGTATCATGGCGTTCTGATCTGGGTGAACGCGCAGGGATTCCGGCTGATTCACAACAAAATCACTTCTTCCGCCGAAGGTGGAAGCACGGGAACAGCGGTGTGGGCGTGGAATTCGAATGTCGATATTGAGAGTAACGAGGTGACCGACTTTGGAACACAAATCAAGATCACGGCCACTCCCGGGAAAGAACCCCGCATCAGGATTATCGGAAACCGGCTTCACGACAACAATGCCGGTGGAGGAAACGGCATCGTAATCGCCTCCGACAACTCATCGACCAAGTCGGATATTCCGACTACAATCGAAGGCAATTATATCTGGAATATCTCGGCTTCAGCGTCGTCCTCGGGGCAGAATGGCAATGGAGTGGACCTCGATCATGCAAACAATGTGCGAATTGCGAACAACCATGCAAAGAACGTGAGGTTTTCATGCTGGCGCGCCTTTTCGTCCGACAGCCTTCTGGCGGAAGGCAATCATTGCTCAGATGCGGGCGAGACGGGAGGATATAGCGAGTTCAATTCATTACATAACCAGTGGGTGAACAACTATTTCGATAACATCGCATCCGGCTGCCTTAGCCTTGCCAATTCCGATGTCGGGGGTCAATATCACACTGCTATCGGCAATCACATGGTCGGCTGCGGTGGTACGGGTATTCAGGCTGAAGCCGCGACGATTGTGGAGGGCAACATGATCGACCAGGCCAGCACCGGTATGCTGCTCGGCTATGGGAGCTATGGGCAGCACGTAATCGCCCGTGACAATTACATCTTGGATACTAGCGGCCAGAATAAGACGATGCGCGGGATTGGCGTTGAGAGCCATACGTCAGGCGATATGGATGTCGAAGGCAACAAGATCGTGTTGCCGGGTCACCAGATTGAGGCTACGGCCTGGGGAAGTACGGATGGAACCGGAGCGCTGCCCGCAACGGTGCAGATCCGGGACCAGGAGATCCCGTTTGCTATGCTCGGCGTCGCGGCAAACGGCAGTTACGTTTATTGCCCGGATTGCCAGGTGGGCCCTGTTTGCGCGGGGGGCGGCCAGGGAGCATTTGCTAAGCGGCTTCAAAACATCTGGATCTGCCAGTAGCAAAGGCCGGTGGTCGTGCGGGATTCGAGGGCTGAGTACCGCCCTCGAATCCCGCAGCCTTCACTGTGACTGTTCCTGTGCCGAAAGTGGAGCCGGACGGTGCGTGCCTGGAGCAAGCGATTCCGCTTCGATAAAGATCCTTTGAATCGCCGGGTACTCCGCCCGGATGTTCTTTTCCAGGCGGTCCACGGCGGCGGTCACTTCGGAGCCGGACAAGCCTTGATGAAATTGCACGTCCAAAGCCAATAAAATCGTGTGCGGGCCGAAGTACATCGTAAGCGGGCCGCCCGCGCGAACGACTGCCGAATCGCTTTCGGCGAGCCGCCGGATGTGTTCGAGAGTCT
>JAICLJ010000064.1 GCA_025927575.1 Bryobacteraceae bacterium | reverse complement strand
GAAACCTGCGTGTAAACCGGCTTGGGCACTGATTGTTCTGTGCGGCGCCCTCCTGGCGACGATAGCCTGCAATATTTCAACTGAGCGGGAAGGACCGATTCGGACGCAGCCGGTATCTATCGACCTGGGCAATACCGAACGGACCAATATCGAGCTGGACATGGGCACCGGAGAGTTAACGCTAAACGGCGGCGCCACGAACCTGGTCGAGGGCTCGATTGAGTATAACGTGCCGGATTGGAAGCCTGAAATCCGCACGTCCACGGTGGGGCTATCGAAGGCAGTCACAATCAAGCAGCCGGAACATCATGGCGTGGTGGGCCGCGCTCACAACGTGTGGAATTTACAGGTGAACAACGGCGTGCTGGTCGATGTGGCGGTAAATTGTGGCGCGGGGCAGGCACGATTGAACCTGGGCGATTTGCAGCTGCGCAGCGTGAATATGAATATCGGAGCGGGGCAGGTGGAAATGGATTTACGGGGCCATCCGCGGCGCGACTACGATGTTTCGATTTCGGGAGGTATCGGCCAGGCGACCGTATACCTCCCCCAGGGCGTGGGCATCTGGGCGGAAGCGCACGGCGGCATCGGCCACATTGATATCGAGGGCCTACGGAAGACCGGCGATCACTGGGAAAACGATCTCTATGACAACGGGAAGGTCAACCTTCGGTTGAAGGTAAAAGGCGGCATTGGCGAAATCCGTATCGTCGGTAGTTGAGCGGAAGTGATGCTCGAATATACCGTCCCGGTAAACTTGTTATCCAAAATATTCAGGGGGGCTGGTTGGCGCCGGAGAGTAAATCGACGCAGGCTGCTGAATTCACGGATATAAATTCTTTTACGAACGGCTGAAACATTTGGTGCCTGTTTTGCACTATAGAAACGTACCATTCGCTAGAGAAGTGCTTTTCAGGCTGATAGATGATCCTTCTGATGCTTTTTGTCGTCTTCCTGGTTTCCGCGGCGGTTGCCGTGATGGCCGCGCGCGCTATGCTGGCTGTTCTGTTTTTGGCGCTCATCCAGCCGAGAGAAGGCGCACTGGCCCTGCCGAAAGTAAATCCCGCCTTGTAGCTTCAGCGGTACCGTTCGGACCCCTCCCGCTACCTAGGACTTGAGACTGGAAAGTCAAGCCCTTCGGGCGGACACCAGTACGACAATACCGCCGATAATGATAATGGCCCCAATGATTGGCGCGTATGGGACATGATGGCTGGTGGTCTTACTAGCCTCTATCGGCCCGAGGTCGACAACTTTGTCGCGGGTCTTGAATCCGATGGATCCCCAGATCAGAACGATTACCCCTACGGCGATCAGTATCCAAGCGCTTACTGCTTTATTCACTTTCGGTTCCCCCCTGCCGGTGCAGTGTTCGCTCATCCGGAATTGCTCAGTCAACCCCACCTGTCTGTTAATTAGCTGACCAGAGCTCGTTTCGGCTCTCGAACTAGAGGTCTGACGCAGGCACGCCTGGGAAGTTGCGTAGTAATCGAGCGCGGCGCGGAAGGGACGGCCTTCAAACTTATTAGGCGCCGCATCCAGCGATTACACATTTATGCGAGCTTCGGTAACAACGAAGCCAATAACTCCTGAAACGTATCTGAAACGCGCCGGCCCATTTCAAGAACTTCGGCATGCTGGAGCTTCTTTCCGCTCAGCCCAGCGGCGAGGTTCGTGACACAGGAGATCCCGAGGACCTCCATGCCCATGTGGTTCGCCGCGATCGCTTCGGTGGCAGTGGACATACCGACCAGATCCGCGCCGATGGCCCTGAGGAAGCGGATTTCTGCGGGCGTTTCATAGCTCGGCCCGGACATGGCGGCATAAACGCCTTCGTGCAGAGCGATGCCTAGCTCATCCGCAGTCTTTTTTGCGGCGATTCGGAGAGCGCTTGCGTAGACATCCGTCATATCGGGGAAGCGGGGTCCTAGGCGGTCGTCGTTAGGGCCGATCAGAGGATTGGCGCATTGCAGGTTGATGTGATCGGAAATGAGAACGAGCGCGCCGGTCGCGTATTCGAGATTGATGCCGCCGGCCGCGTTGGTGAGCACAACGCGGCGGATGCCGAACGCTCGAAACATACGTATGCCGCTGGCAACCTGCTGCGCCGAATAGCCCTCGTAGAGATGGAAACGTCCCGACATCGCAGCGATCGGCGTATCACCGATTGTTCCGAGGACGAGTTCGCCCTTGTGTCCTATCGCCGTCGAGAGGGGCAGTCCCGGAATGTCGGCGTAGGGGACCCGTGTCGCGTTGTTCAAGGAATCGGCCAAGGCTCCCAGGCCACTGCCGAGAACAATGCCAACCGTCGGGCGTAGTGGAGACCGGGCACGCAGCAGGCCGGCCGCTTCCGTCATGTCTTGCGTAATCAAAACAGTACACCCGCAATGCAAGCCGACATGAAATTAGCTAGCGTTCCCACCAGCATCGCTTTCACGCCGAGTCGAGCGAGATCAGACTTGCGGGAGGGCGCGAGAGCGCCGATACCACCGATCTGAATCGCTATCGAACTCAGGTTCGCAAACCCGCACAGAGCGAAGGTCGCGATAACGAACGAGCGCGGATCCAGAAGAGCTTTGACTTTTCCCAAATCGACGAAGGCCACGAATTCGTTGAGGATCATGCGGGTACCGAGCAGATTGCCTACGGACGCGCAATCGTTCCACCGCACTCCGAGCAGCCAGGCGACTGGCGCAAAGAACCAGCCAAGAATCTGCTGCATCGACGTGGGGAACCAATGGACGTAACCGTGCACCCAGCCAAGCGCCCCATTACAGAGAGCAATCAGCGCGAGGAAGGCGATCAACATGCCGGCGATGTTCAAGGCAAGGTTCAACCCGTCGCCGGCGCCGCGGGCCGCCGCATCAATTACGTTGACACCTGGCTTTTCTATCTCCACTCGGACCGTGCCTCGCGTCTGCGGCTCGCCCACTTCCGGTATGAACATTTTCGACAACATGATGGTTGCCGGCGCTGTCATAATGACGGCGGTCAACAGATGAGCGATCGATACTCCGGCGATCAGGACATACGCGGCCATCACGGCGCCCGAGACATGCGCCATGCCGCTGACCATGACGGTGAAGAGCTCCGACTCTGTCAGGCCGTCGAGAAAAGGACGAATCGTCAGCGGCGCTTCGGTTTGCCCCATCACAATGCTGGCCGCGACATTGGTCGATTCGGCGCCGCTCGCGCCCATGAACCGCTGCATGACCACCGCCATGCTGCGAACAAATGCCTGCATGACGCCGAGATAGTAGAGGATCGAGAACAGCGACGAAATGAAAATGACGATCGGCAGCACCTGAAATGCGAAGATGACGCCGAACTGGTCGTTTTTAATCCCCAGCTTATCGCCGAAAACGAACCGGGCACCTTCGGACGAATAGTTCAGCAGCGCGTTCACAAACGCACTGACTTGATAAAAGAGGTGCCCGAACGGAGTTTTTAAAACCAGAAATGCAAACGTAATTTGCAGGACGAGTCCCCAGATCACGACCCGCTTTGGGATGGCGGAGCGCTTAGAAGAAAAGAGATAGGCGCAGCAGACGATCGCGACCAGACCGAGCAGGCCCGTAAAGCGTTCCATTACGGTTTGGATGTGGCGTCCGTCCGGAGACGGTGGATTATCCCGGCCGGCCGGGATGTGTATGTGCTTGCCTTCAGCGCTGGAGCGAGCCGCGGAACGGCCAAACTATGGACGTTTTGCACCGTGAACCAGTCTAGCGGAGTCCGAACGCTGTAATGCTGTGTGTGGCGGGCTCCATCTTCAGGCGTCGGGGAGAAGGCCGGCTGGTTCTGGGATGCGGCGAACCATTCGCACGTGGTTCCGCTGTGCCGCGCGGTGGTAGGTGACCTCCTCCATAATTTGATTCAGAACTGCGAGGCCGCGCCCGCTTTCAAAGAGGTCTGCTTCCACCTGGCCTGAGACATCGCCCGATTTGCGTACGCATCGGTTCAGCCAATCTGTAGGAGCCGGTTGGCCATCGTCGGAGACATCGATGGACAGCATCCCTTCGCTCGCGGCGAGCACAATATCAACTGACTGGCCCGGTCCTCTGCGAGCGTGCTGGATCGCGTTATTCACCACTTCGACGGTGGCGAGTTCGATCTGGTAAGCCTCAAGCTCGCGGAACCCAAGCCGCAAAGCTACGGCATGAACCGACACGCCCGCCGCCCACACCTGGTCGAGTCTGCTGCCGATCGAAATCAGCATGTGAAGGTTGGTGGACACTTAGCACTCGCAAAGAATGCTTTCGAGAGCTTCGTCGGCTGAACGATAGACCGGGAACACGCGATCCATTCCCGTCATCCGCAAAAGCGAGAACAGATTTTCCGAGATGCCGGCGACCGTAACATTGCCGCGGTCGGTCAGCATCTTGAAGACGGACACCATGGCTCCAAGGCCGCTGCTATCCATGAATTGAAGGGTCGATAAGTCGAGAAGTAGTTCGGTATAGCCTTCGGCGATCAGAGCGGCAATGGCGCTTTTGAACCGAGCCGCTTCGGCCGCGCCCAGCCGGCTCTCCAGCAGTTTGACAACGGTCACGCCGCTGGTTTTATCTGTTCTGCTTGTCATCCTGATTCCCTCTTCGGCGATTTTGTCGAAAGATTGGAATTTTCGGAGAAATCCGGGATTTCAAAGTTGCAACGCCGAATCAGTGCGCGCCAATGGCAGCAAGGCTGCTATAGTGGCCCGCGGCAAAATGCGGGCGGATCATTGTGCGTTTCTAGCTGACAACTTCGAGGATGAGATCGCGTTCCTCGACGGCTTGCTGGGAGATACGGAAGGCATCTTCGACCAGCTCGGCCGCCTCCTCGAGGTTGGTCTCGGTAGTGTGGTACAGACGGCAGAGGATGGCGCCCGCTTCGATCTTTTGGCCGACTTTGACCTCGAGAATAACGCCGACAGCCGGATCGATGCAATCTTCCTTTGTGTTGCGTCCGGCTCCAATCATGGAAGAAGCCTGACCGATCAGTTCGGCGTCGATGGCGCTGATGTATCCGCCGCGGCTGGTCGAAATCTCGTGGACGCCGGTCGCGTTGGGCAACAACTCGAAGTGGTCCAGAACCTGGGGATTTCCTCCCTGCGCCGCAATCACTTCGTGGAACTTGCGATAGCCGGAGCCGTCGAGCAGTTTTGCTTGTGCCAACTCGCGGGCTTCATCCAGCGTTTTGGTGATCCTGCCCAGGTAGATCATTCGCGCCGCTAATTCGAGAGAGAGGCGCGTCAAATCCGCGGGGCCGCCGTTCTGCAGAGTCTGAGACACCTCCATCACTTCGAGAGCATTTCCGACGGCATAGCCAAGCGGCTGGCTCATATCAGTGATCAACGCCTGCACACGCTTGTCGACGCGGCGGCCGATCGTGACCATCATCTGTGCGAGGCGGCGCGCATCGACTTGTTTTTTCATGAAAGCCCCGGAACCGACTTTCACATCGAGGACCAGCGCGTCCATGCCCTCCGCCAACTTCTTCGACATGACGGAAGAAGCAATCAGCGGAATTGAATCGACGGTTGCCGTTGCATCGCGAAGAGCATACAGCTTGGTGTCCGCGGGCGCCAATTCGGGGTTCTGACCGATGAAGGCAATGCCGATGGAGGACAGTTGCGCCCTGAATTCATCAATCGTGAGATCGGTGCGGAAACCGGGAATCGATTCCAGCTTGTCGAGCGTGCCGCCGGTATATCCAAGCCCACGGCCCGCAATGGACGGAACCACAACCCCTGCCGAAGCAGCGATCGGGGAAGCAATCAGGCTCGTCTTGTCGCCCACGCCTCCGGTTGAGTGTTTATCAACCTTAACGCCTTCGACGGAGGAGAGATCCACCAGGGACCCGGAGCCGATCATCTGCTCAGTGAGAGCGCTCACCTCGCGGTCCGACATTCCGGAAAAGAACACCGCCATGAGGAAGGCGGAGATCTGGTAATCGGGGATTTCGCCGCGGGTATATCCGTCTACCAGGAACTGAATTTCCTCGGCAGAAAGCTCCTCGCCTTCTCGCTTCCGGTGGATGAGGTCGACAGTGCGCATTTTTGAATTTTCAGGGTAGCATCTTAATCCATTGAAAGTAAAGGATCTGACGGATATTTGACGTGTAAAGCTTCTAACTTGAGGAGGTCGTTAACGCGCCCGGAGTACGGCGGTTTCGAGATCTTGGACAACGAATCGCGAACGGCTGAACGGCACGAACCGCTTAACGGACGCCCTAAATGTAGTGCCGCTTACGCGGATGACCCGTGCGGAGGGGTGCGCCACCATTCCCGCAATGGCCAGCGTGAAATAGAGCACGCTCAAGGAGCACCGGCGGGGGTCCGTCCCCGATACCAGGGGGCGAACGGTAGGAAATGTCCGACGGTGCTCGGAGTTCCCTGGCAGATGCTGCTCCAGACCACGGCGTGAGAATGTAATGGAGAGCCATGCGTTGTAGCGCCAGGCATCGGGGAATTCATGGAAGAAGCAACCGATTTGCAGAGGGGCGAGCCTGGATGGGCGACGCTCACTGATGCGCAACTGCTCCAAATGCGTATCGGCGATCTGCGAGTGCGCATCGAGGGTAGCGAAATTGAACCGCGCACGCAGGAACTCTCTAGAGAACTGGCCGAGCGCAATCTGAGGATTCGCCCAGCCTGTTACCTCGGGGATGAATGGTTTTCTCCGGAAGGCAGCCCCACGATCGCAATTCCGTTCTATCTGGCTCATCCACGTCTGAAGGCTCTTGAATTGAAGCAGATGCTCGAGGTGGAAGGCGGAACTCCGGAGTGGTGCATGAGCCTCCTCCGGCACGAATGCGGCCACGCGCTAGACCACGCCTACGGCTTTTCGGCGCGCGACGAATGGCGCGAGATCTTTGGAGACCGGACGGCCGAATACGATCCTGAAACCTACCGGCCGCGGCCCTACAGCAGAAGCTACGTTCAGCATCTGCCGAACTGGTATGCGCAGTCGCATCCCGATGAAGATTTCGCCGAAACGTTTGCGGTTTGGCTGGCAATGCCCGTGGATGCGTGGCGAGCCGAGTACGAGGGCTGGAAAGCTCTCGAAAAACTGGAATACGTTGAAAGATTAATGCAGGAGGCAGCCACTGTGCCGCCTGTTGTATCGCGCGGCCGCAAGATCTCGGAAGCGAGCAAATTGAAACGCACGCTCGAACGATACTATGCGGAGCGGCGGCGGCGATTCGCGGAGGACTTTCCGGATTTCTACGATGCCGATCTACGGGCGATCTTTGGAAAGACCGGAACCGAACCGGCTCACAAATTAATGCGCCGCAACAAGCAGGCCCTCATCAACTCCATCGTCCATTGGACCGGCCAGCCGAAATACACTGTCGACCAGCTTGTCACTCAATTGATGAAGCGTTCGCGCGACTTGGGCCTGAAGACCTCGAACGACGATATGCGGGTAAACTTCGATTTGGCGGCTTATCTGGCAACACTGGTTACGAACTATCTGCATACCGGCAAATTCAAGAGGCTGGTGTAGCTTGCGGGTGCTCGTCCTTTTCGACATCGCACGGTCCGTGCCCATCGATGAATCGTTTGGCCCGCGCATTCTCCGGCAGCGCGAGGACAAGCCAACGGAAGCAGATGTCATCACGGGCCTGCGGACTTTGGGCCATGAGGTGGAAACGCTTGCCGTTTTTGATGACGTGCTAGCCATTATCGAAAAAGTGAAGGCGTTCCAGCCGGATATCGTTTTCAACCTGAGCGAATCGTTCCACTACGATCGCGCGCATGAACCCAATATCCCGGCAATGCTGAACCTGATGAAGGTCCGCTACACCGGCTGCGGACCCGAAGGCTTGCTGCTTTGCAAGGACAAGGTACTCACAAAGAAGATCCTGGCGTACCACCACGTCCGCGTGCCCCGTTTCGTCACCTCACCGATGGCGCGCCCGCTAAAAAGCCTGAAACGCTTTGTTTACCCGGCCTTCGTAAAACCGATCGGGCAGGAAGCGTCCGACGGAATCAGTCAGGCCTCCTTGGTCCGCAAAGAGGAAGAGGCCTTGGATCGGGCACGCTTCATCCACGACAAATTTCACTGCGATGCGCTGATCGAGGAGTATATTGACGGACGCGAGCTGTACGTCAGCGTCATCGGAAATCATCGGATCACGGTGTTCCCCGCTCGCGAGATTTTCTTCGAGGACATGCCCGATGACGGACCCAAATTCGCGACGTACAAGGCGAAATGGGACGATGCATATCGCGAACGATGGGGAATCTCGAACGGAATGGCTGGGCCGCTGGATGAACGCGTGAGTAGGCGCTTGGCAAGCATCGCGCGAACCGTGTACCGCGCGCTGAAGATTCGCGGCCCAGGCAGAATCGATGTGCGCCTGGCGCCCGACGGCGACATCGTCGTCATCGAAGCTAATCCGAATCCGTCACTGGCAAAGGACGACGATTTTTCGCAATCGGCGCTCGCCGCCGGCGTGGGATACGACGGGCTCTTGCGAAAGATTCTGGATGCTGCGGCGTGAGCACGCCCGGTCGCGGCCTTGTCAATCGTTTGCCTGTTCCCGCCTTCTCTGTTTACCTGTTCGACGTCGATGGCACTCTCGTTGATTCGGCTCACGATATTTGCGGGACGATTCAGACGGTTCTCGCCGGCACGGACGGCGCCGATCGCACTTATGAATTTTTGCGCGGATATATCGGCCGCCCTTTGATCGATCTTTTTCAGGATGTATTTCCACGCCACACGCCCGAGAAAATCGAGCAGCTCATCGAGGAATACCGCCGCGTTTATCCTGCCCGCGACCACAGTTCGACTCTCGTATTTCCGGGTGTGCTGGAAGCCCTTCAAAGCCTGGGCGGACGGAAAGCTACGGCGACAACAAAGGGAACACGCACCACGCGCATGATCCTCGAAAAATTCGGGCTCTTGCCCTATTTCGATCACGTTCAAGGAACGGACGGGTTTCCGGCGAAGCCCAATCCGGATGTGATTTACGCCGCGCTGACCGCGCTCGCAGCTAAGCCGGAGGACTGCTTGTTCGTCGGAGACTCGGCCGCCGATATGGAGGCGGCGCGGCGAGCGGGCGTGCGATCGTGCGCAGTCACCTATGGCTATGGACTTCGCGAAGAAATGCTCCTGTGGCAGCCGGATTTCTGGGTGTCGGATTTACGTGAGCTTGCCGGCTGAGCGACACGCGATTAACGAAGGGAAGTGTGGATCGCTTTCGCTGCGCTTGTGCCGGATGAGCTACGCCGAAGGCACGTACTGCTTCAGATAGCGCTTCGCCATCCGGAATCCCATTCCGTATTGAGGACTGAAATCGAGACCGCCCCGGTTCGGAGATCCATAGAGCGGGTCTTCATGTTCAATGCTCATGGCGCCCTGGTACCCGACACGCTGAAGCACGGTAAAGAACGCCGGCCAATCGATTGAACCCAAGCCCGGCAGACGGTAGCTCCACCATTCCGCCTTATTTACCGGATTGATTCCGCCTTTCCGCAGAACGTCCCAGCGGATCTCCGTATCTTTCAAATGCACGTCGTAAATTTTGTCCACGAAGTCGCGGGCGGTCTGGATAGGATCCATCATCTGCCATACCAAATGGGACGGATCATATTGGAGCCCGACATACTGAGAGTTCCCGAAGCCTCTAAACAGCGCCTCGAAACCTACCGGGCTGGTGGCGACGTTCGGTCCACCGGGATATGGTTCCCATAGAAGCCGGACGTGGTGCTTTTCGCAGGAGGTGAAATATTTGTCCGTGTAAAGGCGCACGATCTCTTGCACCTGCTCGTCCAGGCTCTTGCTTGGATCTTTTCCGGATGCGGTGCCGATGTACGGAACTCCTAGCTTGCCCGCGAGTTCGATGGCTTTGATGAAGTACGCATTCGCCCGTTCTCTTTTAGCCGGATCCGGATCGATATGGTTCACGGTGATCTGCAGAGCCGATACCGAGATACCGGCTTTCTCAATAGTGCTCTTCACATGCTGGATCTGCTCGTCGGTCATTGCAGCCGCATCCAGCGTGGAGTGCGGGCCCGAGCCGAGAATCATGTTCCCGAAGCCTTCTTTATGGGCGAATTCCACGTTGCCTTCAGTGAATGGGCCCAGAATGCCCACCTTTGGCTTCCATTCCGGAGCCCTGGTTTCTTTTGCGCTCGCAACCGCCGCGACGGCGAAGGAGGCCAGGAGTGTACGTCGATTCATTTCAGTATTCTATGCGCTTTCAGTCGTCATCACTCAAATTGCCGCTGTTTAAAAATTTTCAGAGCCTCTTCTCGTCGACATGGTCAAGGTGCGTGTCGGCCACGGGCTTACTGCGATAGACGTTGAACCTCGAAGTGTTGTTGAGTGCGAATGTGGGAACACCGGAAGTTTGCGGCGTTTTGATCCGGAAGAATTCGGCGTCCTGCACATTGTCGAGAACGAATGGAGGCCGCAGGTCCGGCTTTTCGGCGGCGATTTCCACGTTGCCGACGTCGATATTCTTCACGTGGCGAATAAAGAAGCCGCTATCCGGCATCGTGCCGAACATCGTCGGTTCAGGATAGCCGCTCTCCTTTTCAGGCGGCTGGAGCGCTGCATCCTCCCTCGTGCCGCCGCCTTCGAACTGGAGGTACATATCAGTCAACTTCACATCTTCGATGTAGTGGCCGGGAATGCCGCTGATAATGCAGCCGAACCGCGAATGTGAATTCGAGCAGACGATGTTACTGATGATTACCCGGCGCAGCACTCCGATCGGGCGGCCCTCCGGTCCACGCATACGGCTGCCCAGGCGCAGAAATATCGGAGAGTTCGTAATGTCGCGCATCGTGATGTTGGTGATGGATATGTCTTCGAGAATTGCGCCATCGACGGTCTCGAGCGCCAGGCCACCGCACTTCTCAAACACGCAGTCTGAAATTGTAATGTTCTTGAAACCGCCGTTCGATTCGGTCCCCATCTTGATCCGCCCGGTGCGCGGAATGCGGACCGCCGGGTCGATCACCTTGTATGTGCCGTCGAGTACGCTTCCGAGTTCATAGCCTCCAGTGACGAAACAATTTGCAATGGTGACCATCTCAGTCGCGCGCGGATAGCCGAGCGCGAACGAACTCTTCGGGCAGATGCCGTCGTCCCATGGAGAATTCACCGTGCAGTTCGACACGCGCACGTTCCGGCAGCAATCGATATCCATACCGTCGCGGTTCGTATCTATCGTCAGGTTGTCAATTGTGAAGTTATCGACGCCAGTCGCGAGAATGCCAAACCATCCGCCTTGCAGAATAGAAAAATCGCGGAGCACGACGTTATGGCAGTTCTTTAGGGCAATGGATTTGTTGCCGACGCCGGCTTGCTTCACGTTCGGGCCCGGACCGTAACCTTTGCTTAAACCTTTGCCCCAGATCTTTCCCGGTCCAAGAATGGAAAGGTTTTCGAGTCCTTCACCCCAGATCAAGCTGTTGTGGAAATGGCTGTGGCCGAAGTCCTGATAATGATCCCACTGGTTGGGTTCCGGCAGATCGTAGCCTGTGCTCGCACCGGCCGGAGTTTCGGCGGCGGTAATGGTAGCCCCACGGTCGAGATAGAGCGCGATATTGCTCTTAAGACGGATGGAGAACGACAGGTACGATCCGGCCGGGAAACGAACCGTGCCTCCTCCGGCGGATGCCGCTGCCTCGATGGCCTTATTGATGGCGGCGGTGTCGATGGTTTTGCCGTCGCCGGTTGCACCGAACTTTCGCACGTCGAAGATTCCGCCATCCGGCGCGCCTGCCGCCTGCGCACTGGGCGCGCTTGCGGCGAGGGCCACGCCCACTCCCGCCAACTTCAGAAATTTACGTCGTTCGCTTGCGCTCATGGGTTTCCTCCGTTCGGAATTGTGTAAGGGACGCGCGACACAAATGGGGACGAATTGACCTGAGCCGGGTTTTCGGCTGCTCCATAAAGTGTGTGGCGCATCCATTTTCACAGCGTGAAAGACTTCCGGCATGAGAACGTGAAACAATAAAAGCATCGCCTTTTTAGGAGTTGTATGAATCGCCGTTTCGCCAGCTTTCTTGCTCTTGCGCTGTTTTGTACCGCGATGCTTGCTCCGGCACAGACTTGGACTCAAAACGATCCGACGCACCGCCCCGAGCCGATGTACCGCAAGAGCCCGAAGAAGAAAGATATGCGTTTCCGCGCGGTGCACGGCATCGTGAAGGACGAGCATGACAATCCAGTGATGGGAGCGCTGGTCAACCTGAAGAATCTGAAAACGAAGCGAACCCTCACGTTCATTACCAAGCAGGATGGACGGTACAATTTCGACGGACTCAGCCGCGAAGAAGATTACGAATTGAGCGCCAGCTTTCATGCCAAGACGACTCCGGTGAAAAAGATCAGCCAGTTCGACCCGCAGATGGACAGCATGCGCATTCTTTCATTTGCCGAGCCGGAAGCTCCGACAACCGCGAGTGCGAAACCGGCCAAGTAACGTCACAACCGTACTTGGTCGAATCGAGGAAGGAGCAGTTGGATGATCAGGAGCGCAACCAGGTAAAGGCCGCCGGCTGCGATGAAGAGCGGCGCGTACCGATCGTGCGAAAACTGTAGCCAGGCGCCGATGATCGGCGCCGCGATCATCCCGGAGATGGCGCCCCAGAATCCTCCAATGCCGACCACCGAGGCCACAGCCTTCCGCGGGAAAGTATCCGATGTCATCGTGAACAGGTTCGCCGACCAGCCTTGGTGCGCGGAAGCGGCAATGGCTATCAGAATGACCGTCACCCAAAGGCGGCCACCCGTATAGGGGACAAAGATAACGGACAAAACGCACACGGCGCAAACCAGCATCGCGGTTTTGCGGGCGCTGCCAACCGGCCATCCACGCATCAACAGGAAAGAGGAAAGCCACCCTCCGCCAATGGAGCCGACATCGGCCGTCAGATAGATGACGACAAGCGGCAATCCAAGTTCGGTGATGTTCAGGCCGTACTTCCGATGAAGGAAATCCGGAGTCCAGTAGAGATAGAACCACCAGACGGGATCGGTCAGGAATTTACCGACGATGAATGCAAGCGCTGCCCGGTTGGTCAGCAGTTTAAGCCAGGGAATACGCGCGGGTGGCTCGGGGTCCTGATCGGATTCGATCAGCTCGAGTTCCTGGGGCGAGAGCCGGGAGTGTTCGCGAGGCTGGTGGTAGAGGAATAACCAGAGCGCGATCCAAACCAGCCCGAGCGAGCCCGTAAACAGGAACGCCGAATGCCAGCCGTAGTGTGTGGCGAGAAAGGGCACCAGCAGTGGGGCGACAAGCGCGCCGATATTAGACCCGCTGTTGAAAATGCCGCCCGCGAGTGCGCGTTCGCGGCGGGGAAACCAGTCGGCCACGGTGCGAAAGGCGGCTGGAAAGTTGGAGGACTCGCCAGCTCCCAAAAAGAAGCGTGCGAGCGCGAACTGCACGGCCGTACGCGCGGCCGCATGCGCCATGGCCGCGGCGCTCCAGACAATCACAGCCAAAAGATAGCCGGTCCGCGTGCCCAGCCAGTCGATCAGGCGGCCGGCGAAGGGCATCACCACGGCATAAGAGAGCTGGAATCCGAAAATGATCCATCCGTAGTCGGCCTGATCGATGTGCAGCTCGCGATCGAGCACCGGTTTCAGAATGCCGAGCACCTGGCGATCGATGTAATTGATCGTCGTCGCGAAAAACAGAAGTCCGCAGATGTACCAGCGCAGATTACGGATGTATCGCTCGGAAGGCTTGGCCTGCCGCGGCGGAATGGACGATACGCTGGCCTGATCCATCGATCTCTAGCGTGCCTCTCGCTCTTGAGTGTATTGGAAAGCAGGCAGACCTGCGAATTGCCGGAAGTTGTCTTGAAACATTCGCTGGACGTCGCGCTGAATTTG
Source organism: Bryobacteraceae bacterium (assembly GCA_025927575.1). Classification (GTDB taxonomy): domain Bacteria; phylum Acidobacteriota; class Terriglobia; order Bryobacterales; family Bryobacteraceae; genus KBS-96. The sequence goes on along the minus strand of JAICLJ010000064.1, from coordinate 12,027 downwards.
ATCGGATGTCAGCTTCCAGCCGTCACGGATGAGGCTGGCGTAGGCGCGCATCAGGGAATCGGAAATCCATTGCCGGGAATGGTCCCACTTGTAAACGAGCTGGTCGAGGATGCGTGCGTCGGAGTGCTGCGGGATAAAGCTCGTACCTAACAGTTCCAGCCGCTCGTCCGTGATCTCGGTAACGATGGAAGCATCGTTCAGAAACCACCAGCAGCCGAACGGCATCAGGTTGTTGAACTTGCGAGCAGCCACGCACAACTCGTGCTGATTCTCACGGGACAGCATCGAGACAAGAAATTTATTTTCCGGGAAATCGCGGCAAAGTCGCTCGACAACAGCCGTTTCCGCGTGTCCCAGCGAGTCGCCGGCATCCTTCAATGCCGGATTCACTTGCTTGCGGGCGCCGATCATCATCGAGAACGGCAAACTGTGCGACCGGCACACGGGTAGAACAACTTCAGTGATTAGCCGGGCGCGCGGCGAATCCTCTGGATAGCCAAAAGAGGGGGGCAAAGAAACCGCCATATAAAGCGGTTTCATGCGACTTACCCAATCTTCTAAAAACTTCCTCGCCGAATTGATAGTGGGCTGGTCGATGACGGCACCTGCCCTATAGCCGCGGTCGGTCAGGATTGCCTGAGCGCGCGGCCAATCGTTCAGCAGCGGATCCATACGCAAAACGGCATGGTACTTTTCATTCACCGGCGTGTCGTTCAGCCAGAGCTCGGATTCAACGGGATCGAACACATCGTTGGTCATGACGACGTCGCTGACATTGGCGCGCCTCATCACGTCCGATATGTGTTCTTCGGCGGAACGGGCGCCAAAAAACTTGCGCGCCTCGTTCAGGTCGGGGACATTCGGGTCCAATCCAAATGACGACAGGACATTGACGACGCCGCGGCAGGCTTCAGAAACCGGCGTGTGGCGGACAAACAGGGTGTCCCAGATGAGATCGGCCTGCTGAATCTTGGACATGCTCCAGAATTGCTCCGGCGTAATGGGCGCGGAGCGAAAGGTTTCCGCAATTAGATAGTGGTAATTGACAAGCTCGTCGATGCCCCAAAGCGACAGCTGTTTGAAGCTTGCCGGGTAGAGATGTGTGTGGATGTCAAAAACGGGAGTATCGAAAACGATGCTTTCGACGGTGCGCGCGAGTTCTGTAAGTTGCAGAGTGGGGTATGCAAACTGAACGTTCATTGAGTTGCCTTTTGATCGTGAATCTGTTTGACTTAGAATACTGACTTGAGACTTTGCTTCATGAACCGCTTCATAGCGACGATTTGATTGTATATGGCCGTAACTATCAAGGACGTGGCCAGGCGGGCGGGCGTGGCGGTCGGTACTGTTTCGCGCGTGATCAACGGCCGTCCCGATGTGAATCCAAAGCTGCGGGAGCGCGTCGAGCACGTGATTCGCGAAATGAACTTCCGGCCCAATGCGCGGGCACAGTGTTTGGGCCGCAACGCCTCGCCGATCATCTCGTTCATCCTCAGCAACCGTAGCGTACTGCATCCGTTTCACGCCCGCGTGCTCCAGGGCGTCGAAGAATATTGCGCGCAGGCGGGCTACTTCGTTGTTTTCGCGCGATTCGACTACTTGCGCGATACGGCGGTGGACGCGCTCAGGCTGCCCGGCGTGCTGCAGAGCCACGGCATAGCGGATTGCGTAATCGCGGCTGGAACCAACTACGGGAACTTTCTCGAGGCGCTAGATAAGCTAGGGATAAAATTCGTTTCGCTGGGCAATAACCTGATTGCGGCGGAGGAACAGCGGCCGGTAAACCAGGTACGATTCGACGATTACGGCGGAACCGTCGAGGCCATCCGTTACCTGATTCAACTGGGCCACAAGAACATCTATTTTGTAGGAGACACGTCTCTGCCCTGGTGCCAGCACCGCCACGAAGCGTTCTCAAAAACGATCCGCGAAGCAGGGCTCGAACCGCACGGGTTCACAACCGGACTGGCCGACGACCACTTCATGAACGGACTGAACAGCATGTCGTATCTGCTGGAACGCGATCACACCGTGACAGCGGTGTTTGCGGGTAACGACGATGTAGCTTATGGATCGTGGGAAGCATTGAACCGGCACGGGCTGAAAGTTCCGGGAGACGTCAGCTTGATCGGTTTCGACGACCAGTATGGACCGAGGCGCTATCCACAACTCACCAGCGTGCGGGTGCGCACCGATGAGGTTGGTCGCGAACTGGGGAAAATGGCGATCGAAAAGATCAAGGCCGGCGCAGTCGATATTCCTGAAGTAATCGTGCCTACTAAGCTCGAGCGCCGGGGTACGTGCCGGCCGGTGGCTGCCAACGCGGCACGCCGGACACCGGCGTTGCAAGGCGAGGTTGCAATCGAATAGCCGCTGCATTGTTGTGCGGATCAGGCGTTGGCCTTGAGTAGGCGTTCCGCGTAAAAAGCGCCGGCCGGCGTGTCTTCGTGCTTGAACAAAGCGTAGACATTCCGGCCAGCCGTGAGATGACCGGCAATCTTCGATGAGATAGCGTCGATCTCTTCTCCGGTATATTCGGGTTTTCGTAGCCGGTAGTAGACAAAGTCCGACGTCAGCACTTCCGGAGTCTCTCGTTCATCGCTTTCAGCGAAGCATAAACTACAGCCACAGCGGCGGAGGATATCCAGAATCTCTGTTGCGAACCATGTCTCATTGCGAAATTCGAAAGTATAACGATCGGATTTCGGCAGAGCTTGCACAAATTCGCTCAGGCGTTCGGCATCGGCCTTCAAGGTTGGCGGTAATTGAAACAGCACCGGGCCCAAACGCCCGGCTGCTCGCAACGGCTGCAGCGAATCGAGAAAAAGGCGAGTGAACTCCTGAGCATTCTTCAACTTCAAAATATGCGTGATCTTCTGATGCGCTTTCGGTGAGAACAGAAAGCCATCGGGCGTCGCCGCCAGCCATTTCTCGAACGTGCTCGCCTTAGCGATCTGCCGGAACGTGTAATTCACCTCGACCAGATTCAGCCGGCTGGCGTAGTAATTCAGAAACCTGGAACTGGGGACATTTTGAGGATAGAAATGCGGCTTCCACGAAGGATAGGAGTAGCCGGACGTCCCTGCGTACAGTTTTGGCTGCACGATCTATAAACCTATATACCAATCGTATCCTTGCTCGGCCCAATAATCGGCGGGGCGAGTGCTGGTGTAGCGAATGAGGCCGACCCGCTTGATGCTCTTCACGCCATATTTCACCGGTATCACCAAGCGGAGTGGAGCGCCATGTTCGTCTTCCAGCGGATTGCCGTTTCGTTCGTAGCAGAGCAGCGTCTGCGGATGCATGGCGCTCTTGGCACCGAGCCCAACGTAGTAGTTGCTGTCGGGCGTTTCCATATAGACGTATTCCGGCAGAGACTGCCCGGGAGGGAGATACTTGCGTGTGAAATCGGCAAAGCGCGCGCCGGTCCATTGAACAACCGTGCTCCAGCCTTCGATGCAATGAAGCTTCACGATCTGCGTCACGCGAGGCAGAGCCTTGATATCGTCGAGCGTAAGCGTGAGCGCCGGACCTCCGGCCTCGACCTGTAGGCGCCAATGTTCGGCATCGACGTCCTCGTCGAGACCATCAGTTCCATTCGGCCTTAGTTTGCCAATTTCGGATGCGGAATACGTAGGCGCAAGATGGCCATCGCTCAGGTAGGCTTTCCCGATGCGTTCGTTAAAGCGCAGGACCTTTCGTTCCGGCCAGGGCGCCATATTCTCCTGTGGCCGTGAACGCATCCATTTATAACCGCCCGCCGCAGCCACAGTAGCGATGCCGGCAGTGAGAAACGCGCGCCGCGAGCGCTTCTTGAAAAACTCGTGTGCTTCTTTCTCGGGAGCCACAAACTCCCGTTGGCGCTTATTCATGGGCTGCCTCATGGGTGGCCTCAGCTTGAGGCTCGAGTTCCAATCCGGTGATCATCGATTGAAACTTGTGCCATCCGGCCCGAACGACTTGGGCGACATGCACCAGGAAGAAAAGAAGGTATCCAATGGTTAACGCGAAGTGGATCAAACGCGCAAACTCATATCCGCCGAGCAGCCAGGTAAGCCAGGCGAGTTGAATGGGTTTGTAGATCGCAAGACCCGTAACAACCGAACCGATGCCCATAAGGACGATGCCGGTATAGCTGATTTGCTGCGCCGCATTATATTTTTCCTGCGGCGGCAATTCGCGCCGCAGGCCGATATCGTGGAGCAGCACATGCCACGCGTCGCGAAAAGCGCTCAACGAGCGCGGAACGAGGTAGCGCCACTCTCCTGAGATTACGGTATAGAAGACATAAGCGATCCCGTTCAGCACAAAGAACCACATAAAGAAAAAGTGCAGGGCCATGCCGTCGGCAAGGCTGTACTCCATATGCAGCCGTTTGTATACCCAAGCAGGAAAGAAGTGGAACCCGGCGATGTGGTAGACATCGTTTGCCCAATAAATAAGAAAACCACTCCAGATCATCACGAACAGTATCGGGAAGTTCACCCAGTGAAACCAGCGGATCGCGAGTAAGTGTTTCAACCTAACCTTCTGCATCGATTCTCCGAGGGCTGGGGAACTGGCCCTCACCAGATATTACGCGGACATGCCCCAAATGGCTATGCCCTCAATCCGCGGATTCATAAAGCTCTGCGCGGACACTGGCGGCCCAATGCCGCACTCGAGATGATGTGCCCGAAGTTCCACGATACAGCGAAACCGTCCGGCACGCGATAGCGTAAAGTTTCTAAAGCTCTAATCGTCGCCGCGACGCGTGCGTACACTAGGATTCGATGCCTTCCTCTCATCGATACGCATTGATTATGGCGGGCGGACGCGGAACCCGTTTCTGGCCGCGCAGCCGCAAGCGGAACGCAAAACAGGTTCTGCGATTTTTCGGTGAGCGTTCGCTAATTCAACAAACCGTGGACCGGCTGAAGCCGGTCGTGCCCCCGACCCATATTTGGGTGATTACGAACGAGTTCTTACAGCAGGAAATCCGGAAACAGTTGCCGGAAGTGCCAAAGTCGCAGATTCTGGCGGAACCCGCTCAAAGGAACACGGCTCCGTGCATCGGGCTCGCTGCGACAATTCTGTCTGAGTTCGATCAGAAGGCCGTTATGGGGGTATTCCCGGCCGATCATCTCATCCGGAAAGAAGCGCGTTTCCGCAGCTTCGTCAGATCCGCTTACAAAGCGGCCGAAACCAATGACGTTGTGGTGCTTGGCGTCCAGCCGCAATGGGCGGAAACGGGGTACGGTTATATCGAATTTCCGGCCGGCGGTAAACCTGGCGGGCTCGATCCGCAAACAGTGAAGAGTTTCCGTGAGAAACCAGACGCGGCAACTGCCCAACGATTCGTCGACGACGGCAATTTTTGCTGGAACGCCGGCATGTTCTTCTGGCGGGTTGAATCAGTGCTGAACCTGATGCGCCATCATATGCCGAAAACAGCTACTCTACTGGCGGGGTTGCCCCGGTTCCGGAGCCCTACATTTGCCGGAAAGCTCGCCGAAGTGTACCCGCGAACGGAAAATATCTCGGTGGACTACGGAATCATGGAAAAAGCAGGGCTGGTTGCCGGTCTGGCCGTGGATGACATCGGCTGGAACGACGTTGGCAGTTGGGAGGCGGTCTACACGTTGGCCCGTAAAGACGGCAATGGCAATGCGTCACGAGGCGATCTGATGGTGGAAGACAGCCGCGGAAATTACGTCGACGCCGCTAAAACGGTCGCGCTCGTCGGAGTCGAAAATCTGGTGGTTGTCGATACGCCGGACGCGCTTCTAATTGTGGATCGCCGGAGGGCGCAGGATGTAGGCAAACTGGTGAAAACGCTGGAAGCAAAGAAGCGGGAAGAGCTGCTGTAATCGAGCTTCTGGACGAAGGCGAAGTGAAGTTTGAATCGAATTACAGACGGTGGATAATTGTAAAGAGCGAATGCAACTGCGCAGGATCACATTCAATCCGGAAGTAATGAGGGGGAAAGCGTGTATTCGCGGCGTGCGAGTCACGACTGGCATGATCGTCGGGCTGGTAGCCGCCGGACGGAGCCGAAGCGAGATTCTCAAGGCTTACCCGTATCTAGAGGAGGATGACATTCGTGAAGCTTTGCAGTACGCCGCTTGGCGTCTCGAAGAGGTAGACCTGCCTCTGCTAACCGCGTGAACCTTGCTGGCGACCAATCGAACGGCTGCGTGTTCGGATTCTGCCGCTCAACTGAGCATTAGCTCCAATCCAGCACGCGCTTTCGGATGACCCAGACGTAGCCGACCACCAGAAAAGCCAGGAATACGCCTGCTTCCGCGATTCCGAACCAGCCTAACTGGCGGTAGCGAACGGCCCACGGGAACAGAAACACGGTCTCCACATCGAAAATAACGAACAGCATGGCAACCAGGAAGAACCGGACCGAATAGCGCCCCCGCGACTGTGACGTAGGCTCGATTCCGCACTCATAGGCGGAAAGCTTGGTGGCGTTTGGAGCGGATGGACGGACCAGCCGGGCTAATAATAGCGCGACGACAGGAAAGAGTGCCGCCAGAATTGCGAATACGAAGATGGGCAGATAGCCGGAAGGCATTCCTCTTTCATCGTAACAACCCACAACTTTAAGCGGCCGACTCGCATCTGGAAGCTTAGGAGATAATACTGGGAGCATGTTTGCGTCGCTGCGGGACCACATCCAGGCCATTCAGCGTGAAGATCCGGCAGCCAAGAATGCGCTGGAAGTAGCGCTTTGTTATGCAGGCCTCCACGCTGTTCTGCTCCATCGCGTCGCACACGCTCTATACAACCGCCGGCTATTCGTGACTGCCCGTTTGGTTTCGCAACTTGGCCGTTTTTTGACAGGTATCGAAATCCACCCCGGAGCCGTTATCGGCAACCGCCTTTTCATCGACCATGGGATGGGCGTGGTCATCGGCGAGACTGCCGAGGTTGGCGACGATGTGATTCTTTATCAGGGAGTTACCCTCGGTGGAACGGGAAATGAGACGGGCAAGCGTCACCCCACAGTGGGGAACAATGTGGTGATCGGAACCGGCGCGAAAATCCTGGGAAATATTACGCTGGGTAATAACGTCAGGGTTGGCGCCAGCTCAGTCGTGATTCACTCGGTGCCGGCGGATTCCACAGTGGTCGGCATCCCGGGCCGGATCGTGAACGCAAAAGCAAAAGTGGGGCTTCTGGAACATGGCTTGCTTGCTGCCTGCGGCGAGCAGGAAGGGCCCGATCTGGAGTTGTTAAACGACCGCATTGGAGAACTGGAAGCGCTGATTCGGCTCCTGCTTGAAGAGCGAGTGGCGCAAGGGCGGGGTTAACCCGCGAAGCGATACCGCAAGCTGTTTTCCGCTAATTTCCTCAATTCCTCCTCGCTGAAACCAAACTTCTCCGCGGCTAGCGCGTACTCCTCTAACACGTCAGTGTGGAACAGAGCCGGATCGTCTGTTCCGAGCACGAGTGGAACGCCTTCGTCCCATAGTCTGCGCAACGGGTGCTCCGCCAGGCTCGGAACGGCCGCTGTGCGAACGTTGCTCGAAAGGCAGACTTCGAGAGGTATGCCGCGCTTTCTAAGCTGGGCAAGCAGATCCCGGTCCTCAATTGCCCGGATTCCGTGTCCAATCCGTTCCGAGCCGATTGCCAATGCGTCCCATACGCTTCCGGCGTCGGTTATTTCGCCGGCGTGGCACGTCAGCCCCAGGCCCGCGCTCTTTGCCTCGTGGTAGAGCGTGCTAAACCAGCCCGCCGGCCCCCTCACCTCGTCGCCTCCAATTCCGATCGCTACGCACCCGCGGTCCCGGTATTCACGAGCCAGATCAAACACCGGCTTGGCTGCTTCCATCCCAAACTGACGCACCGCATCGAAGATCCAATATGTCTGAACCGCGTTCTGCTCGGAAGCCGCGGCCCGAACGGCCTCGAAAATCGGGTGGAAATCCTGTTCTTTCCACAGGATCACTCCTACCGATAACGTGATCTCGGCGTACGCGACGTTCTGCCGAGCCAGTCGCTCAAGTAACCGCCGTGTGGCAAGCGCATAAGCGTTTGGAGTAGTGAGTTGACGGCTTACCCAAACGTACGCTTTCAGAAATCCCGCAAAATCTGCATAACGATACCGCTCTCGAATTTCTTCGAGCGCCAGCGAAGGATCGATTTCCTGGATGGTTTCGGGCTCAACCGACCCCTCTAAGTGCAAATGCAACTCAGCTTTCGGCAAAGAACGCGCGAATTCCCGAAATAAGTCGACCGTTGGGATGTCCATTACATAGGGGACCGGGCGGCAATGCGGAGCAGCCCTCGCGTTGGGCCGGTACGTTCCCCTGCCATAATAGAGCCTGCCATGACCGAAAAAGAAATGGAAGCAATCGTCGGGGGTTACCATGGAGACCCGTTCCGAATCCTCGGTCCACATCGTCTCGACAGCCATGAAAAGGGCAGCGAATGGGAAGTTCGCGCTTTTCTTCCACAAGCTGTAAAGGCGTCCATCGTAAATTCAAAGGGGCCGGTGGCAATGGAACGCCTCCATCCGCAGGGCCTGTTTGTAGCTCGGTTAGCATCCGAGCCGGGATCTTACCGGCTGCAAGTGACCGACAGCGAAGGACGCGCCTCGCAAATCGAAGACCCCTACCGGTTCCCGCCGCTGCTTACGGATTTCGATCTCCATCTTTTCGGAGAAGGAACGCATTATGAAGCGTACCGCACGTTTGGCGCTCACCTGCAGACGGTGGATGGCATCGCGGGAACGCGCTTCGCTGTGTGGGCCCCCAACGCCATCATTGTGAGCGTAGTTGGCAATTTCAACGATTGGGATACTCGCCGCACTCCGATGCGCGCGCGTACCGGAGGAGTTTGGGAGATCTTCGTGCCCGGCGTGGGCGCCGGCGATGCTTACAAGTACGAAGTAACCAGCCGGTTCAAGGGCTACAAGCAGATGAAGGCAGATCCGTATGGGTTTGCCATGGAGGTGCCGCCCAAATCGGCATCGATCGTTGTCGATACGCACCGGTATCAATGGCAGGATCAAGAGTGGCTGCAGAAACGCGCCGATACTCACCTGCTGGATGAGCCTGTATCGATCTACGAGGTTCATCTCGGATCGTGGATGCGGGGAGAAAACAATCGGGAGCTTACCTACCGCGAACTCGCCGACAAGCTTGTGCCGTATGTCAGACGGATGGGCTACACGCACGTCGAATTGATGCCCATTATGGAGCACCCGTTCACCGGCTCATGGGGCTATCAAGGAATTGGCTACTACGCGCCGACTTCGCGCTTTGGCGCCCCTGACGACTTCATGCACTTCGTCGACGCGCTGCACCAGGAGGGCATCGGCATCATTGTCGATTGGGTGCCGGCGCACTTCCCGAAAGACGCGCATGGTCTCGCATACTTCGACGGAACGGCGCTCTACGAGCATGAAGATCCGCGGAGGGGCGAGCACAAGGAATGGGGAACGCTGATTTTCAATTTTGGCCGCAATGAAGTGCGCAGCTTCCTCATCTCGAACGCGCTTTTCTGGGTGAAGCATTATCACATCGACGGCTTGCGTGTGGACGCCGTCGCCTCCATGCTGTATCTCGATTACTCTCGCGAACCCGGACAATGGCTTCCGAACATTCACGGGGGCAACGAAAACCTGGAGGCCATCGATTTTCTGCGTAAGACGAATGAACTTGTGCATCAAGTGCCGGGCGTCATTACGGCTGCCGAGGAATCCACGGCTTTTCCCGGCGTGTCCCGCCCGGTTTACCTGAATGGCCTCGGCTTCACGATGAAGTGGAACATGGGCTGGATGCACGACATGCTGGATTACTTTTCGAAAGACCCGATCTTTCGCCGGTACCACCAGAACAGCGTCACGTTCAGCATGATGTACGCGTTCACGGAGAATTTCATCCTGCCGATTTCGCATGATGAAGTGGTTTACGGCAAAAGGGCCTTGCTGGACAAAATGCCCGGCGACGAATGGCAGCGGTTTGCCAATGCCCGCGCCTTTCTAAGCTATATGTGGGGGCATCCCGGCAAGAAACTGTTGTTTATGGGATCGGAGATAGGGCAGACTTCCGAATGGAATTATCAGTCTCAAATCGACTGGTGGCTGCTCGATTATGAAATCCACCGGAAATTCCAGGATTTCTGCAAGTCCTTGAACGAACTTTATAAGAGCCAGCCGGCCTTGTACCAGGTCGACTTTCATTGGGAAGGTTTTGAGTGGATCGATTTCCACGATGTCGAAAATTCGATTCTTTCCTTTATCCGCCACGGTAAGAATCCAAACGACTATCTTGTATTTGCCTGCAATTTTACGCCGGCTCCCCACAAGGGCTACCGCATCGGATTTCCCGAGCCTGGCTGGCATGTCGAGATATTCAATTCCGATTCGGAGTCGTTCGGCGGCAGCAACATGGGCAACGGCGGAGGTGTGATGGCGGAAGGCACGTCTTCACACGGCCGGCCGGCTTCCGCGGAGATCGTTCTGCCTCCGCTCGGAGTGGTTGTATTCAAGCCGGAGCGGCCGCTGCCTGCGGCAACAACCGTGCAAAGCGCCTAACGCGAGAATCGCTGAGCCTCCCACGGTCGCGCTTCATACCGGGCTTCGGCGCGTTATGCTCAGCGCTTTCGGAATGCTGACCGGCAGACGGATGAGTCGTGTCCCGATGACGTTAGCGCCGCACCGAGGAGCGTCATTTTCTTTGGGTTTGCAACGGTGCACCAACATGTGCAATTGACCCCAAGCTGGTCGAGCGAGACGTGGATGATCCCTGAACTACAGTGTTTTCCCGTCAAAGAAATCGATTCGCTTGGCGGCGTCCATCGGGGAGTCCATACCGATCGGATTGTGACTAGTTTAGAGCTTGCCGAACCTCCAACTGACTTGATGACGGTTGCGAGCGGTTATACCGAACGTACTCCGAAGCAGATAGAAAGCTTATACGCAAGTCAATCGCAAGGCAAGCCGTATTTTGGCGCCGCTTTTGTCAAGAAGCTGGAAAAAGAGTACGAACAGCGAGGACTTTTGCGTTCACAGTGAAATGAAGAGTTGTCGCCGTTTCGAGGCCAGTAGCTGTAGCCCATTTTGCCGGCGCCTTTTTCAGTGGATTTTGCTGATGAATATCGGTTTCGCCGGAGCCCAGGCCTGCTCGCGCTTGGCGCCGATCCCTAAAGTATGACCCGGATTCTCTGAGTCTCATCTATCCAACGGCTTACATGATGCTTGAATCTCCGCCGAATGAGGCGCATACTTCACCTAATCTGCTGGCAGCGGCCTAGAACGTCAGCGATCAGTTATCCGGCAGACAATTCTAAAGGAGGAATCTCGAATGTCCCGAAAGCTCGCTGTGCTAATTGTTCTCGCGCTCGCAATGTCGCTGGCGCTGTTCGCGGCAGACTCGCAGTTTACCGGCACATGGAAGCTCAATGTGGCGAAATCCAAGTTCAGCCCCGGCCCGGCGCCGAAGAGTTTCACGGTAACCATTCAGCCGGATGGGAAAGTCGCGGTCGAGGGAGTGGATGCCACTGATCAACCCATATCGTGGTCGTACACGCCGAACGGCGATGCCCCGGCGATGATCACCGGGTTGCCCGATTCTTCTGTGATTGAAAAGAGAATCGACGACCGCAATGTTGAGCACACGTGGAAAATGAACGGCGGCGCCACTACCGGTCATGGTGTCATCTCGAAGAACGGTAAAACGATGAAATACACGCTCAACGGCACGGACGCTAAGGGAAACGCCGTTCACAACGTGGAGGTGTTCGAACGGCAATAAATCTCCGATCGTGCCGGAAGTCCAGTACGATTCTGACCGGCGTCGTTCTCCGCTCTCCATGGATTGCATACCTGGAAAACGACGCCGGCCAAAGCATTAACTAACTCCTCAGAAGCAAATGCGGCAACATAGGAATACGCGAACGGAGCCGCGACCGCTCTGGTGCGTTCCTGCCGTTTCTGGCAAGCCGTAACCGGCGCTGCTTAGAAGCGGCGCACAGCGATAATTACACGAGGCAGGTTCGCCAAATCGAAGACCGTTTCGATGTCTGCCCAAT
>JAICLJ010000312.1 GCA_025927575.1 Bryobacteraceae bacterium | reverse complement strand
TTTACTGCAAATATCGGTTCGGGCTCCATCAGCATCTTCGAGCGGAGCAGCGGGCGAGATAGCTGGAATCAAGTTGTGATCCCTGTAGGAAAGAATCCCGAAGGATTCGATGTCACACCCGATGGGAAAGAACTCTGGGCCGCTAACGGCGGCGATGGTCACGTCTCGGTTATCGACCTCGTCACAAAAAAGGTGGCGCGGACATTCGACATTCACACGAAGCGATCGAACCGCCTGAAGTTCACACCAGACGGAAATCTGGCCCTTGTTTCAGACTTAGGCACTGGTGACCTGGTTGTTCTCGATGGGCACACGGGCGCAGAACGCAAACGAATCAATCTAGGGCATAGCATTGCCGGAATCCTGATTACGCCTGACGGCTCGCGCGCTTATGTCGCCGCGACGCCGGATAATAACGTCGCCGTCGTGAACCTGAAAACGCTAACTCTCGAAAGCAGGATTCATACTGGCAAAGGTCCCGACGGAATGGAGTGGGTTGGCGCGCGTTAAGGCGAGGCAGCCGATGGATATCATCCGGAGGGTAGCAGCGTCAGCGGCTCCAAAGGCAACGATCTTAATTCGCATCCTGGTCGGCGCAGTATTTTTGTCCGAAGGAATTCAAAGATTCTTATTCCCGGAATCCTTAGGAGTCGGCCGATTCATTAAGATCGGGATTCCGGCGCCTGCAATCAGTGCGTCATTCGTGGGCGTGGTCGAGATTGTGTTCGGGGTCTGCATCATCGCCGGTTTTCTCATCCGCTTGACGGCGATCCCTCTGCTGATCGACATCTGTGTCGCCATCGCGACTACGAAAATCCCCATGCTTATGGACAAAGGTTTCTGGGCTGCTGCCCATGATGCCCGAACGGACGTTTCCATGCTGCTCGCGCTTGTATTTCTGATAATCGCCGGAGCCGGCCCTTGGTCCATGGATGCTGTCTTCTCGCGGGCGCGACGACCGCGAAGGCATGATGGCATTCACACGTAACCGGTGCCTACGGATTCAGGAAACTACACTGAAAGTAGCTCAGTGTTCCCATTGAGTGACCCAGGAAGGAAAACCGTGAACCGATCAAAGTACATGATTTTGGGTGGTGGAATGGTGGCCGGCTATGCCGCGAAGGGACTTGTTGAAGGGGGCCTGAAGAGCGGGGAGCTTACGATTTTATCGGCCGACAACGCTCTCCCGTACGAGCGGCCGCCATTGTCGAAGAGTTTCCTCGCCGGCAAAGATGATGAAAAGAGCATACGAATCAACGCGGAGGAGTTTTATGGCGAGCATGGAATTGAAGTCAGGCTCGATTGCCATGTCGCCCGCATAGATGCTCGACAAAAAACAGCACATCTCCAATCCGGAGAAAATCTCAGTTTCGAAAATTTGATCGTCGCGACCGGTGCGCAGCCGAGGACTCTCAGCATTCCGGGAAGTAACCTCTCCGAGATCTACTATTTGCGTTCCATGGAGGATTCGAAGAAGATCCGGACACGCGCCCGCAATGCGAAACGCGGGGCGGTAGTCGGCGGCGGATTCATTTCGATGGAAGTATCGGCCGTGCTTGCCCAAGGAGGAATCGAGACAACCATGCTGATGCGTGAAGATCGCATCTGGAAACGATTCTTCACGCCTGCCATGTCCAAGTTTTTCGAGAGTTATTATTCGGCGCGGGGCGTGCGCTTGATCAAAGAAACCAACCTTACCCAGTTGAATGGCGAGCGCGCTGTCAAATCAGTATCGCTCGAAGGCGGCCAAGCTGTGGAATGTGACATGCTCGTTGCGGGAATTGGCGTTAGCCCCGTAACCGAACCGGTCGCGAACAGTGGAATGCAGCTAGCCGACGGCATCCTTGTGAACGAATATCTTGAAACGAACGTGCCCGGCATCCATGCGGCGGGCGACGTGGCGAGTTACCAGGACGCGCTATTCGGCAAGCGGCGGAGAGTGGAACATTGGGACAATGCCGTTTCTCAAGGCCAGCACTGCGCCCGTGCTTTGCTGGGCGATCGCGCGGCTTTTCTCCATGTGCCGTATTTCTTTTCCGATGTGTTCGATCTCTCTTACGAGTTTTGGGGAGACCCCGCGAATGCCGATCAAACCGTTGAGCGAGGAGATCTGTCCACCAGCAGTTTCAGTGTGTGGTGGCTCCGCAACAAGCGAGTCATCGCGGCGTTCGTCATGAGCCGGCCGGATGAGGAGCGTGACGCCGCGGCGAAATGGATTGAATCCAAGCAGCAGATCTCGGCGGAAAAGCTAAAAGGCAAGAGTTCGGTGCTCGACGCAGAAGAACCTGCTTCCTAATCGGCCGGAAACTCCGCTTGTATCGTGGCGATTGCTCCGGAACGCTATAATAGCGTCCCATGTTCGCCTACGATCCCGTGCTGCAGGCCGCCGCGCAAATGCAGCCGCAATCGGTCGCCGACGCCCTCCAGACTATGGCCGCCATCGACACCGCGTGCGTCGATGGCGATGGGCTGAAATGGTTTAACTGGCTATATCGTCGGGTAACTCAAGCTGTCGAAGCTCGTATCGCCGCAGGCGGCTTCGCCGATTCAGCGTGGCTTGCCGAGTTGGACGTGCAGTTCGCACGGCTGTACTTCGGCGCGCTCGCTTCGGCGCTTCGCGGCCAGACTTGCGCCGGGTGTTGGCAGGCCTTATTTGAGCGCCGGAACCAGGCCGCGATCACCCGAATTCAGTTTGCGCTGGCCGGTATTAACGCCCACATCAATCACGACCTCCCTCAGGCAATTGACGCCACTTGTGAGATCACGAAGACAACACCCCAACACAACGACCAGCGCTACAACGACTACACGACACTGAACGCCACGCTCGACCGCAT
>JAICLJ010000004.1 GCA_025927575.1 Bryobacteraceae bacterium | reverse complement strand
GACTCTGTCCGACATCGGCCGAACCGTGGCTGAGAATTTCGGCGTCCACATCGACAAGGGGACAAGCTTCTTACATGACATTCAGAAAGGATAAGCAGCAACTAAGCTCTTTATGAGACGACGCATCATGGCGGGGAACTGGAAAATGTACAAAACCGTCCAGCAGACGACCGAATTTTTTCAGCATTTCAATCCGCTCGTCAACGGAATCGATAAGTGCGACGTAGTGGTCTTTCCGCCATTTGTCAATATTCCCGCGGCGCAGTGCGCCACCCATGGCACGGAAATCAAAGTGGGAGGGCAGGACGTGCACTGGGGGAAGGAAGGTGCTTACACCGGTGAAGTGTCGGCTGGAATGCTGGCGGCGGCGGGATGCGAATGGGTCCTGGTCGGCCATAGCGAGCGGCGCCTCTATGGATTTGAGACCGATGCCGACGTGCTGAAGAAGACGCAGTCGGCTCTCGAAGCCGGTCTCATACCTGTTGTTTGCGTGGGTGAAAAACTGGAAGAGCGAAAGGCCGGGAAAACGGAGCAGATTCTAATTGAGCAATTTGCGGGCGGTCTTGCCGGTCTGACCGAAGAGCAGTTCTCGAAAGTGGTTCTCGCCTACGAACCCGTTTGGGCAATTGGCACTGGACAAACGGCCACGCCAGAGGTCGCCGCGGAAGCGCACCGCTTGATTCGGTCGGAGGTCGACAAGCGCTTCGGCTCGGAAGCCGCCGAAGCCGTGCGCATTCTATATGGAGGCAGCGTCAAGCCGGACAACGTGGAACGTCTCATGCAGGAGGACGACCTCGACGGTGCTTTGGTGGGCGGCGCCAGCCTGGATGCGGAATCGTTCAGCAAAATTGTTCACGCAGCCTGATAAAGTAGAGCGTCACAATAGCGGTGTACACCTCGGAACCGAGCCGGGCGGATAAGCGGACGCACTTCATAAGCAGAATCGAATCGGCCCCAAATTCGTCGTTGGCTCTGGTGACATCCACCACTTCGGAGATTGAATGTCCCTTTCTAATTCGCAATCCTCACCCATGAATCCGCGGCGCCGTGGCTTCCTGCAAACTATCGGGGCGGCCGCGGTGGGCGCCCTCGCCGTGAAAGCTACCGCCGCGCCCACGAATCGGCCTCGGCTGGGAGTCATCGTCGGCATAGGGAGCAAGGAAACACCGGATGCCGCTATCGCGCGTGTCCACCGTTTTGGGCTCTCCACCTGCCAGGTCAGCGTTGGAGAAGCGGCTGCCAGCCTGGCGGCTCCGCTGAAAGCGGCTCTCGACAAATATGGCGTGGAAGCCACTGCCGCCATGACACTCGGAAGCGGCCGAATGGTTTGGGATTTCTACCACGGCCCGGAGACGATCGGGTTGGTTCCGCGCGCCACGCGCGCCGCGCGCGTCGCCGCGTTGAAGCGCGCTTCCGAACTCGCGAAACGATGTGGAATCGGGGCCGTCCACACGCACTGCGGCTTTATTCCGGAGGATCCGAACGACCCGATGTACCCGGAGGTAGTGAAGGTAATTCACGAGGTTGCCGCCTATTGCAAAAACAATGGCCAGTTATTCCTCATGGAAACCGGGCAGGAGACGCCCGTCACCATGCTGCGCGCCATTCAAGATGTAGGCCTCGACAATCTGTCTGCGAATCTGGACACCGCGAACTTGATTCTTTACGGCAAGGGCGAACCTGTCGGCGCGATGGATGTGATCGGCAAGCATGTGCGCGGTCTGCACGCAAAAGATGGCCACTACCCGACGAATCCCAGGGATCTCGGCAAAGAAGTCGCCATCGGCAAAGGCCGGGTCGATTTTCCTCAACTGATGCGCCGCCTTCGAGAAATCGACTACACAGGTCCGATTACGATTGAGCGGGAAATCTCGGGGCCCCAACAGGAGTCGGACATCCGCGCCTCCATCGCGTTCCTGAATAAGCTGATCGATCAGTCGTACGGAGCGTAGTCAGCTCTTCGACTTCGGCGCGGGTGGGTTCGATTCCTCTTTCTCGCGCGGCGCTTTGCCCGGCAGATCGTAAGGGTTCTCGTGCGTCCTTTCGCGGAGATCAGTCTGCATGCTTCGGGCAAGCGATATACTCGATGCGCCAAAGCGATCGCGAATTCGGTCGACTGCCCGGAACGCGCTCCGCAGTCTCGCCGCCTCCGGTTCGTCCAGCAGGCTCATTTGTCCTTCGCTTCGTTCGAGCGATCCGGCATGGACGCCGAGCAACCGTACCGGCGTAGCTCCATCCCAGTTCCGGCGCAGCAGACCCAGCACCGCGGTGATTAAGTCGCCGTCGAACTGCGTCCCGTGGTCGAGAGTGTGAGCCCGTGTAATCGTCGTGAAATCGTGATAGCGCAGTTTCAGTTGAATGGTGCGCGAGTACAGCTTATGCTCACGCAGGCGCTTCGCCACCATTTCGGAAAGCTTCACCAGTACAGTTTCGAGCTCCGTTCGATCCGCAACGTCATCGGAAAATGTGTGCTCATGGCTGATTGATTTCGGATCTTCCATAGCGCCCACTTCGCCGTCGAACCACGATCCCGCGTCCTGCCCTCTCGCCTTGCCCGCGAGCGCGAGCCCCCAGCGCCCAAATCGCTCTCGCAGGAATCCTTCATCGAGCGTCACCAGATCGCCGACACGATGGATTCCCAAGATGTTGAGAGAGGCCTCCGTCACTTTGCCTACTCCGGGAATCTTCCGAATGTCGAGTGGGGCGAGAAACGCCGCTTCTTGTCCGGGCAGCACCCAAAGCACTCCGTTCGGCTTTGCCTGATCTGAGCAGACTTTCGCCACGAGCCTTGACGATGCCAAGCCCAGCGAACAGTTCAAATTCGTTTCCCGCTTCATGGCTTCGTGGAGGGTGTGGGCTACCTGGAGTGGACGCCCGTGCAACCGTTCGGTTCCTGTCAGATCGAGATAGGCTTCGTCAATCGAGGCCATTTCGACCTGCGGCGTAAAGCGGTTCAGGACGCTGAATGCTTTTTGAGAATATTCGCGGTAGCGCTCCGGATGTCCTTCGACAAAAATCGCGTGTGGGCATAGCTTCGCAGCAGTGCGCAGCGGCAGGGCGGAATGCACGCCATAGCGCCGGGCTTCGTACGAGGCCGCCGAAACGACGCCCCGCTGATCCGCCTTCCCGCCCACAACGACGGCTTTCCCTTTCAGTAACGGGTCGAACAGTTCTTCTACCGAAACGAAGAATGCGTCCATGTCGACATGGCAGATCAGGCGGGGCATAGGGAGTCAGGCCGCATCACGAGGGTCTCGTCAACCGTTGTAGCATCGAAGGATCGGCATGAGAGAAGAACGTGCACTTTAATTCGTCAAGGCACTATTTCCGATCTTGACCTATTGATCCCTTTGTTTGATGCGTATCGGCAGTTCTACCAGAAACCGATGATACCCATCTTGCGCTTCGATTTCCCCTTGAGTGGTTCAAGCACAGCCAGTCAATTCGGCAGTAACGATCTCACATCCCGTGGGCATGCAAACCACGTCAGGCATTGCCAAGCACCAAAAGCATCGAACTACCAAGCCAACATGTACAGTTACGCGGGTCGGTGAGCAGAGAGATAATGCTGCCGTCCTAGAAATAATCTATTGAAACTTGGCTTAGCTAAGCGTTACACTCGGGCCTTAGCTTTCAGGTTTATCCAATGCTAGGTTTTATTGCAACACTTCCACAACCTTGTTTCGGACTTGTCCGTTGATTAATCAGTTTTAGCCGCGCTACGCGCGCCTATGGATATACATATACCCCATTCAGGCGATTATCCGAGTCGCCCGAGCAAGTTGGCCGCGATCACACGCTTCACGAATTGGCCCGCCTTGCTTTTGGTGGGAGCGGTATTGAGTGTTCTGTTGAACATCTTAATTCTCCCGATGCTGCCCACGAACGACGGCGCGTTGCATGCTTACTATGCTCAGGTTTTCGCGCAGTTGTTAGCGGGCAACTCGATCTATTCACACAGTTTCGCGATTCGCAGTATTTTTCCTCCCTATGCGTTTCACTTCTATTTGCTAATCGGTTTAAATCTCTTATTAGATCCGTACTTTACCGAACAAATCATAGCGTGCTTAGTAATTCTATGGACGTTTACTGGTTTTTATCGTCTGAGCAGCGCTCTTGGGAAAAATGGAATCTGGAGCTGCTTCTTTGTTCTTCCCTTTCTTGCGAATTGGCCGTTGTACATGGGGTTCACAAATTTTGCCTTCGGTACGGCAACGTTGCTCTTTGCAGTGGGCTATTGGCTCGATCACATCGACGCCTTTAGCATCAAGCAGGCGCTTGTCACAATAGCCCTGGTTTGTGTCTTGGCGTCACAACACCCGGTATCGCTTTTCCTTTTCTTCGTTTTTGTCGGTATCGAATTGGTGAGCAATTATTTTCTCGCACCCAGGAAGGCTGCCGATCCTTGGAATCGGCGTCTGGTTTCGTATCTTCGAACGCGTGAATTGCCGATTCTGCTGATTTTCGCGTTGGGACTGCTCGCTTTGTTTTGGATCCGTACAGTCGTTAAGACGGGGGCCCTCCAGATGGTCCCGCCGTCTGTTGTAGTGATTGCCAAGCGCATCGCCTCCCTGATCACGCTGAATGAAATTTCTCCCTTCAGCTTGGACTGGTGGCTATATACAGTTGCCTTGTTGTCAATCGCGGTGCCCGCGGTCGTTTTCGCTTTCCGGTATTGGCGGAGCCGAAGGAGAGATCCTCGCGTTTTTGTGATTGCGTTGTTTTTTATGTTCTGCGTGGCTACATATCTCATGCTCCCGGAAAAGGTGAATGGCGCCGACCACGCGCATAAGCGATTTTCAATCACCGCGATCTTTTTAACACTCGCCCTCGGCTCTGCCGCGCCGATGACCCCTTTCACGCGCCGAGCCATGATGGTTGTTGCGCTACTTGCGACAGCGGTGACTACGGGGCTACAGGCAAAGGCAAACCGGAAGAACATCGCGCTTATCACGCCTTCCATCAAAAACTGCCTCCTGCCTCCAGGCAGCCGCCTTCTGGTGTCAAGATTCGGAACGGCGATCTACGGACATCCGCTCCGATACATGCTGGATGATGCCGCCCCCGCCTACTGGGCTGCGCGCTGCCAGGCGATATTTGTCAATTCGCTCTGGCTGAGCCAAGCGTATTATCCCCTCCGCCCGGCGAATGGGGCGCCATCTGAAATCGGCGAAAATGCCGCCGGGTTAGCTCTCCAACGCGCGGTTCAGGCATCTCTTCCCCTTCCATACGCGCCTGACGTCATCGCGATTGAGTTCTTCGATGACGGCAAACAGGAAAAGGCGCTGATTACAAGCCTGGAAAAACGATATAGCTTCACTCCGTTTCCAGGCGCGAACAGCAACTACATTTATCTCTTTCGATCACAGCCTCCGATTCGAAAGCTGGCGCGCTAATTCCACCGATAGTTTGCGCGCCTCAACGCTGTTTGCACCAAAGAAGCACTTCTGCAATTGAGTTCACTAGCAACGCAGGAGCGATTCGCTCCTCATACAATGTCTCTCCAGGTTTCGAAGACCCCAAAGTTGTTAAAGCTCAACTCTGGCCTAGTGGAACATCACGCGAAATGGGTGCGGCTCGAAGCTTGCGCATCACACAACGTGCGCAGCGGCTTTCTATTTTGCGCCCCCATGGGTGAGCTGGCCACCTCTCTCATATTCAGTGACGACGCGAGCAACGGTCCGCAAGTTGTACTGATCGGCGGCTTTGGCGCTAGCAAATAGAAAAACGGCGAGGGATGCCGAATTTACTGGGGCTATTCGGCCAATATCCCTCGCGCTGCTTCAATGGCTTCGTTCAACCAGTCTGTGACAAAAGCAGCTTGATCGCCGGCGCTCTCCTGCCGGGCAACCTCCTCACCCGTCAGTACGGCTCCGGTCCAATTGCCGTGGTGCCATTCGCCGCCGGACCGCAGGGTGGGCAGACTGCTTGCAGGATTCACATCCGACGGCTTCACAAAAAAATAGGGTTGGCCATATGATGCATCGCCGGGAGATAAGCCTACGCGCAGCGATCGTTGTCCATTTCCAAAAAGTTGAAGAATCGCCATGTCGAAGTGCTGCGGCCAGCAACGGACGGCCGATGCCCCGGGCAACGCTTCGGCAACACTGTTCAGGACCAGCGCCGCGTTCGCATAATACCTTGCGAATTCGGACAATTCGTCAGCCGCCTCGAAGGGCGCTCCCTCAAAAAGTTCGCTCGCCCCAATCTGATAGTGCAGAGGTTTCTCGAGAACAGCCCAATCCAGGCCCGCTTCCGCCAGCCGGAAACTCAACCACGTTCGCTCCTGCGCAAGCGATTTCCCATGCAGCGCGGCCGAGCCCAATTCAACGGAATCACGCCCAACTGCAAGGATTGTCAGCGTCGAGAGCCGCAGCCCGAGCCGGAATGGGAGCGTTCCCGCGGTAATCTCACCGGTGAGCAAGGCATTCAGGCGCGAGGACCAACGAAAGCTGTTGTTGCTGTCGTCCGCGCGGGCGGACACATAACCGCGGGTTACCTGCACCAGCGGCTGCAGCGCCGCATGCTCCTGGCGCCGCGCTCGCTCCAAAGCAATGGCTGGAAATGCGCCGACGCGCTGCCATTCCAAGTTAACCTGAGGCCTGTCCGGCATATCCTTTTTGCCATGCTGGCGTCGAACGCCACATCTCTGTTTCGACGGCTAGAGGCAACCGTAATTGTACGCGCATTCAGCCGAAAATGATGTAAGCGCCCATTGCAATGACTGTTCCAAGCGCTGCCCCGGCCAGCACATCGCTGAAAAAATGCATACCTAACAAGACTCGCGAAAGTGCGATGCTTACGGCGCAGAAGAGCAGAAATGGCAGCAAGACAGGATAGAAGAGGCCCAAGGTCACCGACACGGCGAACGCCGTGATGGTATGGCCCGAAGGAAAGGAAAACTGGTCGGGAGGAAGCAGCGTCGCCCAGCAATGCGGTTCGATCTCACAGGGCCGCTTTCGCCCGGATACGCGCTTGAGCGAGACAAAGAGGGCCGCCCCAACCAGCACTGCCGAACCCGCCGCCGCTGTGGCCAAACGCCCTTCCTTGCCGAACAACAAAATAGCGATTCCGATTAGACCCCAGAGCCACCCGTCTCCGGCGCGGGTCGCGGCAAGCGCCCACAGACGTATCCACTTTGGAGCGCGCCAATTGTTCAGCTTCCGCATCAGCTTGAGGTCGCCGGCGGCAATCAAGTGAAACATAGTCGAGACCGTCATCACGGGCGGCCCTACCCACCAGTGTATGTGAACCGCCTCGCTCTCACGGTTTCTTGGAAATCGAACTGCGTGACGCCGAATGTCATCCGGATGAAACATCCATGAGAACCAGAAACTTTGGGCGTCGAATTTTACGCGCGAACCTTACAGAAAGGGTCGTGCTTTCCCCGCTGCACTTGCCGGTAGCTGACTTCCTTTCGCAACGGTACCCTAGTGTATAGAGGACGGTTCACCGATGGTTGACATCCTGAAAACGGTCCGCTATATTGCTGAAGTACTGAGCTATCAATACTTTGAAAGCTAAACCCGTCTTCTTCGATGGCTCCAAACTTCCCGCTCCCGCGGGAGCGCTTCCGGTGTTCTACCTATTATGGGCAAGGCGCCGAATATGGGGTTGACACAAATGGCTGGTCCGACAGACGATCTCAATGAAGTTACCGGAGGCTTGGCGGAGGAAGACTACCAGGCGCTGCTCGACGACTATAGCCACTTCACCCCGTCCGGCGAGAGCGAGATATTACAGGGCCACGTCCTCAGCGTCTCCGACAAAGAAGTAATCGTCGATATCGGCCGAAAGAGTGAAGGCCTTGTGCCCGCGTCGCAACTCCCTACACTCGATGGAAAACCGGACGTGCATCCAGGGGATGCCATCGAGGTAATGATCGACCGGACCGGCGTTCAACCCGAAGGCTACATTCTGCTTTCATATGAGCGCGCGCACCGGCGGCACGCCTGGGAAAACCTGGAGAAAACCGCAACCGAAGGCAGCACGGTCCCCGGCCGCGTTCTCAGCAAGGTGAAAGGCGGCCTCGCTGTAGATATCGGTGGAGTGATCGGTTTTCTACCCAGCTCGCAAATAGAAGTTCGCCCCGTTCACAATCTGGATCAATATCTCGGCCAGGAGTTGCCGGTCCGCATTCTGAAATTGAACCGCCGCAGGAATAATGCGGTTGTCTCCCGGCGTATCGTCGTTGAAGAAGAAGCCGCCGCGAAGAAGGTTCACGCGCTTGAACACATCGAAGAAGGTGGGGTCATTTCCGGGGTCATTAAGAATCTGACCGATTACGGCGCTTTCGTGGATCTTGGCGGAATCGACGGACTGCTCCACGTGAGCGATCTCAGCTACGGCAATGTCACCCACCCATCGGCAGTCGTGCAGGTCGGCGAAGAGGTCACGGTCAAAGTACTAAAGTTCGATCGTGCAAAAGAGCGAATTTCGCTCGGCCTGAAACAGATGCTTCCCGATCCATGGGAGCGGATTGACCAACACTATCCGCCGCAAACCCACGTCGTCGGCCGCGTCGTGAGCGTCACCGATTATGGCGCCTTCGTAGAACTCGAGGCGGGCGTCGAAGGGCTGATCCACATCTCCGAAATGACGTGGAGCCGGAGGATGAAGCACCCGGGCAAGTTGGTCAAAGTCGGCGACCAGGTTGAAGCAGTAGTGCTCGAGGTAAAGCCGCGAGAACGGCGTATTTCACTGGGCATCAAGCAGCTTGAGGCGGATCCGTGGACAACCGTTGCCAACCGCTATAGCGTCGGCTCGGTTGTGGAGGGCAGAGTTCGCAAACTAGCCGATTTCGGGGCGTTTATCGAGATCGAAGAGGGCGTCGATGGGTTGGTTCATATCTCGGATATGTCATGGACCGTTCGGGTGAAACATCCGTCGGAAGTAGTAAAGAAGGGCCAGATTGTTCAAGCCGTCATCCTGAATATCGACGCTCCCAACCGGCGTCTGTCGCTGGGAATCAAGCAGCTCCACCCGGATGCGTGGGAGACGTTCTTCCGAGCCCATCAGGTTGGCGACGTCGTACACGGACGCGTTTGCCGGGCGGCTCAGTTTGGAGCTTTTGTTGAATTGCTTCCGGGTGTTGAAGGGCTTTGCCACAGAAGCGAAATACCCGCCGAAACCCGGAAGCGCAATGGCGCCAGCGAAGACTCGCCCCTCGAACTCGGCGAGGAACTGGATTTCAAAGTAATCAAAATGAATGAGGCTCAGAAACGGATCGGCCTCAGCCTGAGAGCAATGGCCGAGCAAGAGGAGCGCGTCCGCTTAGAAGACTATAAACGCCAGGCAGCCATTGCCACTTCAACCGTGGGTGACGTGATTAAGCATCATTCACAAGGTGAAGACTAGGCCCGTTGCCAAGGAAGGGATTATGACGAAGGCGGAATTGATCGAAGAAGTATCGCGCGTCGTGGAAATGACGCGGAAGGATGCCGAGGTGATCGTGGAGACCATCTTCGAAAGTATTGTAAACAGTCTCCACGCAGGCGATAAGATCGAGATCCGCGGATTCGGAAGTTTCCGCACCCGGCAGCGCCAACCACGAATCGGCCGCAACCCGAAAACCGGAACTCGCGTCGAGGTTCCCTCGAAACGCATACCTTATTTCAAACCAAGCAAAGAACTCAGGGATCTGGTAAATCGACCATCTGCCCGCAATGGGGATGCGAGAACGGAAGCGAGCGCGGAGCAGGTTTCCGAGATTGAGCAAACGCGCGATTCTACCTCACATTCCGAGTGAGGGATGATTTAATGGAACACCTGTGGACTCCATGGCGGTCCACCTACATTGCCGGGAAAACGGGCGCGCGCGGATGCATATTCTGCTCCGCCCTCCGAAGCGGAAACGACAAAGAAAACCTGATTCTCCATCATGCCGCGCATAATTTCGTGATGCTGAATCGATTTCCCTATACGAGCGGCCACCTGATGATCGCGCCAAACAAGCACACGTCACAACTCTCAGAGCTTGACGAATCGGCCGCAGATGAGATGTGGAGGCTGGCGCGTTCGGTCGAATCGATTTTCACAAAGATTTATCGGCCTGACGGACTCAATATTGGCATGAACCTTGGTGAGGCCGCCGGTGCAGGCATCGTGGACCATCTACATTTGCACATGCTGCCGCGCTGGAAGGGAGACGCCAATTTTATGACCGTGATTGGCGGAACACGAGTTATGCCCGAGTTATTGGAAGACACTTTCGCGAAACTGCAAGCGGCATTTGCCGGCTTGGGCAACACCGATAATTGAATTCGATTCAGGGCGACAGCCTGTCCGCCCTGAACCCCAAAGCACTACCGGTGAACCTTCGTCAGACCACCCTGCGGCGGCCGGCGATAAGGCTGATCACAAACAGTATTAGAAACACAACAAACAAGATTTTTGCTATCCCGGCGGACGCGGCCGCGATGCCGCCAAATCCGAAAATAGCCGCTATAATCGCGATTACCAGGAACACCCACGCATACCAGAGCATTCTAAATTTCTCCTCCAGGACGGAAGAATGCACGTTGGGTACCTTGGGGACTGCGGCGCATCAGAGCCGCGTCTCATCAATCGCTTCGCTCGCGATGCCTTTGTGTTTCAGTAGCTTACCGATATCTCCGCCATTCCGCCCGGTTGGATCGAGTAAGGGAGAATCACCCTGCAGGCAGGAACTATTTCCCGGCGAGTGAATAAAATTCGTACCGTTACCTGCGGATAACGCCGCGGCAACTACTCCGCTAGTTTGGTGCAGGCCGCCATTGCGGCAAATATAAAAAACAGCGGATCGTTATTCCAAAAAGCGAATGCCGTAAACAGGCACATCAGCGCAACTTGGGAGCGCGGGTCGAGAAAACGGTCAAACATACTAGTACAAATTCGAGCTGGCACAATTTCGAGTGGAATAATTCGGAGTATCGCACAGGCGCAAGATTGTGGCCGGGGGCATTGGCGCCACAGGCTCCGTTATACTGGTCCACCAGAGCACGTTTCCAGTGCTTCGAACCGTCCCCAGGAGCGCTCATGAATTCGCATAGTGTCCCGACCAACACGAAAGCGGGCAAGCCGCAGCCCGGCGAACATCGGTTGTTCGCGCGCGAGAACCTCATTCCCTTTGTGCTGGTTACGGCGCTCTTTTTTCTGTGGGGCATACCGAACAACCTGAACGACGTGCTGATCCGTCAGTTCATGAAATCGTTCGAGCTATCCCGATTCCAGGCGGGTTTGGTTCAATCGGCGTTCTATCTCGGTTATTTCCTCTTGTCGATGCCGGCGGCGATGATCATGAAAAAATTCGGGTATAAAACCGGCTTGGTGACGGGCCTTTTTTTGTACGCCGGAGGTACATTTCTCTTCTGGCCAGCCGCAATTGCGGGCAAGTACAGCCTGTTTCTTGGCGCCCTCTTCGTGATCGCGAGCGGCCTGGCGTTTCTTGAGACCGGATCGAACTCGTTTATCGCGCAATTAGGCGATCCGGTTAGTTCGGAGCGCCGCCTTAACTTTTCGCAAGCCTTCAATCCTCTCGGCGCCATTTGCGGAGTCCTGGTCGGCACCGTGTTCATCTTCTCCGGCGTCGAACTGACGCCGGACCAGGTCGCCTCGATGAAAGCGGCCGGCACCCTGAAGGACTACCTTCATCACGAAACCATGCGCGTGGTCGACCCTTATCTTGTGGTTGGCGTGGTTGTCTTCATTTGGGCTATTCTCATCATTCGCACCAAGTTCCCAACCCTTTCCGGCGAGGAGCATGAGCCATCGGGAAAAGGGAAAGGACACATCAGGGAATTGCTCCACTATCCTCATTTTCTGCAAGCCGTGGCAGCCCAGTTTTTCTACATTGGCGCGCAGGTGGGCACGTGGAGCTTTTTCATCCAATACATTCAGCAATACACTTACCAGAATGAAAAGATCGCCGGTTACCTCTTAACCGGCACCCTGGTCGCATTCGGGGTGGGGCGATTCGCATCTTCGTACGCAATGAAGTTCTATCCACCGAATAAGCTGATGGGTCACTACAGCGTCATCAACGTCGTTCTGGTGGCAATCGCCGTCCTGTCCCCTGGCTGGATCGGAGTCTGGACCATCTTTCTCACCAGCTTCTTCATGTCGCTGATGTTCCCAACCATTTTCGCTCTCGGACTAAAAGAGCTTGGGCCGAACACCAAGATCGGCGGTTCGCTCATCGTCATGGCGATCATCGGTGGCGCGATCTTTACGCCGGTCATGGGACTAGTTTCCGAGGCCAGCCAAAGCATGGCCGTCGCGATGCTCATTCCGCTCGGCTGTTATATTTTCGTCGGTTACTATTCGTACTTTGGATCGAAGGTGCGTGCTCCCATTTCGCCCGCAGTGTGACGCCAAATCGGCCGACGAGTCACGCGCCCGGCGGGGGATTCTGGTTTTGTGCCGGCGGCTTGTAATTTTTGGGAGGCTTCAGGCGCTGCACGTACGTCTGAACACCTTGAAACTTGCCGGTGATGGTGTCGCGATAGGTTTTCTTCGGCAAATACTGAATCTCTTCTTCCACCGCCTTCACGCGGTTTCCCGGACTTGGGTGGTCAGACAAAAATTGAGCAATCTGCCCCTCGCTTCCCTTGCTTTCCAATTTCTCGAAGAAGCGAGCCATCTCGACAGGGTTGTAACCGACGTCCGCCATGATCTCCGCGCCATTGTAGTCGGCCTGTGCTTCGGCATCGCGTGAGTATTTCAGCAACACAGAGTTCGCGCCGATGTTAATGCCGAGACGGCCCAAGGCCCCCAGTATGCCGTTGCCTAATGCCGCGCCCGCAATCATGGCGGGCAGTTGGATGAACTGTGCCTTCGAGGCTTGATGCGTGCCATGGCGGAGCACAATGTGCGACATTTCATGCGCCATCACGCCGGCAAGTTGAGCTTCGTTGTCAGCCGCCGCTATCGTCGCCGTATTGATGAAAATGGGGCCGCCCGGCAGAGCGAAGGCATTGATGTTCTTGTCGTAAATCGTGCTGAATGAGAAGGGCCATTGGCCGGCGTGCGGCGACCGGGCAAGCATTTGGCCGATTTGTGTCAGATAGTCGGTGATGCGGCGATCCTGAATGACCGGCATCGTTTTCTCGACCTGTGCTTTCGCTTCCTGGCCCAATTGAATGTCCTGCTGCGTCGAGAAAAAATTGAATCCAGGCTTCAGTTCCTTGAGTTGCGCAAACAGCGCCCCCCCGCCGACAACCAAAATCGCTAGAAATAGACGTCTTGATCTCATCCCGTTCCTACTTACCCCATAATCCCAGATTGCTCTGGTAAATCGAGTGTTTCAAATAACTTCGTTATAATTCGAGCATGCTGAAGGCAACAGAGAAGATCTGGCACAACGGGCAATTGATTCGCTGGGACGAGGCCAAGATTCACGTCCTTTCGCACGTCGTCAGCTACGGAAGCTCTGTGTTTGAAGGCCTCCGGTGTTATGAGACCGCGAATGGACCGGCGATCTTCCGCGCTCCGGAGCACGCTCGCCGGCTGCTAGATTCCGGCAGAATTTACCGGATGGACATTCCGTATTCCATTCAACAGTTGACGCAGGCGATGGTGGAAACCATCCGTGCGAACCAGTTGCGCTCCTGTTATGTCCGACCCATCGCGATTCGGGGCTATGGCGATGTGGGCGTGCTTCCTTTTTCGAATCCGATCGAAACGTACATTGCCGTATGGGAATGGGGTAAATACCTTGGCGAGGAGGCGGTCGCACAGGGCGTCGACGTGTGTATTTCGTCGTGGACCCGGATCGCTCCCAACACGCTTCCGGCGCTGGCGAAAGCGGGCGCGAATTACATGAACTCGCAGCTCATTCGCATGGAAGCCGCGAAGAACGGCTATGCCGAGGGGATTGCCCTCGACAACAACGGATTCGTCAGCGAGGGTTCAGGTGAGAACATATTTGTGATCCGCGACGGCAAGGTGCACACCCCGCCGGTGGGGGCTTCTGTGCTGCCGGGAATTACACGAGACTCCATCATCACGCTAGTCCGGCAATTAGGCATTCCGCTGGTCGAAACGATCATCCCGAGGGAAATGCTTTATATCGCTGATGAGGTCTTCTTCTGCGGAACTGCCGCCGAAGTCACGCCCATTCGATCCGTGGATCGTATACAGATTGGCGAGGGCCGGCGAGGTCCAATTACTGAACGCATTCAGCAGCGGTTTTTCGAGATCGTCCAAGGAAAGGCCAAGGATGAATTCGGCTGGCTGACGCCGGTGGCGGGAGTGACAGAGCCGCAGCCGGTGAGCGCCTGAGCAATCGCAGCTTCGGCGGATCGATTGTGAAGCCATCGGGCGGGATTGCCAATTGCGAAAGTGGCCGCCGAGCGGCATATCTGAACCAACCGCGAGCGCGAAACCTGCAGCCACCTCCCCCGAGATTATCTGCCGATCCCTCGCTCGCGCTGGATCTGTAGTCTGTTGTAACAGGAACGGCGGCCGGGGCCAAGCGTTATAAAGCGGTTTTCAACACATTTTATCTGGCTGAGCGAGCAGGAGTTAACGGATATTAGCGTTGCGTAAATTGTGAAAAAACCATTCAGAGAGGAAATGTTTTGGGGCTATGAGCACAGCGCGCCACGGGAAATTCGCCGCTACGTCCGCGAGTCACGAGATTCGCTTCAGCAATGTGATTGAGTCGGTTGATGAGTTGATTACATCGCCTGGAACGGGTGAATACCTGGCCCCGGGCTTTGTCGACGTGCAAGTGAATGGCTTTGCAGGCGTCGATTACAACGATCCTGCCGCATCGCCCGAGGAAATTGCGCGCTCCTTGCGCGTCATGTCCTCGACGGGCGTCACGCGATGTTTTCCCACCATCGTCACGGGCCCCCCTGAAATCATGGCCGGCGCTCTTCGCAACATGGTGAAGGCGAAAAAAGCGTTCGAGTCCGCGGGAATGGCCGAGGGAATCGCGATTGAAGCATTCCATGTGGAAGGGCCGCACATTTCGCCCGAGGACGGGCCGCGCGGCGCCCATCCCAAAGGCTCCGTGCGGCCCCCGGACATCGAGGAGTTTAAACGCTGGCAGGAAGCGGCGGACGGCTTGGTCCGGTTAGTGACGGTTTCGCCGGAATGGCCGCAGGCCCCATCGTATATCGATGCTGTGACGCGCACGGGCGTGGTGGTGAGCGTAGGCCATACAAAAGCGACCAGTGAGCAAATAAAAGCAGCCGTCGACGCCGGCGCCACCATGTCCACGCACCTCGGGAACGGCGCGCACGCAACGCTTCACAAGACGAACAACTACATTTGGGATCAGATTGCGGACGAACGCCTGTCACCCAGTTTTATTGTGGATGGCATTCACATCCCGGAATCGTTTTTTCGTTCGGCCGTTCGCGCGAAGGGCGTGACACACTCGGTGCTGGTAACCGACGCGGTGATGCCGGCCATGTGCGAGCCAGGCTACTATCGGCTCGGCATTGAGGACGTGGAATTGAAAGCCGACAACCGTGTGGTGTTGCGGAATCAGCAGGATCGCCTCGCGGGTTCTTCGTTGCGCATGGATCGGGCTATTGGCAAGGCTGTGCGGATGGGGCGTATTTCCCTACTGGAGGCGCTCGCAATGGCGACGGTTAATCCGGCAAGAGTGTGCCGCGTGGCCGGGCGGCAGCGCGGCTTCGCACCGGGAGAAAAGGCCGATCTGGTCCGTTTTCGATGGGATGAGGCCGTAAGTGAATTGACGGTTGTTGAAACAATCGTCGCCGGCTCGACTCTGTATTTAGCGGAATAAAAAATCATTTTACCTCGGGAGCTTCGCCGGTCTGAACGGAATCCAAATGCACGACGAAGTAAAATTAAGTCGGAGAAACTAATGTCATTTACACTTCCACCACTCCCCTACCCCTCTGATGCACTGGAGCCGCACATCGATAAAACCACGATGGAGATTCATCACGACAAGCATCACAATGCTTACGTGACGAACTTGAATAAGGCGCTGGACTCCGCGCCGGAATTGTCCGGCAAGAGTCTGGAAGAATTACTGGCGAACAACTGCGCGATTGTGCCGGATGCGATCAAAACGGCCGTTCGTAATAACGGCGGCGGCCATGCGAATCACTCGTTCTTCTGGCCTATCATGGCCGGGAAAGCAGGCGGCGCACCAACTGGCGACATCGCGAGCGTAATCAACTCGAATTTCGGCAGCTTCGATTCGTTCAAGGAAAAATTCAATGCAGCGGCCGCCGGACGCTTCGGTTCCGGCTGGGCGTGGCTGCTGAAGAGCGGCAACGGCAAATTCGAGATCTCTTCCACCGCCAACCAAGACAGCCCATTGATGGAAGGCAAGAAGCCGGTCCTGGGTCTCGATGTTTGGGAACACGCCTACTATTTGAAATATCAAAACCGCCGGCCGGAATACGTTTCGGCTTGGTGGAACGTGGTGAATTGGAACGAGGTAAATAAACACCTGAAGTAGTTCTCCGGTGTGAACCGAAACCGGCGCTCTCTTTTTGAGGGCGCCTTTCTCGTTTAAAAGTACACGTTATGCATTACAGCCATAAAGAACTCGAAGCTGCGCCACAGGCGGCAGACTCCAATTTTCAGTATCTACTCGATACCTACGCCAGCGAAACAAACAAGGTCGTGACAGTATGGCGCGGTTTTAAGGATGCCGATCTCGACTATACACCACACGCCCGTTCATCGACAGTCGTTGAGATTTTGAAGCACCAGTTACTCTCCGAACGGCGCTTCTTTGGCGAGTTTATTTCCACGCCCGAGCCTGCGCCGGCCGACGTTCTGCCCGGTCAGGCAACCGTTGATGCGTATTGCCACAGATTCGTCGAACTGGCGGCGCAGCGGCTGGAATTTCTTGCGAAACAGTCGAGCGAATGGTGGCATGTGGTCGTTCCCTTCTTCGACGTGAAGCGCGAACGCATCTGGGTTTTCTGGAGGCGCGTTCTGCACACGACGCATCACCGGACGCAATTGACGGTGTATCTGCGCTTAATGGATCGCCCGGTGCCAGCAGTGTACGGTCCGAGCGCCGACGAGAAGTGGGAAGGCGCGGATCCAACGAATACGGTAGCGGCCGCGGGAAGGAAATAGCCTGGGTCATTTCGTCTTTACTGAAATGACACGCTTTGAGCGATTGATTAGATCGCTGAGCAGACTCGATGACTAATTCGCATCGATATTCTTTGCAATGGCAGCCTTCACTTTGGCCTCGAACTTCGTAAACGGCATGCGCTCGTATGGAGACTCATGCGCATCCAAGTTTACCGGAAAAACCAAGCCTTCTTCAATAAGGTACGCATCCGCCGCCACATAGATGCGATCCGATCGAATTGGCTTCCAAACAAACAGGAGGTATTGCTTTCCTACCTCTAGAAAACCTTCCCGGGCCATTATAAACGTTTCAATGTGGCCGGATGGGAAGCGAAGAGTGGCACCGAACTGTGCAGCAGTGACCCGTTCGCCTTTTCGAATGCCTTGCGCGCTCTTCCCTTTCAAGACCTGCGAAATTTCCAATGAGAAAGTCGAGTAGACATAGCGGCGATTGTAAGCCAGATGTGCCTTGCTTACGACGGGCATAGCGATAATTACCGCGTCGCAAGCGCGCGCGGGCAAAGCCCACAACGGAGTGCCATATTCCGTCGTCGTGGTAGAGATGGACCCTGGTCCGGCAGGCTCTAGGATTCCGGGGTCGGTGATTTCCCGGACACCCATCATTCCGGTAAATCGATCCTCCCATTTCCGGCTCGCTCCTTCGAGATTTTCACCTGATTGGGAGAGATCGAGCAACGGCGGCAATGCGGAATGCGGAGGAAGCAATTGTCGAACCTTATTGGTATGTATCTGACGGGCATGCTCCGGGCTGGTCTGAATTAGCGTCGCTGCTGAGACAAGAGCCGAAGCCACTATGAGCGCCCAGCCAATATGTCTCGTTCTGTGAACCCTCATTGCCTAACCTCTCGCTCCTCAGCATCCCGTCCGCCGGAGTGTGATAAAGCATTGGAAGACATGCCAATTTCCTTTGCCTCCTTTCCGGCCTCAGCGATCAGTTGCCGCAACTGATTGCCATCCTTGATTCCGGCAATGCGGTAACCATTGATGAAGAGCGTGGGAGTCGCGTCAATGTTGTTTTCTGCAGCAAGATTTAGGTCTCGAAAGACCAAGCCGAGGGACATTCCGGTGCCCATGCAGCCTTGAAACTGCGGAAAGTTGATTTTCTGAATGGATCGCGCGAACTCATTGAGCTTTTGTTTGATGTTATTTGGCGTGATCTCACTCTGGTTGTCGAAAAGTTTGTCATGCATTGCCCAAAATGCGTCGCCGCTTTGTAACTGGGCGCATGCCGCGCCTTCCGCCGCCGTCCGAGCCCAGGGGTGAATTGAGAGCGGCATGTGGTGAAATACGATCCGAACCCGATCTTTTTCAGCCGGAAGCACTTGCTTCATCAGATCCGCCAATTTCTTACAAAATGGGCACTCAAAATCTGAGAACTCCACAATGGTAACGGGGGCCAGGTCGGGGCCTTTGCTGGCGCCCTTGTTTTGCACAAGTCCCGCCATGAGCGCTTCGGCCTTGCGCCGCTGTTCTTGAGCGGGATCAATGGTGGTATCAAATAGCTCACCTGTGAGAAACCGGCCATCCGGCGACAAGTACATTGTGATCTGCCATGTCTTAACTGAGCTTTTACCTTCGAAAATCAGATCATGATAACAACTGCCTTTGACCGGTTCGTCTTGTACTATCTTCAGACCGGCGCCTGAGTCGAGTTTATATTCCTTCCGGACATACTCAACGAGCGCCGATTTCTTTCCCACCGACAGTGCCGGGCAATTCTGTGCCGCGGCGATCGGGCAAAGCCCTAAGGTTAAAGCAATAAGCAGATCCGCACGTTTAATCATATTCATCGATTCCCCGAGCTTTGGTGCGCCTCTACGGTAAGAAATACGTCATAGCAAACGTGATGGGCTCGACCAGCCTCGCCCCACAGCCGGGATTTATACCGGAAGCGGTTTCCATATGCGTCAGTGTACGACGAGAGCTGATATCTAAGATCGATTCGGAAAATTCCCGTCTCGCGTAAGTTGTGCAGTTCTTCGGGCTCGCTAACACCATTGTGATTCGCGTCGATCCAAAGCCACAGGTGATCATAGACGGAATCCTGCGGATCGATAGCGCCATCGCCGTTGCCGCCGTTCATTAAATCGTCAAATATCGCCAGGGCCGCGTATCCATTTGGATCGTTGCCGGGCGGCTGCGCCGTAAAATTACCGAACAACTCGGTGAAGTCATCAATTTTGCCACTTCCATTGCGATCGAGCGCGAGCCAGCCGTTGTGCCATTGTTTATCCGTCCAGCTCATCCGATAGGGATCTTCATCGGGGAGAACGCGAAAGTTGACACCTTTCGTCAAACCCGTCAGATGGAAGCCTTCGCCGAAGGCGTCGATTACAATCGGGCTTCCGTAGGCACAGCAGGGTATCCACCCTTCATCTTCAAACTGGCACGTCGGAGTACCGCCGCCAAAGGGACATGTCGCGCCGTCCAGACAAGCGGCGCCACACTGATTAACACAACTGCTGCCACCACCACCTCCCCCTCCTCCACTACAGTTTTGTGGGGCGAAGTTGCTACAGGAGGAATTACACCCGTCGCATGCGACTCCTCCGCACGAATAATGGCTACTCTGGCCGTTGTCGATGAAGCCAACCGCCGCACCATTCGTGCAGGTGGGCACGTCCGCCGGCGGCGCGCTTTCCACCATGCCGCAATATGCGTAGTCCGTAAGATGTGTATCGACTACTTGTAGATCGCACACTGTAGGCCCCGGCAGTCCCTCCGTAAAGTTTTTCCCGACATAATCCCATCCATGCCCGTTTGGAGCTGGTTCATAACTATCCATGACCGTTGGTCCGCATTGATCGCAATCAAACAAGCCAAAAGTGTGCCCGAGCTCGTGAGCAAAGGTATTTGTTAGCGTCTGCGGATATGTCATTCCCTGGATGATCTGAATATCGAGGCTGAGCAGACGAGCGTTGATGTCTGCCTGTTGGTTAGCGTTTCGGGCGCGGCCGTAAGTCAGAGGTCGGCTTCCGGGAATCGAATTATCTCCGACGCGATATACTCGCACGGACTGGGGGCCGCCGCCGCTTATGTATAGCTGAACTGGAACTTGAGCGTACTTTGTAGAATAATACGAGAAGAGTCCCTGATTCCAATTGTCGACTGCCTTTTTAAAGGCTTTCTGCGATTTCTTGTTGTATCCTACAATTGCGATGTTCACCCTCGCCCCGCAGGGCCAAGCACTGGCGACAGTCAACCAGGGAGGCTGATGGCAAGCCGCGCCCGCAGCCGCAAAGTTGGAATCGTTTTGAGTTTCGGTCAGGAAATACGGAAGATCGGCACCGTTCGCATCGCCCGTATTACTCGCTTGTGTCAAGGGCGTCCAGCCGGACCATGCACCTCCCGGTGACAATTGCCAATTGTGATAAATGACGCCGCCCAGGCCAAATATCTCCAGGCGGCCGTCGAAATTCATGCCGACTGAGGGAGCGCCAGTGATTGCTCCGCCTAGCGAAATCCAGCCTGACCACGCGCCACCGGCAGTTGCCTGAGCGTTGTAGTAGGGGGCATATCCGCCGCCTAGCGCGAAAATTTCGAGACCTGTGGCGCCATTCAGATCGGCTGACGGAGACCCGAAAATCCCGCCGCCCATCGAACTCCATCCGGTCCAACCGCTGCCGGGCGTTTGTTGCCAAGCGTGCCAAGCCCCGCCATCCGTCCCCTCCGCGAATATTTCAAGACGTCCGTCGTTGTTCACTGCGGCAGTTGGAGTCGAGACTATGCTCCCTCCCATCGGAATCCAGCCGTACCACTCACGCCCCGGTGCGATCTGCCGGTTTTCGTAGACGGTATCGCCGCCGCCAAGTGCAAAGATCTCCAGCCTCCCATCGGTATTTTGAATCGCCGTCGGCGATCCGTAGATATACCCTCCCAACGGGCGCCACAAGTCCCATCCGCCACCTGGCATGAGTTGCGATGTGTACCATCCTTGCGCGTCGGTACCGACAGCAAGCAACTCTAAACGCCCATCGGCGTTCGTAGCGACTGTAGAGGCGAAGCAATACTGCCTCCGAGCGACATCCAGCCCGACCATCCATTGCCGGGCGACGTTTGGAAGCCATGCCAAATCGTATTTCCGCCACCCAGCACAAATACCTCTAAACGGCCATCCGCATTTATCGCCGCCGCAGGAGCGCCTACAATAACTCCTCCGAGCGAATTCCAGCCTGCCCATGCTCCGCCCGACGAGAGTTGCCAATTGTGCCAAACAGCTGCATCCGCGCCGCGAGCGAATATCTCAAGACGTCCATCGGCGTTTGCCACTACCGAAGGACCATCAGTAAACGTTTGGCAAAGTCCTTCGGCTAACCCCAGAGATAGAAGAGCCAAGATCCGGACCGTACGGTTATACACAAGGCCTCCTTTTACCGCATCACGTACGAACAATTTCGTTCTGAAAGCGACGTCGCGGGTTATGCCGGACGGCACAAAATGACTAAAATAACCGCTCTAACAAAAAAACGAAATACGTATAACAAATATTAGTTCGATTACCTTCGGCGTTATGAGTCGTTAATTGGTGACGTTTCTTGCATATCCTTCGTATTTACGGCGTTTTGATTGTACTTGAACTCCGGTCAAATGCAAGGATTATTTGTGGCGCGACTATTTGCAGAGCTGTAGGTGCGGAAGGTGAGAAAGAAATAGCTGCATGAGTTCAGGAGATCGAGCACTCATTCACGCCGGCGTTGTGGTGATGGCGAAAGACACGCCTGCTGTCTTCGCTACTTGCCTTCTACTTTGCGCAACAGCATTGCCTTTCCTGCGATTGATGGACCGTCCGGTTCCAGCAGTGTACGGCCCGAGTGCCGATGAGAAGTGGGAAGGCGCGGACCCGACGACGACGGTGCAAGCGGCGGGCAGAAAATAACTGGGCCGAATCCTTGAAAGCGACGCGCTTGAGCTGTATTAGATCGCTGATCAGATTTGATTCTAATTCACGTCCACGCCCTGGCTGTTGCGGATTCCAGCTTTCCTCAGACTTGATATATGTTAACTGCCTCTCTTCCCGCCAATTGAACAGAGAGAATAGCACGCAATAAGCACAGGCTCCATTTCGACAAGAAGAACTTACTATAGAGGGATGACTAACCGGCTACGACTTTTAGTTTGTGCTTCTGTTTTCACCTCGGTCAGCTTCGCCGCCAGTACTGCGCGAGTCGAATTTAAAAATGCGCAGGGACAAAGCGTAGGTTCCGCAACACTAGCTCCGAAGACTGCGGACGACACGGGAGGCGTTCGCGTAACCTTGGACCTCCACGGTCTGCCACCGGGTGAGCATGCCCTTCATTTCCACCAAAACGCGAAATGCGATCCCCCCGATTTTGCGTCGGCGGGTCCGCATTTCAACCCTGAAAAGAAACAGCACGGGCTGCACAATCCGGCAGGTCCGCATGCCGGCGACATGGAAAATTTTGTAGTAGGGTCGGATGGAACTGCGCAAGTGGAAGTCGTCGCGCCTGGCGTGACGTTAAATCACGGAGACAATGCGCTTCTTAGCAATGGAGGAAGATCGCTGGTCATCCACGCCCACGGAGACGATATGATGACGGACCCGGCTGGCAATTCGGGAGCGCGAATTGCATGCGGGGTCGTTACGGCGGAATGAACGTCCGGAACCAACAGGCGGAGCGGAATCGGAAGCGTATCCTCCTCGATATTCGCGTAATTGGCGCGCTTATCTGCTTGTTTCCTCTTTCATTGAGCGCACAGCAGCCCGTCACAATCACAGTCGATCTCCAGGCGAAATTGGGCGCATACCAGCCGGTCTGGGCGTATTTCGGCTACGACGAACCGAATTTCTCCTATATGAAAAACGGTCGCAAGCTTGTTAAGGAACTGGCTGAGCTCAGCTACGCTCCCGTTCAGATTCGCGCGCATAATTTGCTCACCACCGGGAACGGCGTTCCTGCCCTTAAATGGGGATCGACGAATGCCTACACGGTGGATGCGTCCGGTAAGCCCGTTTACAACTGGAGTATCGTCGATCGGATCTTCAACACGTACCGACAGGCAGGAGCGAAACCGTTTGTCGAGATCGGCTTCATGCCGGAGGCTCTCTCCACACATCCCAAGCCGTACCAACACAATTGGCCAAAAGGGGACCTCTATACAGGCTGGTCCTATCCGCCAACGGATTATCGGAAGTGGGGGGAGCTGGTTTATCAATGGGCGCGGCATTGCGTATCCAAATATGGCGCCGAACAGGTGGCATCTTGGCATTGGGAAGTCTGGAACGAGCCGGATGGCGATTACTGGCACGGGACTCCCCAACAATATGACGAGCTTTACGACTACACCGCCGACGCTGTTAAGCGCGCCTTTCCGCAAGCGAAAGTGGGCGGACCCGCGACGACGGGGCCGGCCGGCGCAAAGGCAGCCGAGTATCTTCGCCAATTTCTGGAGCACTGCGCTCACGGTACAAACTATGTGAACGGCCAGACTGGCGCTCCCCTCGATTTCATTACGTTCCACGCGAAGGGACATCCGGAGGTGGTCCAGGGCCACGTTCGAATGGGGATCGCGAAGAATTTGCAGGACGTCGCAAGGGGAACTGAGATCATTTCGCGGTTTTCGAAGTTCCGCGGTATCCCGGTAATCTTAAGCGAATCCGATCCCGAAGGCTGTGCAGCCTGCTCGGCACGGGAACATCCGCAAAACGCGTATCGTAACGGCCCGCTGTACGCAGCTTATACCGCTGTTGCCTTGAAAAATATTCTCGATTTGGCCGCACGAAGCCACACCGATATCGCCGGCATGTTGACTTGGGCGTTCGAATTTGAAAACCAGCCTTATTTCGACGGGTTCCGCACTCTCGCCACGAATGGCGTGGATAAGCCGGTTCTGAACTTATTTCGAATGGACGGCCTGATGCGAGGCGACCGCGTGCGTCTCGATAGCGGCGGCGCAATCGATCTTGACAATCTGATGCGTAGAGGCGTGCGGGCAAATCCCGATATCGATGGACTTGCGACGGCGTCGGAACACAAGGTGGACGTGTTGGTCTGGAACTACCACGATGACGATGTGGCGGCGCCGGCGGCTGCCATTCAACTTGCAATCCGGGGTATTCCGGAAACGGCACGCCGTGTGCTGCTTCGCCACTACCGCATCGATCGGAACCACAGCAACGCATATACGGCGTGGAAGAAAATGGGCTCACCTCAATCGCCTACCTCCGAACAGTATGCGAAACTGGAACGTGCCGGACAGCTCCAATTGTTCAAATCGCCCCGCTGGCTTTCCGCCGAAAAAGGTGAGGTGAAAGTCTCATTTGCGCTGCCGCGCCAGGGCGTCTCGCTCGTAGAAATGATCTGGTAGCGATGGCGGCCCGCCCCAAAGGACTTTACGCCAGGTCAAATTCCAGCTTTGTAACCGAAGCCGGAGCGAAGCTGTATACCAACGGTGACCCAGTTGCCGTCACCGCCGCCTGTGATGGCTTCAACGCATTCGGCTGCTCGAATGTGTTGTGTGCCTTGATATCGCTTGACGTGAGCACGGTTGCTTGCACGTTTGAGATGCGCGATCCATTGACAGTGATCTGCGTTTCTTGGGCATTGTTCGTATCGGGATTGACAATCGTCAGCACAGCATGCTTCGCATGCAGCGAGCACGATCCACCGAGTCCCCACAATCCGCGAGCCGACGATTGTCCAAGGCGCGGCGCTGACACAATGGCGCGAACCGAGGTTCCGCCCTGGTGGGCTGCGTACATATCGAAGACATGGAAGATCGGGGTGACGGTGAACTTTTCTCCAACGGCTAGAAACGAAGTATGTATATTGTTGATCAGTTGCGCGGCGTTCGCCATGGCGATCTTATCCGCATTTCTGTTGAAGATGTCGAGCGTAATGCCGGAAACCAGCGCATCGCGCAGCGTCGGGAAATACGCAAAAAGATAGCTGGGGTCGATGCTCGGATCGGTTTTGTGCCACGCGCCCCACTCGTCCACTACTAACTTCACTTGCCGCTTCTTATCGACTTCGCCCATAATCTGCCAGTGGTTGCGAACGAGTTCTTCGATGTGATTGGCCTTTGCGAGAAGTTCGTACCAATCGTCGACAGTGAAATCGTCCGCGATCCCTTTGCCCGTCGTGCCGCAGTAATAATGCAAAGCGCACCCGTAAACTCGCTCAAGAATGTTCCCTCCCTTTTCCACTAACTTATGGAAGAAGTCGTGAGTCCAGGCGTAATCGCCCGAGTTTGGCCCAGATGCGATAAACGCCAGATCGACATTGTAGCGGGGTACCCACTCGGAAAAGCGCCGGAATTCCACCGCGTATTCGCCGCCGGTGAAATTGCCACCACAGCCCCAACTTTCGTTGCCCACTCCCCAGAACCGGACTGGAAATGGATCTCGGGCGCCGCCCTGCGCGCGCAGATCGGCCAAGGTCGTTGTCCCCGCGGGCGAGTTACAGTATTCAACCCATTCATAGAAATCGAATGGGTTCAGGCTGCGGAGGTTGGCAGCGAAATACGGCTGGGCTCCCGCAAGCTTACAGAAGTGCGCGAACTCGTTGGTGCCGAATTCGTTCGGTTCGTATTTTTGCGGCCCGTTTGGCGCCTTTTCGAGATAGGGTGTATCGGCCCAGAAGTTCGTGCGCTTCGGCCGGCGCTCGCGCGGTCCAACCCCATCACGCCAGTTGTAGCTGTCGGCAAAGCACCCGCCCGGCCATCTAATAACCGGTGCCTTGATGCGCTTTAAATTGTCGACGAGTTCTTTGCGAATGCCTCCAATATTCGGAATTTTGGATTTCTCTCCGACCCAGACACCGTCGTAGATGCAGCCGCCCAAGTGCTCGGTGAAATGACCGTAGATGTCGGGAGAAATCGTTCCGATCGGCTCATCCGGAAAGATCTCGATCGTCGCGGATGCTGCAAAAGAAGTGCGCGGGGCTAGGAGCGCAAGCCCGGAAAGTACGAACTGTCGTCGGTCCATCTGGACATGATAGCGGTTACATGGCGAGTACCGCTCCGGAATTTACGCTGGATTGCGTGACGTTTGATCCCACTTCCGCAGGGCCTGGCAAACCTGATCGACGACGCAATCCCACCGCCCGGCTTGCGGTTGCCTGAAAATTCGCATGCTCGGATACCACGGTGAATCGGATCTCCCGATCATCCAACGCCAGTCGGCGGCGAAGTTGAGCATCAGCCATACAGGCTTCCCCAGCGCGCCAGCCAGATGCGCCGTCATGGTATCCACTGTGAGGATGAGATCGAACTGGGTAATCAGTTCGGCCGCCTGAAGCAGATCCTCCGATTCGCCGGTCACATCGTGAACGACGCAATCGGCGGGAAGCGAGTTCAGGTCCAACGCTTCTGCCCCGCCCTGCAACGCGTAAAATCTAAAGCCAGGCAATTGAAACATCGGAACCAAGGCGGAGATCGGGATGGATCTGGAACGATTCCAGGCGCCGGAGGCCCAGACAACGCCCACCCTCCGACGTTCTTCCAAGATGCCGGATCGTTGCATCGATCGATCCAGATGAATATAAGGCACCAAGGCAGGAATGCTATCGAGTGTGGTCCGAAAAGCCCTCGGCAGTTCCACGACTTCGATTTGCTGCTCCCAATCTGACGGAGCGAAAGGCGGCGCCTCCCAAGTACATACCTCGTCCACTCCAGAAACGCGGCTGAGCAACGGCATTAAGCGGCGGGGACATTCGACGATAACCTTCGACGCCTGCTGTTTAAGGAGCGACGCATATCGAATAAAATGAATCGCGTCGCCCTGGCCGTGAAGGCAGCGAACAATCAGCCGGCGGTTCGAAAACGGACGGCCGTCCCAGAGTCGATGTGGGTCGACGGCACCGCGCTTTTCGATGGCGGCACTCTCCTGCCACGCTTCTTTGAATCGCCCAAGCAGCATGTAACCCTGCCAGCGACCCGCGGCGCACGAATCCGGATCGAATCCGAGCCTTTCCGCATCATTCAAGAAGTCCAGAGCGGCTGGCAGATCGCGCTCCTTCATCGCGGTGCAGCCAGAAACATACATTGCCTGTGCCCGATCCGCAGCCTGAGCACCCTGCATTGCGGCTGCGAGTGCTAGGACACGGCTACCGTGGCGCATGGTTCCAGAACTCGCCTTCGCGCTGCCGCCTTGTCCTCGATGGCGGAAAACAGATACTGTTGAAGCTGCTGCGCGCGTTGGCTCGCTGTATGTTCAGCCAGAACCCGGCGATGCGCGCGCTCCGCGAGTGCAAGGCGTTCATCCGCCGGCAATTCTCGAAGAAGATTTAGACACTCTTCTGTCGACCGGGCGATCAAAATCTCACTTCCGATCTCGAAAAAACGGCCGAGGCCGTCCCACGGGTCCGTGATGATTGGAGTCCCGCAAGCCGCGGCCTCGAACAAGCGAACGCTCGGCGAATACCCTGCCCCAATCATCTCTCTTCTGGTGATGTTCAACGTGAATCGTTGAGCGTTATAGAACCCGCGATGCCGCGATGGCGGCAGGTGATCAACCCTCATTACGTTTTCGGGCCAAGAGATTTTCGGCGGATAGAGCGGACCAGCAACAGCGAAGCGCCCGTCCGGCCACTCTTGGGCGGCCCTTATCAAAAGCGACTGGAGGGCTGGCTGGCGGTCCTCGCTGTAGGTGCCGAGATATCCCAGGTGCCACTGCTCGGTAACCGCAGCCTCTTTATAGTGAAGTTCGGGATCCACGGAACAATAGAGTGCCCGCGCGCATCGCGACCCGAGCACTGTCTCGATATGCTTCAATGCTGAGCCGCCCGTAAAAGAGAGATACAAGTCATAGCGCCGAGCCAGCGCGTTGGAGATATATTCGCAATCACGATTCCGCAGTTTCGCGAGCGTCACTGGAGTATCTATGTCATAGAATGCGGTGATTCCATGAGCTACTCTGGTAACCCACTGCCCCACTTCCGTACCCGCTGGAACATACGAGCCGACGATGACGACATCGGCGCGGCGTACATTCTCGCCATAACGTTCCCGGAGTTCTTCGACACTCGTGTAAAAGGTCAGGTCGCAATAGTGAGCGCTTGTGAGATCGCGATTTTTTCGGTACCAGGGCGCATCGCGCTCGAGAAATGTAACTTTGTGGCCAAGCGCTGCCATTTCGCGCAGCAGTGCTCGATAAGTGGTGGCGTGACCGTTGCCCCAGGAAGAGCTGAGAGAAAGGCCGAGAACGACGATGTTCAGTTTGTCTCTCTTCATGCGGTTACTCCTACGACCGCCGCCTCTAGAGAGGCGACGTGTTTGAGTACAGCATTCACCTGTTTCGCACGATGAGCGTACGTGTGTTCATTTAGGATGTGCTTGCGGGCGGCGGCGCCTATCTTCCGCGCTTTATCAGGATCGAGGTCACGAACGAGCGACGCGACCTCGGAACCATCATTTACGACCAAAACTTCCTTTCCGGGTTCCAGAAACGAGTCGATACCCTCCCAACCATCCGTAATCAGGCAGGCCCCTGCCGCCGCCGCTTCAAACACCCGCGTCGGCGGAGAGAAGCCGTACGCTGCCATGCTGATGCGATTGATATTTAAGACCGCGAGCGAACTGCAGTTAAACGTATTATGCGTCGTTGTCGAAACATGCCCGATATAACGGACATTTTTCGGGAGGGCTTTGCCTGACCAACCGCTTCCCCCCAACAGAAACGCTTTCGCCT
Source organism: Bryobacteraceae bacterium (assembly GCA_025927575.1). GTDB lineage: Bacteria > Acidobacteriota > Terriglobia > Bryobacterales > Bryobacteraceae > KBS-96. The sequence goes on along the minus strand of JAICLJ010000004.1, from coordinate 38,132 downwards.
GGCAGAGCGAAGCGGCTCGGACAAAAAACTCGTCTACGCGAGCCTCGCGATCGGGCAGGCGATTCCCAAGAAAGGCGAGATCGGCGGAGTACGTCGGATCGGGATCAACCGGAAAATGAGTAGCAGGATCGACGGCGTTATATATCGGCACGCACATCTTTGCGCCAAGTCCGAGGTACGTGTCGATGACGCGCTGCCCGCCTCCATATGTCAGGATGGCACTGTAATGCGGAATCGCTGCGCGAAATGGATCGCCCGCATCTTCGAGTACGCGGTCCAAAGTCGCGGGAGCATCGACATCCCAGAAAATTGTCGTCTTGTGCCTGCCCAACAGCGGCACGCGTGCTTCCAAATACTCGTCGAATACGCCGACGCCGCTTGCCTTGACAATGACGTCGCAACCGCTTGCTTCGTCCAGGCATGAATCCACTTCCGAATGAGTCTCACCCGAGTACACAACGATGCGGGCCCATTCAGGGTCGTCCATATCCCTGTGGTTTTGCCGGTCGAAAGCATTTGGCTCATAGAATGTAACTTTGTGCCCTAACGCGGCGAGCGCCCGGATTAGGCCACGATAGTAAGTCGCCGCCCCGTTCCAGTAACACGAGACAAGACTCGATCCAAAAAAAGCAATTCGCATAGTTAATTGGTTCCCACGGCTACCCCAACGCTTACAGGCCGAACCGCCTCATAGATTGACAATAATTGCTCCACCCGGTGACCGCAGGTATGGCGATTCAAAATGGTCTCCCTGCCGTGTGACGACAGCTCGCGCGCGAGGTCCGCATCGTTGAGAACCTGCCGCATCAGCGACTGCATGTGTTCTCCGTTGCGCGCCATCAGGAAATCACGTCCCACATCGAAAAGACCTTCTACATCCCTCCAGTGCGCCGAAATCAGTGGCAGGCCGCAAGCTAGCGCCTCGAACGGTCGAATTGTCGGAATACCGGGTAGCGCAGTGACGTAGGGTCGCCGTGGGATGTGCACCGTAAGCCGGCTATGCGCGAATGTTTCGGGAACCTGGTAATTAGGGATCCATCCGTCATATCGCAATCCCCCCCGTTTTAGTCGTCCGATAGCCTCAGGGGGATAACGCACCCCATGAGCCGTGCCATTGAGGCCAAGTTTCGTGGCCGGCTCAATCAGATACTCGTCAAGTTCCTGCGTGCGTTCCTCGTCGCCCCAGTTTCCAATCCACACCAGGTCACGGTCGCGTTTCACGCCGTCGAGAGGATGGAACACGCGAATATCCGCGGCCTCATGCCACACATGGACCCGGTTCCCCCAACCGCGCCGCAAGTAAATTTCGCGGAGCGCGTTTCCGTAAACCAGCAGGCCATCATAACCCGATAAGTCGTTGCGACTGAGTTCGTGTGGCGCTGTAACCGCTCGGTGATGCGTATCGTGGAAGAACGCGCGCGTCGACGAACTGCAGCGGCAGTACTGACCGATCTTGCTAACCACGGCCGGCGCGGTCCACTCATGCACAAGAACAAGATCCACTCCATCAAGAAACTCTTCCGGTTGAAACCCCTGCTCTGAATAGAACGAAGTCTTCAGCTGTGGGAAGCGTGATTCAAACTGCTGTACGGCCTTATCGCCTGTTTCTCGAAGCAGGTTCGTCAGACTCCATCCATTCTCCGGCTCAAACGCCTGCACGTCGTGGCCGCGAGCTAATAACTCGGACATGACACCGCGAAGAAAATGAGCATTGCCATGGTTCCAATCGGAAACCAGTGAGTGGCAGAAGAATCGAATTCGAAGTCTCATTGTTGAACAGAGAAGCACCGTTCACCCCTGTATGCTTGGTGCGCTTCCGCCAGCGACGCATAAAGTTCAAGATAGCTTTGGGTGCTGGCATTGGCATCGAACTCGTGCGAGCGCCGCAGTGCTTTGATCGAATATTCCGAGCGCAGCCGAGGGCTGCGAGCGACCAGATCAATACAGTTCGCTAAGCATGCGACATCGTCGGGCGGAGCAAACAGAGCGCAGCCATCCCACAGTTCGCGGAGGCTCGGAATATCCGCCAGCACCAGCACACACCCGGCCCGGGCCGCTTCCAAAATACTCAATCCGAACGGCTCATATTTAGCAGGATGAACGAAAATCGCAGCCGCAGCCAGCCGCTGTGCCAGCTGTTCGCGGGATAATCTGCCAAGCACCTGAATGTGTTCCGAACGATAGACACTCCCGTCAGGCCCATCTGCATCACCTGCGACTTGAATCTGCCATCCGGCAATGGGCGAGATCCGGTCCAGCACAGCGAGGTTCTTTGCGCGATCCCATAGGCGGCCCGCCGCGAGGACCACCGGCTGCTTTTCAGCGAACGGAATTTCCAAGTTAGTGAAGTTGTGGATCACCGCCGAGCGCTTCAGGCGCGGCGAGTAAATCGCCCGCATCGTTTTGAGTATGGAAGCAGAAGGCGCGACGACGGCATCGGCGGCTTCCAATCCCGCCATTACACGATCTCGATAGCCCTTCCACCCAGCCGGCGGCAGTTCACCGTGCACGCCAAGCCACCAGGAAGACACACAGGAATGTGCGACTACAACAACCGGAGCGTTCCATCGTGAAGTGGCGTGAGTATATCCATTCAGGTGAATGACTTCAGGTCGAAAGTGCGATTCCAACCTCTTCAGCCAAGCGCCGGCCTCCGCAAGAGCTGCTTCCGATACATTGGGCATCCACTCGAGCGGGAACGATCCCTCCGCCAGTTCCAGGTTCCGAACGGCCGCAGCTTGTGATCGTTGAGCCTGTGTCGGCGCCGGCCCCATGGTTGCGACCAGCGTTGCGCTGCCGCCCAGGGAGAACTGCTCCGCAAGATCAAGCGCGTATGTCCAGATGCCGCCTACTGCATCGGCGGTCATTAGAATGCGCTGCGGCAGCACTCCTTGGTGTATCTGGCTATTGGGCATTCCGCGGCAGCTCCAGTTGCGTAAGCGAGGAGGGTTGTGCGGATTGGATATCGCTGAAAGTCGCGAAGTCTCCCAGGTAGTGGGCGTGTGCTCGTTCCCAAGCCATGTTGTCCGGTTGCCCCCACCGCCGCGTATACTCTGGAGATCCCGGATAGGGAAACAGAGGCACCGGCTTGTTAGCCCAGACTCCATTGGCAATCAGTTGCTCGCGCCACCTTTCCACTTCCTGCTCGTCATCCTCATCCACAAGGATGAGATTCGCCTGGACAAACGGAATTTTTCGCTTTGCATACATCAGGCGGTTAGCTAGTTCCGCGGTATCAATGCGGCACTTTTTGTCGAGATACTCGCGACCGGATTCGGTGATGCTCTCGACACCGGCTTCTACTGAAACGCAGTGCGCTGCCGCCAGTAAATCGAGTGTCTCCTCGTTCCACAGGTCGATACGAGTTTGAATGCCGATTTTTACATCCAAGTTCCCGAGTGCGCTCAGTAAGTCCTTTTGCGGTAAAAAGATTTCATCGATAAAGTAGACATACTCCACACCCTGCTCAATCAGGGCGCTTATTTCATCGATCACAACCCCGACCGGCCGCCTCCTGTATTTATTCCGAAAATTCTCTTTTGCGCAGAATGTGCAACTGTAGGGACAGCCGCGCGAAGCTTCCACCTCCGCGCCTGGACGCTTCGGAGTCGCGTCAAACCGATGATGATGATGTGAATGGCGCATCACATATTCACTCGGCCAGCGCAGGCCCGGCAGTTTCTGCATGTCGGAGTAATGGGGACCCCCTCGCACGACAACCTCATCACCGTTTCGATAGCAGATGGAGGGAAGCTCACTCCAACTCGACGTTAGTCGCGGAAGTATTTCTTCCGGCTCGCCCAAAACCACGACGTCCGCGGCCAATTTGTTCAGTGCTGTCGCGGGAGTTGTTGACCCGTGCGGCCCGATAACTACAACGGTCCCTGCGTCGCGGCCCAGCGATCCGATTGTTATTTGCGGAATACGCAGCTCTGGAGGAGCGCATCGCCAGAAAAGATACGACGGAGCTGTCGTTACCACCGTGAAATCCGGTTTGACGTCGCCGACGGCGCGCCGGATATCTTCGAGCGTATTTCCGCCTAACTGCCCATCGATAATCAGAGTTTCATGCCCCTCCGCTTCCAGAGCCGCTTTTGCATAGCCAAACTCCAGGGGCAGATGCGGTTCCTGGCATCCAAAATAGATGCTGTTTTCGAAATCCCAAGGAGGGTTGATTAAAGCAAAGCGCATTCCGGCTCTCTCTCCGCAGTTTCATGAACATCCTGGGCCGCCTCAGAGGTCAGCCATGAAATCATGTGTCGTACGCTTTCGGTAATCGTTATGGCTGGCTGCCACCCTGTGAGTTTCGTATAGCGGGAGTGATCTGAAACGTACCAAAGCTGATCGCCCACACGCGCTGAAGCAAACGAAATGACAGGCTGGTGTTGCGCTAAACTGCACACCACATCCAGCAGTTCCAAAACGCTTATGGTCTGCTGCGGGCCGCCGCCAATGTTGAATGCGCAGTGCTGCACGGCCGCGCTAGGCCGCTCGAGCAGCCTAAATGCCCTCACGAGATCGCCGACGTACAAGACGTCACGAACCTGGCGGCCGTCGCCATAGATGGTGATCGGCTCACTGGCAAGTATGCGCCTGATGAAATGCGCCACCCAACCCTGGTCCTCCGTCCCTTGTTGGTGCGGGCCACAGATGCAACTCATTCGGAAGACGACTGTGGACAGGTTAAAACACCGGCCATAGTCGATCACGTACTGGTCGGCGCTTCCTTTGGAACAGCCGTAGGGAGAATGGAAGTCGAGGCGCTGCTGTTCGCTGATGCCGCTCGCCGCCAGTTCCTGATCGTCGGGCTCGTACCGCGATGATCGCTTCGACAACCGGATCTCGTTAAGCGATCCGTACACTTTGTTCGTGGATGTGTAGACAAGAGCCGGTTTGTGAGGCGAACTTCGAATTGCCTCTAGCACGTTGAGCGTGCCCTCAGCATTCACTCGGTGGTCGCCGAGTGGGTCGACCAGGCTGGTCGTAACTGCCACTTGTGCAGCAAAGTGATAAATGCTATCGGCGTCCATCACAGCGTCCCGGACTGCGCGGCCGTCCGTAACATCTGCCTGTATGAATCGGGCGGAGCCATGGAACTGCCCCTGTAGCCATTCCAAATTGCGGATAGCGCCTGGCCGGCTCAGATTGTCGAGAAGGGTGACGCGATAACCGTCGCGCAAGTAGCTGGCTGCCAAGTTCGTTCCAATGAAGCCCGCGCCACCGGTGATGAGAATACGTGATTGGTGCGACATGCTCAAACCATCAGCCCCCTTCCCGACAGTTCAGCTTGCATTTCCTGGAAGTTATCGTGGGCCGTCTGTTCCGAGAGCCAAGCCGCCAAATCTTCGAGACCTAACTCCAGGGTAACTGCCGGCGAATATCCAAGCACTCTCTTCGCAAACGAAATATCCGGGTAGCAGTGGCGTATGTCTCCCACGCGGTAGTTGCCTGTGATTTCCGGTTCGATATCCTTTTCGAGAACAGCTGCAAGACGTTCAGCCGTCTGCCGAATAGTGATGGCTTCACCGCTGCCGATATTGATCGCGACGTCCGCCGCATCCGATTCCAAAGCCAGCCGGCAAGCTCGTGCCACGTCGTATACACTTACAAAATCCCGGAGTTGCAGGCCATCTTCGAAAATCATCGGCCGCTCGTTATTCAACAGGCGCGACGCAAAGATCGCTAATACCCCCGTATAAGGATTCGAGAGCGCCTGATTTGGACCATAGACGTTGAAGAATCTCAACGCAACCGTGGGAACACCGTATGCTCGCCCGGTTATTAAGCACATCTGCTCCTGGTCGAACTTACAGAGCGCATAAATCGACGCAAGAGCAGGCATTTTCCATTCAGGCGTCGGCAGAGGCCGCAGCATCTGTCCGTCGGAAGCCTTCATTTCCCAATCTCGACACTTCAATTGCTCAACGGTGCGGCCCGCCGTCGCGCACACCTCTCCGCCCGGGAATTCATAAAGCCCCTCACCGTAGATGATCATACTTGAAGCGACAATTAGCTTCTTCACTCGCTTTTTGGCAACCCGTTCGAGCAGCATAGCCGTACCAAGATTGTTGACACTTGTGTACTGCTCAATCTGATACATGCTTTGCCCCACGCCGACGAGGGCCACGAAGTGATAGACGGCTGAAACACCGTTCAAGGCACGGTCAAGTACGCTGGCGTCGCGGATGTCTCCGCGAATCAATTCGACGTCTTCGTGCAGGTATCCTGGCCGCTTGCGGTCCGCTCCGTGGACCTGTGGCGCCAGCACATCCAACACGCGAACATGATACCCGTGCGCAAGCAGCTCGTTGGCTAGGTGGGAACCGATAAAGCCGGCACCGCCGGTAATAAGCACTGTTTGGCTCATGCATTTCTCTTTTCACAAAACATTTAAGGCTTTCTGACTAAGTCAACTGTTTTGAGCGATAATTGACCGTTTAGCCTCGCGCGCGCTTTAACCGATACTTTTTCTCGTGCGTACTCTGATGTGATTGAATTCACGACAGTTAGACCTTGGTCGTTGTGCCTCGTTACACGCCAAGGTACAAACCTCGTAAAGCTACGGTCACATTTGGCGGGTTGTTCGATACGCAGTTTGCCGACCCGTCTTACGCCGAGTAAAGAAGATCTGCCCATAAGAAGATCTCCAGCCCGCTATGTGCAAATCTCGAAAAGCAAAGGCTCGCCGAACAAATCCGCCGCAGTCGTAAGGCTTACCTAACTGGCGTACCGGCGGGTCATTCGCGCACAGAAATCCGCAAATTCCGCTGGAACTTGGGGCGGACTGGTGTGATGAGGCCGCACCCCTTTGTGTTCCGGAGTAAAGCAAAAGGTCAGCGTGACTTCAAATGGTTCGAGCGTTCGCATTTGATGGTCGAACCATCGCTGCGCATTTGGACGTTCGCTGTCGGCCCAACTAAGTCCGGTTCGAAGTCTGCGTACACCAAGATCTCGCATCAGGCGCACAGCCTCATCCAAACGCGGATCTTCGAAATGAAACCATTGGCAAATTCCGACGGCTGGAGTGAATCCGCGAAAAGCATGAAATGCCTTTTTCGGCACAGCATCTTGCCGAACCAAACCCATGTAGAAGTGCCGGTAGTAAGACGATCCCTCTGCTTCGCGGTGCCGGGTCGTCGCCGGCCATTCCTTCGGTAAATCAAGAAGACTGTACCAGTGAATGTGACCGGTAAGCGGCATCAAAAGATCCGCTGTCCTCCTGAGGCCGAATTCCTGGACCTCCTCGGCGCCGAACGACGAGACGCCTACTTCCGACACCCAAACTGGTTTTTCAGTAACGGCGCGAATTTCCGCTAACTTCTCCGGCCAATCGTGAATGCTCCAGTGGTTCCAATCGAGCGGGAATCCGTGGACAGCGACGGCGTCCACCTCCTCGATAACCCGAAGCCTCAGCATTCGCTCAATGAACATTGGATCGATAGGCGAGATTCCACCGAGAACCCTGGTGAGTTTTGGGTTTTCTGAGGCGACAGCGACTGCCGCTTTGCGCACCATTTCCGCAAACAGAGTCCACTCCTTGTCGATCTCGAAATCCCAATGCGAAAGATTGTTCGGCTCGTTCCAGAGCATCACGGCTTCGATCATGGCCTGTTTACACTCTTGAAACTCGAGTGGGAGCCGCGATCAGCTTCCAGCTTGCAGACGAATACATCCAGATCCGGCGAGCTGATGATCGAGAATCCCGCGCTGCGCAGCATCGCCTGAGCGCAGGCTCGATTTGGAATCCACCAATTAGTTGGGTCGTGCGCGTAGCTCTTCTCGACAAAATACATGGCCGGATAACTGGGTTCTGTGAAGATCGCCTCCTCACTGAACGGATAATCTTCGTCAAATCCGCTTATTTCCTGGCTCCCTCTTGTCAGGGATTGAAAGATAAACGATTCTTTGACAACATGCTCGGCCAGAGTGTCCAAAGCTAGCAACGGGTAGCGCAAGTGATACATCACGCCCATAAACAGGACGATGTCGAACTTCTCACCGAGCGTTGCGGCATCGTACACCGACATCTCCTCAAACTCGATGTCAACCTCTTTGACCTCGGCCGCGAACCGAGCTTGAGCTAGATAGGCTGGATCGGAGTCAATGGCCAGCACACGCCGCGCGCCTCGCTTCTTCAACTCGATGGAATAAAATCCGGCATTGCAGCCAAGATCGAGGACGCTTTTTCCACTTAGGTCCTCGGGAATCGCCGTTTTCAAATGCTGCCACTTTATGTTCGGATAATCGCCGAGGAAATGTTCCGGCGCTGTTTGAATTCCATTTAAAGTCAAGTTATGAAACCATGGTCCTAGGTCTTGAATCTTGGAGTGGATCGAGAGTTGTTGATCCTTCTGGATTGTTGTATTTACCGTTTTCATGAGGCTTCGCAGAGCAAGCGTTCGCCGTCGTGGCGCGCGGACAACATGCGCAGGGCTTCGTGATAGCCGCGCAACGTTCCAACATCGACATAAGACACACCCGCTTTGATTCCGGAGACGCGCCCTCCTCGCAAGAGATAGTCGTTGATCACCGTCCCTACATACTCATCCTGTGATTCCAACCAGAGGTGATGCAAATCTCTGAGAATGCTTCCCGTCATCTTCATGGCTCCCCAGATCCAAGTCGTATCCGGCTTCGGTTGCTTCACCTGCACTTCAATGACATCTCCACCCAAGTCCGTGATAACAGCGTCGAAGTGCTGTGGCTCCGAAACGGGGAAAAGCAATAGGGACAAGACGCCGTCGGGCAACTGCTTCAGGCCATTCTCCGGAAACCATACTGTATCCGGCAGCCCTATGCAGACATGTTCGTCCGCTGGGATTAGCGGAAGCGCCTTGAAAATCGCGTCGCATAATCCCAACGGCTTCTTTTGGACGGAATAGAATATCTCTGCTCCAAGCGCCGAACCACCAAAATAGTTCACGATATCCGCTTTACCCGGCGCAATGATAAAGCAGACCTTCTCTATGCCAGCAGCAACCATCCGTTCCAGGAGATACTCGCTGACGGCTCGAGGCCGTTCATAACAATCCGAATGTCCGCTGAGGGGAAGTAGTTCTTTTGAAAAGGCCAGCGGCTGGATGCGGCTTCCAATTCCCGCGGCCGGAATTATGCCCCACATAATTAAACACCCCCTGCGAATTCACAAACGGACGCGCTATCCGCCCCGCGGTTCAGGCAGGATTCAAGTAGATTGTTCAATTCCGACGCGCGCGCCCGGGCCGTATGACATGCGAGCGTTCGTTCGCGCGCTTGGTTCGAAATCCTCTTGAGGTCGGCTTCGGGAGCCAGCACCGCTCTGCAGGAGTCCTCCCAGGAATTGGCGATCAGAATCTCCTCACCCGGCGTGAAGAATTGGTCGAGACCCGGCCACCAGTCGCTAAGAATGGCCGATCCACATGCTGCCGCCTCGAACAATCGGCCCGAAGGGCAGTAGCCCTTCTTCGCCATGGATCGTCGAGTCAGGTTTAAAGTAATCCTGGCTGAAGAATAGAATGCCGCATGTTGTCCTGGAACAATGTGTTCGAATCGCCGAACGTTCGAGGTAAAGTGTAACACTGGTGAATACATGGCTCCTGCAAGAATGAAGCGCGAGTTCGGGAGCGATTCGGCCGGGCGCAGCAGAAATTCCTCCAATTTATCCTGACGGTCAGCAGCATAGGTACCCAAATACGATAAATCCGATGTGAATTCTTGGCGCGGGAACTGCGGGCAGTGTAAGTCAGGATCAACGGATCCATATAACGGGGCTACTCTTCTCGCCCCTAGCTTCTCTCGTAAATCTACGAGGGCCTCGCCTCCGGTATAACTCAAGACCAGGTCGAAGTTGCTTAAACCATCGTGCGGCAAATAGTCTATCGACGCCCCGTGCGATAACTTGCTCAAGGTAATCGGCGTGTCGAGATCGTAATAGACAGACCGCTCCGCGTTCGACCTCCATATTAGTTCGGCGGCTTTTCCACCATCGGGACAATAAGATGTCGTCATCCCGATATCCGCGTCGTCAAGCTCGTGACGAGCTTCGGCGCACACCTGCTGCCAGTCGGAATAGTAGTGAATTCGTGCGCCGGCAACTGAATACGCATCGCGGTGCGCGGCGTAGTAGGGCGTGTTTTTTTCGAAGAAGTGGATACGGTAGCCGACTCTTGCGAGCGATCGGAATAAGCCGCGCCAAAGAGTGGCATGGCCGTTACCCCAAGCAGAACTGACCGACAGGCCAAAGATGACTAACTTCATGCAAGCACAAACCGGAATTCACGTGAAAACTGCCAGCTTTCGATCTGGAGACGCATTGGCGCCCCAGATCGTGACAATCCTCAATTCGTCGCGGAGAGGGTGAGAATGACCGAAGGTATTCGAATTGGGCGTGGCCTCGGTCTTACGACAGGCGATGAATTCGGATAAGGCTGGCATAGCGCCAGCAATGTAAAAGCGTTGCCACTAATCGATCGCGGGACGCCGCTTACTCCCCTGAAGACCACGCCACGCGGAATTCAGGATAGAGTGTGAGACCGCCACACGCGAAAATCGTTTGGCCGGTGATATACGACGCTTCGTCGGAAGCGAGAAATGCAAAAACAGCGGCAATCTCCTCCACTTCTGCCGGCCGCCCCATCGGAATGTGGCTCTCTACCTCCGCCCGGGCTTTGGGATTGTTGATCCAGGCGTTGTTGATGGGCGTCACGACTGCTCCAGGTCCCACAGCATTTACACGGATGCCTCTGTCCGCATATTCGAGCGCCAGAGTCTTTGTCAAATTTTCAATGCCGCCCTTGCTTATCGAGTAGGGCAGATACTTCGGCTTCGGAATGATCTCGTGAACGCTCGAATCGTTCACGATCACGCCGCCTTTCCCTTGCGCCAAAAAATGCCGGATTGCCTCACGAGAGCACATGAACGTCCCCCGGAGATTCACGCCCAAAATCCGATCGAACTCGGTCGTCTCCAGATTTTCACTGGGGACGGGGGCCTGAATGCCCGAGTTATTGATGAGGATGTCGAGCGATCCGAAGGACTCCAGAACCTTCGCGAACATGTTCTTCACTTGCTCTTCCCGAGAAATATCGCCCTGAACGGTGATCGCTTTGCGCTGCGACTGCTGGACTTTAGCAGCGGCTTCCTGCACCCTGGCTTTCACTCGCTCGGCGCGTTCCGCCCCGCTGTTGTAGTTGATCGCGACATTTGCGCCCTCTTGCGCGAAGCGTATCGCGACCGCCTCACCGATGCCCGATGAAGCACCCGTGATCAAAGCGTTCTTCCCTAAAAGTTTCGGCATTGTGCTCGCTTTTCCTCCACTCCTGTCCATGCGCGGATTCGCCGTGCCATTCTCAGATTCTCAAAACGGCATTTTAGATTGTCCCACGCGCGCCCGTGTTAGCTTTTCTGGCCGGTCAAAAGCCGAAGTTCGTCTTCGAGTTCATAGATGCGATCTTCAATCGCTTTCGTCACTTTTCCAGCCGTCTGGGCATCTGCCAGCTTTTTCTTCTGTCCTTCCAACTGTTTGCGCAATTGCAAGACTTTGGGCGGCAGAGGGACCGCCGCGGCCCGCGTTTCGCTTTTTGCGCCAGCCTTCGGCGCCCTCGTATGCCTCGGCTTTTTGCCCTTCGTCGGAAGCGGGACCTTTTCGCCGAAATCTTCGAGAAGCTCGCGCTGAAGCTGCAGCAGCTCGTTTGATACTTCATTAAAGCGCGAGATCAGTTCTCGCTTTGCCTGGTTCCTTAGTTTCAGATAAGTGTTCTTCGCTTCCCGGTATTGATCGATTGTGTTTGACATGGACGGTGACGCCGTCCGCATTGTTCGAACGACACTATAAGGTAGCGCATGACGCCTGCTGCCGCTGGGTTTTCCGGCCGTGTTTCGCAGCATTCGCATGTAAACTGGTGAGAAGCTTCTTTTCCACACGGGCCCTTAGCTCAGCGGTCAGAGCAGGGGACTCATAATCCCTTGGTCGTAGGTTCAAATCCTACAGGGCCCATTAGTCTTTGAGTTACCCGCATCGTGCCATCGGAACTCCTGACTGTCGAAAACAGGACGATATGTCAGAATCCTACAGATTCAGCCCGAAGTGCGGATCGGACTTCGTTCCAGTGATCTTGATCGGCAGCACGGCGCCTGCACCGTCTTTCTTGAAAAAAGGATCGACCGCCTTGAGAAGCAGCGACTTCCAGCCGGTCGTCATGTGCGACAGTTCCGCGCTGAAGCGCGCATGTCCTTTAAAGTCGATCTTCTCCGACCGGATGCCGTACGAACCTTTTAAGCTGATCAAGGCGCCGGGGACCTGGAACGAAAGGCGTGAAAATCGAATATTGCCGTTCTTCACTACGAACTGCGCCGCAAGGTTTGACGCTACGTTATCTGCTTTGTTCTTCGGTTTGTGGATTCCCCGGCTGCGGTTGCTCAGCGCATCAATCTTATCTTGTACTTTGTCGCTGGTGAACTGCGCCGCGACCAGATCAAAGCGGCCATCCAGGAGAAGTTTACTGAGCACGGACACGTCGCCCTGTGGCAGCAGGAATTTGGTTTTGAAGCCGACCGGCCCTGTCAGCAGAGGCTTCGGAGAATCGAGGACGAGCATCAGCAGATCCTCAATTTGGGCATGCTTCGACACCACGTCGAGTTGTACTGCCTTCCCCTTCTTGCCCGGGGTGCCGACCACTCCGCCTTTGCAGACGAACTCTGAGTTTAGGAAGCGTGCATCCACCGGGTGCAGCAGAGTGTTGCCATTTGTGCCGTCGACGGTCGCCTCGAAGTCGGTTTTCAAATCCACAGCATGGCCGTTTCCCACCTTAAAATCAGGCGTGTCCGTCGTGCCCTTCACTTCGATACGGTCCAGTTCGCCTTTGTAATCGCCTACGGACGACAGAATGCCGGCGATTCCCTTAAAAATGCCTAAATCGGCATTTTTGAAGGTGTACTTGCCGCTAACCGGAGTTGCCGAAGGCTGCTCTTTCTGCCATGGGCCGAACGATCCAACCGTTTGAATCGCGCCCGGAGGCTTCGGATTGGTCAACGTGGCGACGAAAGCCATCGGCTCGTTCACTCCAACTGACCGCAGCGTCAGCTTTTTGATATCGAATTCGAGCGGCTCGTTGCCCCCCTGTTTGGGCAGAATCTGCAGCAAGGTCCCGTCAGCAATCACTTCACGTATTACGAATGGGAAATGATCGCCGTCTCCGCCGGAAGGATTTTGAGTGGCTTGCTCCTCGCCGCCGGATTGCTGATTCTGCGATCCGCCCGATTTCATGCGAATCTGCAGGCCCTCCAGGCGCACAAGCTTGACGTCGTGTTTGGCTCCGAAAATCAAAGCCAACAAGTCGGTCTCAGCAGTCACGCGGTGAATAGTGATTAGCGGAGGCACGTCGGTCCGGTGATGATGCCTCAACGTCATGCCTGTCACCGTGACGCCAGCGGGAAACAGAGTAAAGTCCAGATGATCGATAACGACGCCGCTGGAGAAGCGATCCGCCATGAGCTTCTCAACTCGCCCTTTCAGAATCGGCCCTAGCCGCACGTTGATAAAGATCGCGGCCGCAATCCCGAAAATCACCAGAACACACCCGATGATAAGCAGCCATTTGCGCACACCTCAATTCTGCACGATACAGCTAAGAATCGCCAACAAGCGAAGCGCCAAGACGCTCCCGCGCGTCATGGAACCTGAAAGCAGCCGGGCGCTTCTAATACCATGCAAACATGTGGCGCCCCAATTGGAGAAGGCTTTGGCTCACCTTGCCGTGCTTGCTGTGTTATACGTTGGCGGCGGCCGGCCAAGGAGTTGACCAGTCAGCTTCAACCGATAGCGGCCAACGCTATTCCCTCAGCGGCTCGGTTGTGAACTCGGCAACCGGCGAACCGGTTCCTCACGCGCTGGTGCAGTTCTTCCTAGGCGGTGTGCACGTGGCGATGAGCGGACCGGACGGCCGGTTCCAGTTCGATAGTCTCCCCGGCGGCGCCGCGACTATTTCGGCACAGAAGCCCGGTTTTTTCAGCCCACAGGAAATTGGCGTGGGTCAACGCGGGGAATCTCCTTATCCCGTTGTTCAGGTCGGCAAAGCAACCGGAGACATCGTGGTAAAACTGATGCCGGCCGGCTCGATCTCGGGAAAGATCACAAATGGCGACGGCGAACCGATCTCCGGCGTTCAGGTACGCATCATTTTGCGCCACACGGTGGCGGGCCAGATGAGATGGGAAGATCGAGCAAACACGACCACCGACGAATCCGGCAGCTTCCGGTCGTCCAATTTGCTCCCCGGTGATTATTACGTAGCCACCGTGCAGCACAGCGTGCGCGAACTGGCTCCTTTCGCGCGGCCGGTGAAACAAAACTTCGACGAAATCTATTCGGCGCTGTTTTTCCCGGGAGCAGCCGACGCCGCATCCGCTAGTCCGGTGCATGTCGAGGCGGGGCAGCAGGCCGAGGCTGATTTCTCTCTGAGAATCGAAAAGGCATACCGGATTTCCGGTGTCGTTTCGGGCGGCATTCCGGGGCGGACCGGTATCATGCTTCTCGACGCGGAGGGAAACCAGGTTTGGGCAAAATCCGGATCCGATCTCAATAAAAATCAATTCCGGTTTTTCGCTGTACCACCCGGAGCTTACAACGTTGTCGCAACGTCCATAACCCAGACGGGTGAAACCATGTACGGCATCACGGAGGTTGGCGTTTCCGCTTCCGACGTATCAAACATAAGCGTGACTGTCATGCCTTCCGCGAAAATCCCGGTCCACGTACAGATCGAGGGAGCCCCGGCGGGGCCGGATGCTCCCGTCGTTTCTATTCATTTGGCGCCCCGCGATCACAACAACTTTAACCCGGGTGGCTGGACGCAGGGACCACAGTCGGGGAATGAACGGCCGGAAGCCGTAATTTCCAACGTAATGCCGGGCCGCTACCGCGTCCAGGTGCAGCCCGTAGCTAAATACTACGTTTCCGCGGCCCGCAGCGGCAATATCGACCTGACCCGTGACGATCTGGTGATCGCTCCCGATTCACAGCCGGCGCCGATTGACGTTGTCCTGCACGGTAATCCTGCTTCTCTACGCGGAATCGTCAAAGCGGGCGATCAGCAGATCCGTGCATTCGTATTAGTGCTGCCGGACGGCGATTCGGCAGAGGAGCCGCGGCAAGTTTTTACGGCAGGCCAATTCTCGTTTGCTGGACTAGCGCCGGGATCCTATCACGTGTATGCATTCCCCTCCCTCAATGGGATCGAGTACGCGAATCCGGGGGCGATGACTCGCTACGCCGACCGCGCCACGCAGGTCACGCTCAGCGAAAACGAGAGCAAGGACATCACCGTCAATTTGATTACCGGGGGCTCTTAATGAGCCGTTGCGTGCTGTTCATCGTCCTTTGTGCCACTCTCGCGTTGGGACAGCAGCAGCCGCGTTCGACGGTCGGCTATACAATTACCGGCAAAGTTGTCGACGCACAGACCGGAGCGGCGCTAGGCGGCGCTGAAGTGATGATTGCTCTCGTTTCCGACCGGCGGCAGGCCATAAGCGTGGTCGCGCGGCCCGACGGTACCTTCCAATTTCTCGATCTGGCGGCCGGTAAATACGCGCTACGCGCCACGCAGCGAGGATATTTGACACAGTCGTTTCACGAGCATGGCGGCTACTCAACCGCGGTAGTCGCCGGCCCCGGCCTGGCGTCGACAGGGCTTACGTTCCCCTTGTCCAGGCCTGCCGCCATTTCCGGCTCCGTCACCGATCAGGACAATGAGCCCGTGCCCTACGCGCACGTATCTCTTTTCAAACAGGAAATTGCAAATGGGTTTCGGACCGCGCGACTGATCTCGCAGAGCAGCTCCAGCGATGACGGCAGCTTTCACATGTCCGGGCTTGCTCCTGGCGCTTACTATGTTGCCCTCAGCGCTCAGCCTTGGTACGCCCGTTTCATCCAGCGGCGGCACGGAGTGGCCGACACTCCGGATTCAGAGAAACTGGACATCGCCTATCCGGTCATGTTCTACCCGAACACCCCAGTCGCCGATAGCGCCGCGCCGATTTCTCTCGGGCCGGGCGCTCAAATGCAAGCCGATTTCGTGATGACCGGCGTACCGGCGGCGCACGTCAGGATGGAGCACGCCAGCGGCCCCGTCCAGGCCAGTAGGATAGAGGTTGCGACCCCCTGGGGTGCAGCTATCCCGATCGGAACATCCTTCTCCGATCCCAGCGCCGACACGTACAGCGTCGCCCCCGGACGTTACGACATAAATGCGATCTGGAACGACGCCAGCGGAGCGCACTCTCTCGATCGCGTAATCGACGTGCAAGGCAACATGACCGTCGACTTCAAATCCGAAGACGCTATAAACCTCTCCGGAACAGTCATCGGGCTAGCCCCGCTGCCCGCTTCCGCTTCGATCGTACTCGTCAACGCGGCCTCCGGCACGATGTCCGCCGCGAAACGCAGCGGAAATGGGCAGCTTCGGTGGCAGGACACAATATTGCGCGCCGGCAAATACGAGGTCGGTTTGGCGCAAGCTCCCGGCTATTACATTGCCGGTATTTCGGCCACCGGCGCAAAATCTGCCGGCAGAACAGTCGAGCTTCCCGCCTCAGGCACGGTCGCGTTGACAGTTTCGATCGGCGTCGGAGCGGCTACACTCAACGGGACCGTGGAGCGGGTTGGTAAACCGTTCGCGGGAGCAATGGTTTTACTGTTGCCGCACGATATTCAACACTCATCCGGTTTGACCCGGCGCGACCAGAGCGATAGCGATGGCACCTTCACGCTGCCGGATATCGTGCCGGGACGGTACACTCTCATTGCCGTCGAGGGTGATGACGAGCTGGAATACAGCAATCCAACCGCGATTCAGCCCTACCTCGCGCACGGCCAGGCCATGAACATCGCTCGTGGCGGCACATACCAGGTGACGGCGAACCTCATTGCAACGCCGCAGCCGCCGGCGGCACAGGTGGAGTCGACTCCGGCGGCGGCAGCAAACTGAATCGCTCCACAACCTTCCGCGCGACAATCGGAGGCGTGAGCCCGAGTCTGAACTTTCGTTATCCCGTTTTCCTCAACGTTGAAAGGAAGCGCTGCCTGGTTGTCGGTGAAGGACCTGAACTGCCGGCAAAGATAACCACGCTTATTACGCGGGGAGCGGAAGTGGTTTACGTGAATCCGGCGGCAGTCGAATCCATTGCCAACCTGGCGTCGGAAGGCAAGCTCGTCTGGCACAGGAGAGGCTTCGACCCGGGCGATCTCGATTCGTGTTTCCTTGTTATTACAGATCGGGAAGACAACTCCGAACTGTTCCGGAATGCCGAAGCACGCGGCGTGCTGTGCAATGCCGCCGACGACCCTGAGCACTGCCGATTCACTTTCGGATCGGTACTTTCGCGCGGCCCGCTGACAATTGGAATTTCTACCAATGGGGCAGCGCCGGCACTCGCCGTCCGCCTCAGACAACGGCTCGAACGCGAAATCGGCGAGGAGTATGCGGCATTCACGGAAATGTTAGGCCAGCTGCGCGGCGAGATCGCATCTTCGATTCGCGATTTCGAAACAAGGCGGAAACTCTGGTATGAACTCGTCGATTCCGACGCACTGTCGCTCATCCGGAATGGGGACACACGTGGCGCGCGCCGGCTGCTTCGCGCGTTGGTCGAGGAAGCAAAAACACCCGACGGAAGCAGCGAACCTGCGTTGTAAAGTAAGAGCAATGATCTTCTGGACTTCCGTAGAAGGTCGGCTCGCCGGCGATGGACGCATACGCGTCTACATTGCGGCGCGCGAGGGCCGTATCTGGCGCATCGCGATGGATGCCGAGGGCCATCCATTTGCTCAGGATGAGTTTCTCCGGGAGCTAGGCGATCATGGCGCGACTCGCTGGCCCGGCGGAACCGGATCGGGATTGCTCGATGCAGCGGCGGCCCAAGTGGAAGACTACATAGCCGGATATCAAATCGAATTCGATTTGCCGCTTGAATTCGAGGGAACTCCATTTCAGGTGGATGTTTGGAAAGCCTTGATGCGCGTGCCTTTCGGCGCCCTCCGCACCTACGGCGATATTGCGAAGGTGATTGGCCACCCCGCCGCCGTGCGCGCCGTTGGGCAAGCGAACGGCCGCAATCATCTGCCGCTAATTGTTCCTTGCCATCGCATTGTTGCCGCAGGAGGAAAACTCGGCGGTTATTCGGGCGGCGTCAGCCTGAAGAAAGCGCTGCTAGCTCATGAAACGGTAATCCTCGCACGCCGCCGCGAACGCTTGGAGGCAGCGAAGGACCAAGCCTCAATTCGCGTATGACTGTAGGACGACGCATGCGTCGCCCACACGCTTCTAGCTACTCATGGAACCTGAATCTCCGACCATTCCCGCGAATTCGCTGCGTTCGCACTTAAATTACGAGCCCGAAATACTGCGATTCGGCACCAGCGGACGGCGCGGCCTCGTGGTTCATCTGACACAGCTGGAGATATACATCAACGCGTTCGCCGAGTTGCAATATCTCCAATCGCTGGCTCCGTCTGAAGGCGGAATAGTCTGCGGAGACGACCTGTATTTTGCTTACGACCTGCGGCCCAGCTCTACAGAATATGTACCGGAGGAATGCGGCCGGGGAGAACTCGCGCAGGCTATTACCCGCGCAATTCACGATGCCGCGATGAAGCCCGTAAATCTGGGCGCCGTACCTACGCCCGCGCTCGCCTATTTGGCCTTCTCACGCGGCAAAGGCAGCATCATGGTTACCGGAAGCCACATCCCGTTTGACCGGAACGGCTACAAAACGAACACCTCCTGCGGCGAACTGCTGAAAGAGCAGGAGGAACCGATTGGACGCGCGGTCGAGCGCGTGCGCCAGGTTTTGTACAACCAGCCGTTTGCTTCATCGGCCTTCGATGCGGACGGGCGTTTTAAGTCGGGGCATGCCGAATTACCTGCCCCGGTCGATGATGCTCGCGCGGCCTACGCCCAGCGGTACAGCGGATTCTTTGCCGGGCAATCGTTGAACGGCATGCGCCTTCTGTTCTATCAGCACTCGGCCGTTGGGCGGGATCTCGTGCCCGACATCCTGCGCCAACTCGGGGCCGAGGTTATTCTAACGGGCCGCAGCGATAGTTTTGTTCCCATCGATACGGAGAACATTGATGCTGCACAGCTAGGCGTCATTCAATCCCTGGTGGATGAAGCTGCTGCGAAGCATGGCCACATTGACGCTGTTGTTTCGACTGACGGCGATAGCGACCGCCCGCTGCTGCTGGGAGTCGACCGTTCGACGAACAAAGTGCGGTTCTTCGGCGGAGACCTGCTGGGCATGGTCGTGGCCGAATACCTAAACGCGGACGCAGTGGTTGTCCCGATCAGCTGCAACGACGCGATCGACCAGAGTAATCTCGGACCGGTGCTGGAACCGAAAACCCGAATCGGCTCACCCTACGTAATCGCCGGCATGGAGCGCGCGCGGAGCAAAGGCAAACGAGCGATCTGCGGCTGGGAGGCGAACGGCGGTTTTCTGACAGGCTCCAGCATCGAGCGGAACGGCAAGGTGCTTGACGCGCTTCCCACACGCGATGCTGTTCTTCCACTCCTCGCTGTTCTGTTCAGCGCCCACGAGCAAAATCTGTCCCTGGCGGACTTGTTCAACCGCCTCCCCCCACGTTTCAGCCGCGCAGCCCTGCTGAAGCGTTTTCCGAGACGGACTGGCCTCGCCATTGTTGAGCGATTTTCACCGGCCGATCCGGCAGTGCATGATGTGCAATTTAAATCCCATCGGATCACGCTCCTCGATGCGTACGGGCGAGAACTACCGGGTCGGAGCGGCTTAGCAAATCAGGCCGACGGCATCAGGCGACAGCTCTCGCACTTCTTTAAGGCGGCGGCTGGATTCGGAGCCATCACACGGCTGAATTACACGGACGGCGTGCGTGTCACGTTTGAAAACGGAGACGTGGCTCACCTGCGTCCTTCAGGAAATGCCGACGAGCTCCGGATTTATGCGGTATCGGACTCGCAATCCCGCGCGGAAGAAATCACCACTCTGGCGACCGCCGAGCCAGATGGCATCCTTCGGTCCATGGAAAGTTTCGTTCTGCAAACACTCTGACGGAACGCCTGTTACGCTTTTTTCCAAGCCATCTTCAACCAGCGGTCGAATGACATGAGGCTTGGTAACTCTTGCCGGAGCGCTGCAATATCGGCGTGATATCCGACATCTTGAAACCAGTGGTACATCATCGTAATTTCCGGGCCAGCCTGGGCACTGAACTGGCTCCAGGGCACTTGCATGTAGTGGACATCTTTTCCGGTGATGCGGCTGAACGCCTGTGCGAGTTCGGTCATCGACAGTTCATCTCCGGCGAGTTCGATCGTCCGGCCCTGAAATTTGTGCGGTTGCTCGAAGGCCGTGCTGACACACTCCCCGATATCGTCTACGGCCACCATTTGCAGCCTTGTATCCGGGGTCAGAGGCTGCGCCAGCGTGTGCAGCTCAATCTGCCCCCGCATCGCGAGCCAGTTTTCCATAAAGAAAACGGGCCGTACAATCGTAAAAGGAAGTCCGGTATCGCGGACGTGCCGCTCAATTTTCGCTTTGCTCTCGAAATGCGGAATCCCGGTGTTCTGGTCGGCGGCTCCTACTGAACTGTAAATGAAGTGGCTGATCTGCGATTTCTTTGCCGCATCCGCCAGATTGATGCCCTGGCGAACCTCCATTTCCACGCCGTGTCTTGCGTATTGGACAGAGTAGGCGCCATACGCGCCCTCGAGCGCGCGCATCAATGATGCCGGATCGTCCAGGTCGCCGCGTACCACCTCGACGCCGCTTCCGGCCAGATCCCGCGCTTCGCGCTTTTCGGGCTCGCGTGTCATCGCACGCACCGGGAAACCCTTGCTTCGCAGGGATCGAAACACAGCTCCGCCCTGGAGTCCCGTGGCTCCCGTAATGAGAATCGGCTTGTCTTGATTGTTCGACATGATCTTGTGCTCCTACAACGGCTACTCTTACGATCATGTCACTCCTCCGGCGCATCGAGCGTCGGTGCGTCAGATTCATGCGGGACCCGGCCGCGAAGTCCAGGTTTCACTTTGGCGCTTTAAGAAGGAGCCCAATATCCATAATCGGAGGCCGGCCTCCGTACGCCTGTGAGCCCCGGCTTGGCGGCGCCGCCACTCGGCATCTGTCCGAATGCGACAGATGTCCCGGAGTTTCCGAGGCAATTATCTACGATTTTACGCAGCGCCAACGAGTAACTTGTCAGTGCCGCGTAAAGTATTTGTAAACAAGCGTGCGCCAAGCTTAGATAATTGGCAACTCGCCGGTACAGGTCAGCTTCCGCCAGCCCGATTTCCGAAATTTCCGGCGCGGGTTGAAGGCAAGAGGCTCACGAAGATTCGGATGGAAAACCCAGCCAGTTCATTGGTTTTTGAACCGCGGATCGTTGCGGAGGGGACTATAAACTGGATCTGCCTTTAGGTATATCATCCAGAATGACTTTTCATAGAATCCGCATGACCTTGACAAAGTATCGTGGCTCGAACTCGGCGCCGACGATATCTCGTCAAGCCCTTGGGTTACTTGCGTCGAACGATGACCATTGTGAAGTCGTCGGCGAATACCGGCTCGCCAGACCAGTCGCGAACGTAAGTTACTAACTCGCTGATAATTTCATCTACTTGCCGCTCATGGCGCGCCGTCAGAAAGCCGGCAAGGCGGGACTCGCCGAATTCGTCGTTATCCGGCGTGCGCGCCTCCGTAACGCCATCGCTGAAGAGCGCCAGCATATCGCCTGCTGCCAGTTCCGTCTCAAACGTCTGGTATTTGGAATTCTCCAGGATACCCATCACCATGCCGTGGCCGGTCAGACAAACGGTGGTCCCATCGGCTCGAATCAGTAAGGGATAGTTGTGTCCGGCATTGGCGTATTGCAGCTTCCCTGTCGCCGGATCCAGCAGTCCGTAGAAGAACGTGATGAATTTCCCCGGAGGGCATCTCTTCGCGACATTCCTGTTCAGAACTGTTAAGGCGCCGGCTGGATCCGGACACGATTCCACCAGCATGTGGACTCGCGCCTGAAGGCTTGACATCATCAGAGCCGCGGCCAAGCCCTTGCCGGCAACGTCGCCAACGACCAATGCCAGCCGGCCGTCACCATACGGAACGAAGTCGTAGTAATCGCCGCCGACCGTGCGGCAGGGAAGATTATATCCGGCGATTTCGTAGCCGTCGCACGCCGGCTCGTCCGTGGGCAGAAGATTGCGCTGGATTTCGCTGGCCGCGGCGAGTTCCGATTCCATAAGCTTCTCCGACTGCTCCACTTCGATCAGACGGGCCTGTTCTATCCGGATGGCCGCCACATTCGCCATAACCGTGAGCAAATCCAGATCCTCTTGTGCAAACGGCCGGATGAGGCTGCCCGTATCGACGTAGATCAGGCCGATGGCGCGATCGCCTGTCTGAAGCGGCACCGCCATCACGCTGCGTACTTTATGTGCAACAATGCTTTTCTGCTCGCGAAAAGCCTCTTCCATTTGGGCATCGCTGATCATCAGAGAGCACTTTTCGCTGAGCACGTGGTCGCGAACCGATGTGCTGATGGCAAAGTTGTCGCCCTTGCTTGCGCGCACCTCCAGGTTGCCGTCTTTTTCGAGAGTGAGGATGACTCCGCGCATCGCATCGACAGCCGATAGCGACAGGTCGAGAATCACCTGAAAAATCTTCTCGAGCGGCCGGTGGCTCGCCAATTCCTGACCCGCCCGAATCAGCGCATCGACTACGCGGGTGGTCGTCAGCGTGACTTCGTCATGTTTCGCCCTGTCGGAAGCCGCTCTTGTCTGATTAAGAACTTTCTCAAGATTGGTGACGACCGTGCCCTTGGTTTCCAGGATTCCCCGCCCTGGAATGAACGAAACCACGCCACGAGAGGTGTCCGAAGGATCGACGTGAACTTCGATTGTGAGATGACCGGCGTAAATGCGATCTCCCGGCGCCAGCGCATGCGGCGCCTGCAAGCTCGCCGCGTTAACAATGGTTCCGTTTCGGCTATCGCAGTCCTTCACATTCCAGGCGCCGCCGTTTCGCTCGAATCGCAAGTGGTACCGCGACAGCCACGGGTCGCTTGGATACGCAAGGTCGTTATCTCCCGCGCGGCCCAGCGAAAGCGCCTCGTTGTCGAGCGTAACTCTTTTTGCGTCGCCTTCCGGCGCGTAAATCAGCAGCTCCATGGCAGGATTCCTTAAGCTACCAAACAACAGAATCAAGTGTCACATCACATAAAAATCTCGTTGGTCCTGTACAGGCTGGAACTTGGTCAGTATAGTTTGGACGCGAAGCCGGACGGGGTTGTTTCCTGGCCGGCGAATTGCCGGATTGGCCATCGAACCGGCCCGCTAGGCTTCGCAAACTCGAATGGCTTCGGCGAGCCCCTCGCCAGGGTCGCGCGTCGGGATGAACTCGTGGCCTATAAAGCCGCGATAGCCGGCGGCCTGAAGCGCGCGCATAACGCCGGGGTAATGGATCTCCTGGTTGTCGTCGAGTTCGCCTCGACCGGGATTGCCGGCCGTGTGGACGTGGCCGATCAGATGGCCATGCTGACGGATGCGGCGGATCAGGTCACCGTGCATCATCTGCACGTGATAGCAATCGAACAATAACTTCACATTCGGCAAGCCCACACGCTCGATAATCGCCGCGCAGTAGTCAAGATCGTCGCCCTGATAGCCAGGATGCCCCTTCATTGAATGGGAGCCGTCACGCGTGTTCAGATGCTCGAGACAGATTGTCACACTTTTCTTCCCGGCGTATTGAGCCAAATGCTTCAATCCCGCAACGCAGTTAACGGCGCCCTCCTCGGGTGGGATTTCGGCGCTCTGCGGATCGTCGGCGTTCGTCCATTTGTAGCCGGTGAAGGCGATGACATTGGGGATG
The DNA here is from genome assembly GCA_025927575.1 of Bryobacteraceae bacterium. Lineage (GTDB taxonomy): Bacteria > Acidobacteriota > Terriglobia > Bryobacterales > Bryobacteraceae > KBS-96. Next base: position 14,252 of record JAICLJ010000004.1, on the reverse strand, counting down.
CCGAATTCCACGCACTCGTCTATCGCTTCTTCCGTACGCTCGATAACTTCGTCGTGGTAGCGAAGATTGTTCAATCCTTTTTGGAAAGGCGGATCGGGCATGCCGTTGTTGGCAAGAGCAATGCCGAGCCCCTGTTGCCGTACGTCACGCAGTAATTCGGAAGGAACGAGTTCGAGACTGAGGATGCCCAGTTTTTTGGCCGTATCACAAATGCGCTCGATCGCCCAGTTCCACTCGGTCGAAGCGAGGCACCAGTAAGGAAGGGAATATTTGAAGCGTCCTTGTTCCCGCATGAAGGTACTTATCCAGTGTCACACTCGCCCCAATCGAGATAGCCAGTAAATCGCGGAAAAGATCCTCAGCCATCCGTCCATACGCGATGCCTCGCGCGCGGGGGGGCCCCCCACTCCGTGAACCCGTCTCGCACACATGAAAGCGGCCCAGCCGTGGGAGGCTGGGCCGCTTATTCAAAACTTCAGAACTCAGTTAATTCTGGGGAGCAGGAGCGGTCGAATTCGCGTTCGACTTGTCCTTCTTCTGTTTCTTATTCTTTTTATGCTTCTTGGTTTTGGTGGTCTGCTGGCCCGACATCTTGTCATTGCTCTGCGCATCTTGCGCGAAAGCAACGGTGCCCAGCACAAACGCGAAACCGAGCATCAAACTGGTGATCTTCTTCATTTCGAGATTTATCTCCTTAGCGGCTACTCTGAGCTGTCTGGCTCGACTCCATAGTGCCAGCCGGGAATGAAGCCGTCCTTAACTGGGTATTAAATACGGTTAATGGCGACTGGCTGCGCTAAGCTTCCCGCTCCGTTTTTCGGCTTCGCGAGCTTCCTTCGATTTCGGGGCGAGTTCCACCACTTTGGCAAACGACTTTTTCGCATCGTCAGGGCGGCCTAGCTTCGCCTGTGCTTCGCCGAGCCGGAGGTACGCTTCTGCCCATCCGGGATTCCATTTCGTCGCTTCGAGAAAGCGGCCGGTAGCACCCTTGTACTGCGATTTGTGCATGTAGAACATGCCAATATCCAACACCTGCTTGGCCTTCAAAGGGTTGAACGCATATTGCTCTGGTTTCTGTTCCTCGTCCTCTTCCGGCGGGTTGTCCTCGTCGGGAGGTTGTTGCTTCTGCGCGGAGGCCGCTGGGGTGCCGTCGTGCTTTGTGGCGGGATCCTGATGACTCTGTGCAAACAGAGGGAATAAGGCGAACACGCTGAGAAGAACGGGAATCCAAAACCTGCGTGTCACAATCTAAAGTATAGCTGCCGATGGATCTTCGCGAACGAGTAGCGCAGCTTCCCACCGCGCCTGGCGTTTACCTTTATAAAGATGGCGAGGGCACAGTCCTTTACGTTGGGAAAGCCAAAAATCTTCGAAGCCGCGTGCGGAGCTATTTCTCCGAGGATCGGCTGGCGGAAGCGAAAACAGGTAGTCTGATCGCTGAATCCCGCGACGTCCACTACATCCAGGTCGACAACAACAAGGAAGCGCTGGCGCTTGAAAACAATCTCATCAAACAATACAAGCCGCGCTTCAATGTCCTGTTGCGCGACGACAAAACTTATCCATACATCCGCTTGACCAACGAGCAGTTTCCGCGTGTCTACGTGACACGACGCCTGATCAAGGACGGCTCTTCCTATTTCGGCCCGTACTTTCCGGCAAATCTCGCGCACAGGCTGGTTCACTTCATTAACCGGTACTTCCAGGTGCCTTCCTGCAAGATCGATTTCGACCGCCAGCATTCATACCCCTGCCTGCAATTTCACATTCACAGGTGCTTGGGCCCTTGTGTCGATGGCTTGACGACAGAACAGGAATATGCGGCTGCCGTACGTGACACGCGGTTATTTCTAGAAGGCCGGCACGGTGACCTCGTAAAGCAACTGGAAGGCCGCATGGCACAGGCCGCCGAGGACATGCGCTTTGAAGAAGCGGCTAACCTTCGAGACCTGATCGCCACGATTCGTGAGGTGGAGGAGAAACAAAAGATGGCGGCGATCGAGGGCGAAAATACCGACATCTTCGCCTACTACGCCGAAGCGCCGCTTGTGGCGGTAAATCTTTTCCATCTTCGGAACGGGCGGATCGTCGACCGACGCGAATTCTTCTGGGAAGATCAGCATGAGTTCGATCCGAGCGAGTTCTGCGGAGCACTGCTGAAGCAGGTGTATCTCAACCAAGCGTACATCCCGCATACAATTCACGTGCCGATAGATTTCGACGATCGCGAAGAATTCGAAGAACTGCTTTCAGAACGCCGGGGCCGGAAAGTGGAGATCCTGCTGCCGCAGCGCGGGGCTAAGAAAGCGATGCTCTCACTGGTCGAGACGAACGCCAAGAACAGTTTCGACCAGCGCTTTCGAGTGCTGAAGCCTTCCTCGAAGCTGATCGAAGCCGCACTGCAGGATGCCCTCAACCTGCCTCAGGCGCCGAAACGCATTGAGTGCTTCGATATCTCGCACATCCAAGGCACGGACAAAGTGGCCAGCATGGTTGTTTGGGAAGACGGCCGCATGAAGAAGTCCGATTACCGCAAGTTCATTATTCGAACCGTGGAAGGAAACGACGATTTCGCGTCGATGCGGGAAGTGATCACCAGGCGCTATTCACGATTGCGCGAGGAAAAAACGAAATTTCCGGATCTGGTGATCGTGGACGGCGGCCTCGGGCAGTTACACGCAGCCGCCGAGGCGCTGGAGGAAATCGGCGTCACAGATCAGCCGCTTGCGTCCATTGCGAAACGGGAAGAGTGGATTTACGTGTATGGGCAGGAAGACGAACCCATCGTTCTCGACAGATTCTCACCGATCCTGCATCTCGTCCAAACCATCCGAGATGAGGCGCATCGTTTCGCCGTCACATTCCATCGCAATCGAAGAGACACGAACAGGCTCCGGTCGGAATTGCACGAAGTGAAAGGCGTCGGACCCAAGACGGTGGAGAAACTGCTCCGTCATTTTGGCAGCCTCGAACGCATTCGTCTCGCTAGCGATCCGGAGCTTTCAAAAGCCGTAGGCGCGGTTGCGGCCAAGCGGGTCCGCCAACATTTCGGGAGCTCGCTCGAAAGTGTACCTTTGACGCCGGCCGGCGCGTCACTGACCGTTGAACAAACGGAGACCGAGGGCGTCGGGAAGGCCGGCTGACTTCAGTTTCCGGTATGTGGTGGCAATCGGATATTCGACGCGGTGCAAGGTCACTAGTCGGGCCTCGACATCATAGAGCGCGTAAGCGGCCCGTGGATCTCCATCGCGGGGCTGCCCTACCGACCCTGGATTGATCATATAGAGCAGGTCTGGCTCGAGTTGAATTGCGTATTCTCTTTCTTCAGGCTGCACGGCCTCAATCGCGCCGAGCCGCCGGTGCTGACGGAAGAATCCACCCTGGACGTGCGTGTGCCCGAAGAATGAAAGCGGCATCTGCAATGCGGATAAGCTCTGTTCTGCCACTTTCTGAGACAACACATACTCGTCTTCATCAAAAGGCGTGCCGTGAAAAAATTCGAAATGTTCTAGCAGAACCGGGCCGCGCGGAAGGTCACGCAGGTAAGTCAATTGCTCCGGTGATAGCTGATCGGTTGTCCAGTGCGCGGAAATCTGCGCGACGGGATTGAACCACTCGAGATCGTCGATGCCCGCGACCACTTTATCGTGATTGCCGCGAACGACATGGTCACAATGCCCGGCGCACCACTCCACAATCGCCGATGGATCGGGATTGTAGCCCACCAGATCGCCGCAGCAGACTACCGTGTCGTACTTGTTCTCCGCGTCGGCGAGAACGGCCGTGAGGGCTTCGAAATTTGCGTGGAGATCGCTAAGAATCAGGAAGCGCACAGGCGTAAGAGTGTGATCTCCGGCGGGGAACCAAGGCGAATAGGAATACCGATGGTTCCAATGCCAGAGTTTACGTACACGGATGAGGCGGTCTGCGTGTACAAACCTTTCGTATAAGGAGTAAGGAACGTGGCCGCATTCAGGTTGTGATCAAGGATCTCAACATCGATCTGCCCTCCATGCGTGTGCCCGGCCATCACGAGATCGAAGCCCTTCGATGCCGCTACTGGAAAGACGTCGGGATTGTGAGATAGCAGGAGGTTAAAATCGCCGACATTGACGAGTTCCTCGGTTCCGAGCAGATAATCCGAATGCAATGGTTGATAATCGACCCCCACCAGGTTCACTGCCGCGCTTCCAAACTTCAGGCGCGCCGCCTCAAACCGGAGAAATTTGATGCCAAGCGCCGCCCCACGCGCAGCGGCATGGTCCTGCACGTGCGAGTATCGCTCATGGTTGCCCATGCAGCCCCAGATGCCGGATACATTCTTGAGCCTGCTTAGCTGGCGAAGGCATACGTCGAGCGGATCGTTCGCGCTGGTAATCATGTCGCCCGTGACGATAGCGAGATCCGGGCGCAGCTCGTTCGCTGCATCGATGACATGCACTAGGTCCTTTTCGAGATAAAACGGACTCAAGTGAATATCGCTGAGTTGCACCAGGCGAAGACCATTCAAGTCGCGGGGCAGAGAGGGAAATTTCAGATCTATCTCATTAACGATGAAATTCTTCCGCGTGATAATGCCGAAGGCCGTTACGGCGACAGGCACGGCACAGATGGCGGCGGTTGTTGCGCGAAACAGCGCCCGGCGTTTGGGATTGAAAGCCGGAACGCGGTTGCGAACGGTAATCGCAGCCCATATGAACATGATGCAGATGCACCAGGCCATCGTCAGCCCCGGCAGCCAGACTCGAACGATAGTTGGATAAGTACGGCGGTAGGGCGGAGCCGCGTTTTCTTCCATCGTTAGAAACGTGAAGAAGCCGGCGACAGCGACAATCGCGCTGATCAGCAGTGTTGCCTTGTTCTTACGCGCAATCCAGATCTGGAGCGCGAAGCCAATCAGACAAATAAAAAACCCGATTGGATCGTTCAGGCCCAGCAGCCCATTAAGGTCCACACTTCATAGTATCGGAAGGCATGATTCCGTCGGATGCAATCAAGCGACGCCACGGTCGCGGCCCCTTCCCTACACCACATTTTTCCGGCGAACCCGTTCTTTCGTGGCGTTCGCGTTCGCAATCGGCCTCCTGAGTTTCGGATGGACCTGCCTGCTACTGACTAAGTTCTCGAAACGCTCGTTTGCACGTCAAGGCGACTGGGAGAATTCTTATGCTTGCGAACAACTTTAAAAAGCGTTTGGGCCAAATTCCCAAAAACATGGACGCCTCGGCTGCTGATTCCCGGTATAGAAATAACGCCGACTGTCGCATCAAACAAGGCCATGCCGCATAGGATCCGGTTGGTTTGCATGCATTTACGAAAATCACGAGACACGGCCATGACCTAATCTGCAGCTACTTATTCGAAGGGTAAGCTGCGTGCCTTGTATGCCGGGACATGGGGCTCTTTCTCTTGGTCGTGGGGCTATGTGCCTGCATACCCGCGTTCGCCCACACCCATCGCGAGGCGTGCCGGGCGTACAACGGCCTACTGACAACCGATCATTTGAACGTCCGAGTTAAGCTCGACCAAGTCAGCGCCGGCGACGCATGGGCGATGAAAGAGGCGCTGAAGTATCTGGCGACCATCCTCGACATGAGCGTGATCGTGGACAATGACATTCGGAGCTGCAACCTGGAGCCCATCTATGCTAATGACGACAGCGGGCGGCTCGCTTGGACGATCATGCCGCATTCTGACGGCTTCGACGGCACGATCAACTACAACACCGCCCACCGAGTCCAGGCGGGGCCGCTCGTTGCAATCCTGATTCATGAAATCGGCCATTTGCTCGGGCTCTGTCATACACGAGACAGGCGAAGCGTTATGTACTATCTCGTCGATTCCAGTCAAGTGATGAACGGAAGCCGCCTAACTCGACGCGACATCGAGGAAGTCGGGAAGTTGCATGCCCTGCGAAGCAAAACATACGACGATTTGGCTCGCAGTTCCCCGTCCCCCTAACTTGCCGCTGCGCGATCAAGCGCAGGGCAACAAGCATCGCTTCGCTACAATCAAACGATGTCCCTTGTTGTGGTTGGGTCCGTTGCCTACGATGCGATTGAAACACCGCATGGCAAACGCGAGCATACGCTTGGCGGAGCGTGTACATATATCTCGCTCAGCGCCAGCTATTTCACTGATGTCAGCATTGTGGCCGTGGTTGGCGACGATTTCGCTCAAGAGGACCGCGATTTGCTGGCGAAACGCAAAATTGATCTGCGCGGCTTGGAACAAGTTCCTGGCAAAACGTTCTTTTGGTCGGGCGTCTACTCCCCCGACATGAATGACCGGGAGACGCTGCAAACCGACTTGAACGTCTTTGCTGACTTCAAGCCGAAGCTTCCGGACGGATACGACGAACGTCCTTATCTGCTGCTTGGCAACATACAACCCGAGTTACAGAAAGATGTTTATCGACAGATGAAGCATCTGCGATTCGCCGGCGGCGATACGATGAATTTCTGGATTCAAAGCTACCGGGAGCAACTGCTGGAGGCCATACGGAATTGGGACTTCCTGCTGATCAACGATAGTGAAGCCAGAATGCTTGCCGGAGAAAATAACCTCCGGAAGGCAGCGCAGAAGATTTTGGACATGGGCCCGAACACACTCGTCATTAAACGCGGCGAGTACGGGGCCATGCTGTTCCGACGCGATACGCTGTTCATTGCGCCGGGGTACCTGCTGGAGGAAGTATTTGACCCCACGGGCGCGGGCGATTGTTTCGCCGGTGGATTTGTCGGATACCTGGCGGAATGCGGTTTCGATTTGCGTAACGGGCATATCGACGCCCAAGACTTGTATCGCGCCGTGATTTATGGCTCTGTAATGGGTAGCTTCTGCTGTGAGCAATTCAGTGTCGACAGGTTCCGTCAGCTTACGCGTCAAGAGATTGATCAACGGTTCGAAGAATTCCGGCGCTTCACGTCCTTCTGAGATCCGCTATTCCTGGCGGGAAGTAGCCGCTGTTGCTGGTCTGGCGGCCATCCTGATTGCCATTGCGGCAGCTTGGTTTCTGCGGCAGGGATTCCTTCTGTATTACGGCGATGCGCAGGCTCATCTAAATATCGCTCGCAGCATCATCGATTCCAGAACGCCAGGGTACGAGCAGATTGGCAGCGTCTGGCTGCCGATTCTGCACGTCATCTGCCTACCGTTTGCGACAAATGACATGTTGTGGAGCACTGGCCTCGCCGGCACCATTCCCGTCGCGATGTGCTTTGTGCTATCCGTTACCTTTTTCTATCTCGCGGCGCGCGAAGCGTATGACGGGTATTTGCCGGCCGGGATTGTCGTCGCATGCCTCGCTTTGAATCCGAACCTTCTCTATCTCGGGTCCATTCCGATGACGGAAGTTGTCTTTCTCGCGGCCTTCAGCGTGATGCTGTTCTCCCTTCTGCGCTTTCGCCGGACTCAGAGCCAGTCGCAAATTATCCTGGGCGCCTTGGCATCGATGGCCGCGAGCCTGACGCGCTACGACGGCTGGTTTCTCATTCCGTTCTTCACTGTGGGCTTTTTCGTATGCGCGCGCCGAGGCCGCTTTCAGTCGGCGGTTCTGTTCGGAACGTTGGCGAGCCTGGCTCCTTTGTACTGGCTCACGCACAATCGATGGGAGACCGGCGATCCACTCGGCTTTTACCGTGGCCCCTATTCCGCGAAAGCCATCAATGGCAACGCCCTATATCCGGGGTTTCACGACTGGCGCCTGGCAGCCCTTTACTATACGACTGCCGGTCGCTTGTGCGCTGGCTTGCCGCTGCTGGTCTGCGGGGCGGTAGGCGTCGTTTGCGCCATGTGGACCCGCCGGTTCTGGCCACTACTGCTTCTACTGCTGACGCCTTGTTTTTACATCTGGAGCATCGAATCTTCGGGCACGCCCATCCACGTTCCAACCCTAAAGCCGTTCAGCTACTACAACACGCGGTATGGAATTGCGATGCTGCCGCTGGCGGCCTTTGCGGTGGGGGCAATTGTCCTTGCTATGCCCAACCGATGGCGCAAGTGGGCCATGATTCTGCCGGTTATCGGCATCTTGCCCTGGTTAATTCATCCGTCGCACGGGCATTGGATCTGCTGGAAAGAATCGGAGGTGAATTCGAATTCGCGGCGTGAATGGACCGCGGACGCGGCGCAGTTTTTCAAAACCCATTATCGCAATGGAGATGGCATTTTGATGTCGTTCGGCGATGCGACCGGTATCTTCGGCTGGGCACGCATCCCACTCTCGGAAACGCTGCATGAAGGCAACGGTCCTGCATGGCTACTAGCCACAACGCGGATGGATCTGTTCCACCCCTGCAAATGGGCGGTGGCAGTAATGGGGAAAAACGATCGTATTTCCCGGGCAATCGACAAGGCAAACTGGAGGAAGACCGTTTACCGGACGGTGCTCGAAATTCACACTAAAGATGATCCTGTCGTTCGGATCTACAGGAGAGTCGATTGATCAAAATTCCATTTCATAAGCTGCATGGCGCCGAGAATGACTTTCTGTTGACCTGGGCCGAACAGGCGCCAAACGAGGGATTGCCTGCGATCGCTCGAAAGATTTGCGCCCGATACACCGGGATTGGCGCCGATGGCTGGATGCTCGTGCGGAAACAGCCGGACGGTCTGCACACACGGCTATTCAACTCGGATGGCAGCGAACCTGAGATTTCCGGAAACGGCACCCGTTGCGCCGCCGCATTCGCGCTTTGGACAGGCGCGGTGGAGGGCGAAAGCATCGCTATTGAAACAGCGGCGGGCGTGAAGATGCTGACGCTGCAGGCTCGCGAGGAGAACCGGTTTCGTTTAGAGATGGATATGGGAACGCCCAATTACCGGAACGAGGAAGTACATACAGAATTGCGGCTCGCTTCAGGAGTATTCGATGCGACGATTGTGAACGTCGGCAATCCACAGTGCGCGATCTTTGTAGACTCCCTTCCATCCGACTGGCGCGTCAGCGCCGCTCTGGCGGAAGCCGATCTCCGCTTCCCGGAGCGAACCAACGTTTCGTTTGTGCGAATTATGGACCGCCACAACATCGAAGCTGTGTTTTACGAGCGCGGGGCGGGAGAAACTCGTAGCTCCGGAACGGGTTCCACAGGGGCGGCCGTCGCTGCTATTCTCAGGGGGGTAGCAGCAAGTCCCGTGATCGTACACACGCCTGCCGGTCCGCTGACGTTACGTTGGGAAGAGAGCGTGTTTCTTACCGGGCCTGCCGAATTCATCGGCGAGGGAGAGTTCCTGCTTGGCGACTGAAATTTTAAGCAATGGAAGACGCGAGGCTCTTGCCGCCGCGGAGCAGTTGAAAGAACGGATTGCGAAACGAACCGCGAAAGTTGGCGTGCTGGGGCTAGGGTACGTCGGCCTTCCTCTCGCGGTGGAGTTCGCCACAGCCGGTTTCGATGTAACAGGCATAGATGTCCAGACCGATAAGGTCGATCGCTTCAATGCCGGACGATCCTACGTCAAAGACGTCAAGGACGAGGTATTCGGGCCGCTCGTTAACGCCGGCAAGCTGCGCGCGACGACAGATTTTTCGGTCATCGAAGGGCTGGACACAATCGATATTTGCGTGCCTACTCCGCTCCGCAAAACGAAAGATCCGGATATGAGCTATGTTGTGTCCGCTACGGAGCAAATCGCGCAGCACATGCACCCCGGTTTTTTGGTGATGCTCGAATCCACCACATATCCTGGCACGACAGATGAGCTTGTCCTGCCGAAGTTGCAGGAGTCGGGTCTACAGGTAGGCCGCGATTTTTTTTTGTGCTTCTCGCCGGAACGAGTAGATCCGGGCAACCCCCAATTTCATACGGGGAACATTCCGAAGGTGGTTGGCGGGATAACGCCGGCGTGTACTGAACTGGGCGCTCTGTTCTACGGACAGGCGCTCGAAAAAGTGGTGCCGGTGAGTTCGACGCGCGTTGCCGAGATGGTGAAACTGCTGGAGAACACGTTCCGGATGATCAACATCGGCCTGGCCAACGAAATGGCATTGATGTGCAGCCGGATGGGAATCGATGTATGGGAGGTGATCGACGCGGCGGCGACGAAGCCTTTCGGGTTCATGCCGTTCTATCCGGGACCGGGACTAGGCGGCCATTGTATTCCCATCGATCCGTTTTACCTTTCCTGGAAGAGCCGCGAAGCGGGCATTGAGGCACGGTTCATTGAATTGGCGGGTTACATCAACGGGCAGATGCCCCAGTACGTGGTCGAGCGTATACAGGACGCGCTGAACGATGTAGCAAAGCCTCTTCGGGGTTCCCGGGTTCACATTCTTGGCGTGGCCTATAAGCGCGATATTAGCGACGTACGTGAATCGCCCGCGCTCGATATTATCCACCTGCTTCTGCGGCGCGGAGCCATTGTTTCGTATTCCGACGCTTTTGTGCCGAAAATCGCGACCGACGGTCTTGAACTGCTGGCCGAGGAACTGCTACCCGCGGCGGATCAAGCGGACTGCGTTGTCATCGTAACGGATCATTCGGGTATCGATTATGCGGCTCTGGTAGAGCACAGCCGGCTTGTCTTCGACGCCCGGAATGCGCTGAAGGGCATGGAATCGCCGAAGATTTTCAAGCTGTAGATCCGCTCTCAGTCCATGAAGTCTTCGCTGGAGAGTGTCTTGCGCGCTGCACGATAAATTCGAAGCACCACAACGGTTTTGGCTGCCTCGTTTATCCGAAAAACGATACGGTGTGAGCAGTAGAGCAGGTGTCGCAGCTTTTCCTCAAATTCATCGATTTCAGGAATAGGAGGGCAACGTTCCGGCATCTCCTCCAGTGAGTCAATGGCATCCAACAAACCACGCCACCATCGCCCAGCGGCTCCGGGGTCGCTTCCTTGCTCGTTGATAAACCGGACGTACTCTTCGGCATCGCCGATCGCCGTTTCCGTAATGTCAACGCGAAAGGCCAAGCTTCGTCCCGAGTTCCGCTAATGCTTTTCGCGCGGGATGGACGCGACCGGCGTCGGCTTCAAGCAAGCCTTCACGAATGGCGATTACACCCTCGGCACGTTCCAGACGTTCGACGAGCCTCTGATAGCTTTCTGCATCCTGCACGACGATTTCAGCATGGCCGTCGACAGTGAGTAATAGCGGGGTTCGGTTCTGCCTCAGAGAGGAGACGTACTCCTCCTTTTGAAATTCCGCCACGGAGCGAACTTCGCGAATTTCCATAACGGCGCTTCTCTCCTGAACATTAGGATAGCCGGACGGTGTCGTGATGTCGATCCCGCCGGCTCCTGCACTCACCCCTCCGGCGCCCCGCTCTCCTCCGCTTCTTTCCCGTTATCTAGACCCATCTGCGAAAGCCGGTAGCGCAGCGCGTTCCGCGTCAAACCGAGCAATCGCGCGGCTTGGCTCTTGTTGCCGTTCGTTCGGCGTAAGGCTTCACGAATCATAGCCTGCTCCCATTGTTCAAGCGTGGTCCCTTCCGGAAGAATGGGCGCCTGGGAGGGCACGACGACGCGCTGGCGTGAGTTGTCGATCCGGATATCGGACGCCTCCAGCACACTGCCGGACGCAAGCACGATGCTGCGTTCTATTGTGTTTTCCAGCTCCCGGACATTGCCGGGCCAATCGTATTCGAGCAGCCTGTCGATCGCCTGCGGAGTAATGTCAGCGATGTTAGAACCCAGATCTTTGCTGAGCTTCCGCACAAAGTGCAGAGCGAGAAAGGGGATGTCTTCCGTACGCTGCCGTAACGGCGGGATGCTGATCGGCACCACATTCAAACGGTAGTAGAGATCTTCGCGGAAACGGCCTTCTTCGAGGGCGGCGCGGAGGTCGACGTTAGTCGCTGCAATGACACGCACGTCCACGCTGCGCGTGAAATTGCTGCCGAGCCGCTCGAACTGCCGCTCTTGCAGAATACGAAGCAGCTTCACCTGAATATTGCCCGGCACATCGCCGATCTCGTCGAGAAACACCGTTCCTTTGTCAGCTTGCTCGAACTTGCCCGGCTTGCTGCCATTTGCGCCGGTAAAAGCGCCTTTCTCGTAGCCGAACAATTCACTCTCCATCAGATTCTCGGGAAGCGCCGTGCAGTTGATCTTGACGAACGGATGATCTTTGCGGGGGGAGTGCTGGTGGATGGCGCGCGCGATCATGTCCTTCCCAACGCCGCTCTCGCCCGCGAGCAGGACGGTCGCACGCGTGGGCGCCACCCGCGAAATAGTCTGGAATATCTCGCGCATGGCGGGACTGCGGCCAATAATGTTATCGAACTGGTAGCGCTGATCTAGCTCCTCGCGCAGGCGCGCATTCTCGGCCCGCAGCGATTGAACGTTGAGAACTTTCTGGATCAGCGCTGTCAGGTGCTCCAGAGAAAATGGCTTTTGCAGGAAGTCGGCAGCGCCTTGCTTCATGGCTTCCACGGCCGCCTCTACCGAGCCGTGGGCCGTCATCACGATTACCGCCGTTTGCACATTCCTGGCGTGGATCTCTTTGATGAATTCCAGCCCGTCCATCCCCGGGAGTTTCAGGTCCGTCAGCACCAGATCGGCAGTAGCGGCGCGCGGGAGCGCCTGTTCCGCGCTCGGAGCGTGATCCACTTCAAAGCCTGTCGATTCCAAATGGAGTTGCACCACGCGGCGGAGCTTGTCTTCATCCTCCACAATCAGGATGCGATTCGACATGGCTAGTCCTGCCTCCCTGCCGGCAAAAAAAGGTCGAACGTCGTTCCGGCCCCGGGGGTGCTTTGAACCGTAATCTTCCCGTTATGCTCATCCACGATTTTGGTCACAATTGCCAATCCTAATCCCGTTCCGTCCGTCCTGGTTGTGAAGAACGGGTTGAAGATACTCTCGAGATGCTCGGAAGCGATGCCAGTTCCCTGGTCCGAGACGCTCAAATGTATACCCCCGCCCCGTGGCTCCACTGCCACGAGGACAACGCTGCCGGGCGAACTAGCCTCGATCGCATTGTGAATGAGGTTGGTCAAAGCGATTGCCAGCAAGTCGGAATCAAACGAGAATTCAACGGGATACTCGGGAATAGCAGTCTCCAACCGGATATCACGAGCCTCGGCGCGCGGCCGCATTTGCGCAATCGTCTGGCTAACGGTTTCGCAGAGGTCGGCGGCTTTTGCATGGAGGCGCAGCGGCCGGGCAAAATCCAGAAAGCGCGAAATAAGTGAGTTTGTGCGGTCCACCTCGCTCGTGATATACCCGGTCAATTCCTGCATTACGGCTGGGTTTGATTGCGTAGCCGGTTTTTCCAGCAGTTCGGCGGAAGCTTTAATCGTCCCGAGCGGATTGCGAAGTTCGTGCGCCAGGCCCGCGGTCAACTGTCCGAGGGCCGCCAGCCGTTCACTCCGCCGCAGCGAGGCCTCGGCCCGGCGCAGATTCCGGTTCGCTTCCGTAAGCCTGTCTATTGCTTCCTGCGTACGGAGCATTTCGTCCCGTTTCGCGCGGGCCTGCAGATAGACGAGGTATCCGGCGACTGCTATGAATGCGACATGCAGGCAGAGAAGCCGCTGCTGATCGGGCGGAATATAGTGAGTCTCCCAATTTATAAATCCTAGGAACGAAAGGTAGGCGGCCGCGCAGAGAAGAATGAACACAGTCGTGCCGGCCAGATCGAGAGACGTGGCGGCTGAGATCACCGGCAGCAGCAGAATCAGGTAGTAGTTGCTGTCGATGCCATGAGAGAAGCCAATCAGCAGATAACTGAGTAGCACCTTTACAAGCAACGCGACGATCTGGCCGCGGCGCGTTGAAAAGGCTTTGATCTTTGGCTCGGCGACGAGGAATGCCGCGAAGAGCAGCAGGATGATGTAGGCGTCGTAATTGAGGTCCGGTCCGAAGACCGCCAGGCCCGTAAACAGCAGCAGCCACGCAATATCTTCGGCGCGCAGGAACGAGGCGATGCCAGTCGATATGAGCGAGGGCGGCTTCACAGGCTCATCTTATAGGGTCTGTGACAGAATATTGGTGAACCCCCGAAGTTTTCCATGAATCACCTGAAATCCGAATCCTTTGCCACGTCCGAAACCGTCGTTCCCGAGGAGAATGCCAGCTTCGCGGAATTGCTTTCCAGCTTCGAGCGGCAGCACGGTGAAAGCGCGGGCGAGACTCTTCAGGGCGTTATCGTATCGGTCTCTCCCGAAGCGATCCTGGTCGACATCGGGCGCAAAATGGAAGGTGCGCTGCCTTTGAGCGTCTGGCGTGAACAGCACGAAGCCGACCCTAACCCGGGTGACGCCATCGCGGTCATGTCGAGCGGCCGTGATGACGAAGGCTACTACCGTTTATCG